>CAUUAM010000052.1:0-10721 GCA_963543165.1 uncultured Streptococcus sp. | reverse complement strand
AGAGGAAGCTGAAAGGAAAGAAGCACAAGAAGACGAAGATCTTTCAGAAAATGAATCGGCTTCTATCTCAGAGGAAGAATCTGAAGAAGAAATAGAAGATTCTGAAGAGGAAAATGAATCTGAGGTCGAAGAGGATCCAGATGCGGATGGAGAAAGTTCAGAAAGAGAAGAGAACGGTCCGGCTGTAAAGGAGCTAGATCCTTCAGAGAAGCAAGGGAAAAAGCCTTCGTTTTTTAAAGGCTTAAAGACGAAAAAAACAAAGAAGGAACCGACAGTGGCAAAACGCCATATCTATCGTGCCCTTCCGGTTATCGGAATCAGCTCGATTGTCGCCCTTCTCTCGATCTATTTTTTAAGTCCCTTGTCTACACAGAAAGTGATTGAATTTTCAGGGAATAAAGCGGTTGACCAGCAAAAATTGTATGAAAAAAGCCGTATTAAAGAAGAAGATTATACTCTGACGACCTTCCTTCATAAGTCGGTCTATGAACAAAACATAAAAACAGCTAGTCCATGGATCAAAGAAGTGCACATGAATTATCAATTTCCAGTGACCTTTAAAGTTAATGTAGTGGAACACAAAGTGGTTGCTTATTATGTGACGGGAGAAGACCACTATCCAGTATTGGAAAACGGAGAAGTAGTTGAGACAGTAACACCTGCTTCGGACTTACCATCCTCCTATATTAGCTTGAAATTCTCAGATAGGGAATTAGTCAGACAATTCGTCCAAGAAATGAAATCCATTTCGTCTTCCATTACGGATAAAATTGTTTCGGTTGATCTGACACCAAGCAAGGTTACGAAGGATCTGGTGACCATTACCATGAAAAATGATAATAAAATCTTGGTCCCTGTTTCCCAAATTACCCGCAAGCTTCCTTATTATAAAGCCATTAGTAAGCAATTAGACGATGATTCCACCATTGATATGGAGGCTGGAGTCTTCAGCTATAGTGAACAATCCATCGCAGATGCCAAAGAGCAAGCTGAAAAAGAAAAGGCTGAAAGTACAGAAAAGCAAGAAGAACATTCTGAGGAAGCAAGCCAAGAACAGAATCCAGAAGGAGAAAATTCTTCTGGGAATGAGCAAAGCCCATAAATTATCTCAAATAATTGAAGAAAAAATGTCCATTTTAGGCTTCTTTGTGATATAATGAAGTTTGGATAGTTCCAACTAAAAGGGCTATAAATAGATGTAAAGTGAAAACAAATAAAGAGAGAGGACTGGTGTAATGGCTAGAGACGGCTTTTTTACAGGTTTAGATATCGGTACTAGTTCAATAAAAGTATTGGTGGCAGAACATGTCAATGGAGAAATGAATGTAATTGGAGTCAGCAATGCAAAAAGTGCTGGCGTCAAAGATGGAATTATAGTAGATATCGAAGCTGCTTCAAATGCAATTAAAACTGCAATCAGCCAAGCTGAAGAAAAAGCAGGGATTTCAATCAATCTAGTCAATGTTGGGTTGCCTGCAAACTTACTACAAATCGAAGCAACTCAAGGAATGATTCCAGTCACAAGTGATTCAAAAGAAATCACAGATGCAGATGTTGAAAATGTTGTCAAATCTGCACTCACAAAAAGCATGACACCGGATCGTGAAGTGATCACCTTCATTCCTGAAGAATTCACAGTAGATGGTTTCCAAGGAATCCGTGATCCACGCGGAATGATGGGGATCCGACTTGAAATGCGTGGTCTTCTTTATACAGGACCTCGTACAATCTTGCACAATTTGCGTAAAACAGTTGAACGTGCAGGCTTACAAGTAGAAAACATCATCATTTCCCCACTTGCGATGATCAAAACAGTCTTGAACGAAGGCGAACGTGAATTCGGAGCAACAGTAATTGATATGGGTGGTGGCCAAACCACAGTGGCATCTGTTCGTAGCCAAGAACTTCAATTTACAAATATCTACCAAGAAGGTGGCGATTACGTTACCAAAGATATTTCTAAAGTTTTGAAGACTTCTCAAAAATTGGCAGAAGGTTTGAAGTTCAACTACGGTGAAGCCTATGTGCCATCTGCTGGAAACGAAGTATTCCATGTAGAAGTTATTGGTGAAGTTGAGCCAGTTGAAGTTACAGAGAAGTACTTGGCTGAAATCATTTCAGCACGTATCAAACACATCTTTGAGCAAATCAAGCAAGACCTTGAGAGAAGACATTTGTTGGATCTTCCTGGTGGTATTGTGATTATCGGTGGAGGCGCAATCCTTCCTGGTGTTGAAGAATTGGCTCAAGAAGTCTTTGGTGTAAATGTGAAATTGTTTGTTCCAAATCAAATTGGAATTCGCAATCCAGCTTTTGCCCATGTGATTAGTTTGTCTGAATATGCAGGCAATTTGACAGATGTGGATATTATTGCTCAAGCTGCAGTTCATGGAGACGAAGTCTTGCGTCAACAACCGATTCAATTTGATCGACCTGTGCAACCACAAGTACAACCACAACCTGCTGCTCCAGCACAACCGGTAGTACCTGCGTACAATGCTGAGAAGATAGAATCTCCAGTAGATGCTCAAGAAATTCCAGTAGCAAGCAATGATAGCAAACAAGAACCAAAAACTACATTCACAGACCGAATGAAAAATTTGATCGGTAATATGTTTGATTAAGGAGTGTAAGTATTTATGACATTTTCATTTGACACAGCAGCGGCACAAGGTGCAGTAATTAAAGTAATCGGTGTCGGTGGCGGTGGCGGTAACGCCATCAATCGTATGATTGACGAAGGCGTTGCCGGTGTAGAATTCATCGCAGCTAATACAGATGTTCAAGCACTTTCAAGTGCAAAAGCTGAAACAGTTATCCAATTGGGCCCAAAATTGACTCGTGGATTGGGTGCTGGAGGTCAACCTGAAGTTGGTCGTAAGGCAGCTGAAGAAAGCGAAGAAGTGTTAACAGAAGCTTTGCAAGGTGCAGACATGGTCTTCATCACTGCAGGGATGGGTGGAGGATCTGGTACAGGTGCTGCACCAGTCATCGCTCGTATTGCTAAAGCAGTTGGTGCTTTGACAGTAGCAGTTGTTACTCGTCCATTCGGGTTTGAAGGTTCAAAACGTGGGAACTTCGCTATTGAAGGGATCAATGAACTTCGCGAACATGTAGATACATTGTTGATTATTTCTAATAACAACTTGCTTGAAATTGTGGACAAGAAGACACCGCTTCTTGAAGCGTTGAGTGAAGCTGACAACGTTCTTCGTCAAGGTGTTCAAGGGATCACTGACTTGATCACAAGTCCTGGATTGATTAACCTTGACTTTGCAGACGTGAAGACTGTTATGGAAAACAAAGGAAATGCCCTCATGGGTATTGGTGTTGGTAGCGGTGAAGAACGCGTTATCGAAGCAGCTCGTAAAGCAATTTACTCTCCACTTCTTGAAACTACAATTGATGGTGCAGAAGACGTGATCGTCAACGTAACAGGTGGTTTGGATATGACTTTGATCGAAGCTGAAGAAGCTTCAGAAATTGTGAACCAAGCTGCAGGTCACGGAGTGAACATCTGGTTGGGTACATCTATTGATGAATCTCTTAAAGATGAAATCCGCGTGACGGTTGTTGCAACCGGTGTCCGTCAAGACAAGGTAGAACGCGTCAGCGGAATTGCTTCCTCACAACGTCCTTATAAAACAGGACCACGTGAACAACGCCCACAAACAGCACCATTTGACCGTGAATTTGATTTGAAACAAGATGTTGAATTGCCAACAACACCAAGTCGTCCAGCGGTAGAACCAAACCGTGGCTCAGCTTTTGGTGATTGGGATATTCGCCGTGAGAATATCGTTCGCCAAACTGAACCAACATCAACACATCAAGTTGATCGTTATGTAGATTCATCTTCAGATGATGATGAATTGGAAACACCACCATTCTTCCGGAATCGTTAATCATGAATCTGGTAGAGAATGCTGATCTTGTTCGGCAACAAGTTGAAACAGCAAGAAACAAAGCTAACCGTCAAGATCAAGTCAATGTGATAGCTGTCACCAAGTATGTAGATGTTGCAACAACAGAAACACTGGTGAAAACAGGTATCCAACATATTGGTGAAAATCGTGTTGATAAATTCCTAGAAAAGTATCAAGCTCTAAAAGACTATGATCTCACTTGGCACTTGATTGGGAGCCTCCAACGGCGGAAAGTAAAAGACGTGATTAATCTCGTCGATTACTTTCATGCCTTGGATTCGGTAAAGCTAGCTCAAGAAATTCAAAAGCGAGCAGAACACCCGATCAAGTGTTTCCTCCAAGTGAACATTTCTGGTGAAGAAAGTAAGCATGGATTTGCACCCGATGAACTGGATGATGTTTTAGCGGAAATCGCACAGCTGGACAGAATTGAAATTGTTGGTTTAATGACGATGGCTCCTTTTGAGGCTAGTCAAGAAGAGTTGCAGGATATTTTTTCAAAAACTCGCCAACTTCAGAAACAACTAGAAAAGAAACAATTAAAAAATATGCCTTTTTCAGAACTAAGTATGGGTATGAGTCGTGACTTTGAAGTAGCCGTTGCGAACGGAGCGACTTATGTTAGAATTGGGACATCATTTTTTAAATAGGAAAGAACTATGTCATTAAAAGATAAATTTAACAACTTTATTGACTACTTCACAGAAGACGGTGAAGAAGTAGAAGTTAGCGAGGCAAAAGCAGCTGGTGCGGAAACACAACCAGTTCCACAGCCACAGCCAACACCTCAAGTGACTTCTCCACGTCCACAGATTAGTCAAAAAGAACCGGTAAAACCAAAACCAAAACCGACTCCTGTCGCACCTGTTACAACTCCTGTATCTACAGCAGCTGTGAAGGAATCTGTGTCTACAACGAAAAATACATCTGAAAATATCACTCGCTTGCATGAACGTCAACGTGAATTGGCTGCTAATCGTGCGAACACAGATGAAAAGATTACCATTGATGTACGCTATCCCCGTAAATACGAG
The DNA here is from genome assembly GCA_963543165.1 of uncultured Streptococcus sp. Classification (GTDB taxonomy): domain Bacteria; phylum Bacillota; class Bacilli; order Lactobacillales; family Streptococcaceae; genus Streptococcus. The sequence goes on along the minus strand of CAUUAM010000052.1, from coordinate 5,761 downwards.
GAAGCGACTGAAATTGTCGATCTATTACTATCTAATGAGAGTATCTTGATTGACTTCCAATATATGACAGAGGTACAAGCCCGTCGTTGTTTGGATTATTTGGATGGGGCTCGTTATGTTTTGGCCGGAAATCTTCGCCGTGTTGCAAGCACCATGTACTTGTTGACTCCAATTAATGTAGTCGTTAATGTGGAAGATATTCGCCTTCCAAATGATGTGGAAGTGACAGAATTCGACTATGATATGAAACGTAATCGCTAAGATGATTATCTTTCAATATCTTTCAAATATCATTCAAATCTATTCCATCATTCTTGTCATCTATGCCTTACTTTCTTGGTTCCCTGGGGCACCTCAGAGTACTCTTGGAAAAATGGTTCACCGCCTAGTTGAACCATTTTTGAGCCTTTTTAGAAAGTTACCTTTGCAGGTTGGAGGCTTGGATTTTACGGTTCTTGTAGCACTTTTGGTCTTGAACCTAATGAATCAGCTATTAGCCCGGTTGTTTCTATTTTTGATTGGTTAGAATACGATGGGACAAAAAGAGATTTATCAACATTTCAATCGAGAAGATCACGAATTTATTGATCGTTGTATTGAATTGTCAGAAAGAGTAATTGAACGCTATTCTGTTGAAGTGACGGGTTTTTTAAACCCTCATCAGGTCGCTATTTTACGAAATGTTGCGGCGAGCTATCAATTACAGGTCTTTGCTTCCAGTGATGAGCAGAAAATGGAGTATGCCAAGGTCATTGTGGCTCCGGATTATTATCAATTGGATCCAAGTGACTTTGATCTAGCCTTAATAGAGATGGTATATGCTTCCAAATTTCATCACTTGACCCATTCCCAGGTTCTGGGGACCATTGTTCATCAATTAGGAGTGGAGCGCAAGTCTTTTGGAGATATTCTAACGAGTGAAGGAAGGATCCAAGTATTTGTTGAACAGCGTTTTGTTCCCTATTTCATGGGTCACATCCAGAAAATTTCTCGTGTGCCTGTTAAGCTTAGGGAAGTTCCTCTATCTGAACAGATTGTTGTAGAGGAAGAAAGCCAGCAGCGAGATATTCTCGTGTCGAGTTTTCGGTTAGACAAGGTGATTGCTGGGACCTTCAGGCTTTCGCGCTCACAAGCCAGTCAGTTGATTAGTTCTGGCTTGGTGAAAGTTAATTATGCGACAACTTCCAATGTTAGCTATGCTGTAGGTTTGAATGATTTAGTCAGTGTCCGACGCTTTGGGCGTCTTAAAATTGTTTCTGAAAATGGTATTTCAAAGAGTGGAAAATATAAAGTAACTGTTGAAGTACTCTTAAGTAAAAAATGAGGAGGAGTTATGGCTCTTACTGCTTTAGAAATTAAAGATAAAACTTTTGGCGTTAAATTTAGAGGATATGATGCGAACGAAGTAGAAGAATTTCTAGATATCGTTGTTCGCGATTATGAAGATCTTGTTCGTTTAAATCATGATCAAGAAGCAAAAATTCAAGCTCTTGAAGAACGCTTAAACTATTTTGATGAAATGAAAGATTCATTGAGTCAATCTGTTTTGATTGCACAAGATACTGCTGAACGTGTAAAACAAGCAGCTAACGAACGTTCTGGAAATATTGTTCGTCAAGCTGAACAAGATGCACAACATTTAGTAGATGAAGCAAAACAAAAAGCAAATGAAATCCTTCGTCATGCAACGGATAACGCCAAGAAGGTTGCCGTTGAAACAGAGGAGTTGAAGAACAAGACACGCGTCTTCCATCAACGTTTGAAATCAACAATCGAAAGCCAATTGAGCATTATCGATACGCCTGAGTGGGATGAAATTCTTCGCCCAACAGCTATGTATATTCAAACAAGTGATGAAGCTTTCCGTGAAATTGTTGAGAAAGCTTTGGGTGAATCTGTTCACCATCATCATGCAGAAGATGATAACATTGATTTGACTCGTCAATTCTCTCCAGCTGAAATCGAAGAATTGCAAAAACGCATTGAAGCAGCTAACTTAGAATTGGGTGCGACACAAGCGTTTGAAGGTTTGAATGAAAAAGTTCAATCCGCTTTAGAAGAAGCAGAGCACGCTCGTCATGAAAATGAGGAAGTTGTTGCGGTTGAAGAAACTGTTCAACCTGAAGATGATGCAAATCGTGAATCTGTCAATATTTTATAATTTTGTAAAAACAGGTCCATTAATGATAGGTCTAGCGAGCAGATGATGGTGGAAGATCTGCACTCCCTCTTAATGGATGATCCTTTTACAGTATTCGTTCTGAACCATTGAGTAAGAACGGACGTTTCCCTCGTTACGGGATGAGAGGAGAAAGTCGCTTGCGACTTCTCGAACAAAGGTGGTACCACGAGCAATCGTCCTTTTTAGGATGCTCGTGTTTTTTTATAGCTTTTTAAATCAATAAGGAGACACAATGAAACTTAAAGAAACATTGAATCTTGGGAAAACGGCCTTTCCAATGCGGGCTGGTCTTCCAAAGAAAGAACCAGTTTGGCAAAAAGAATGGGAAGATGCAAAATTGTATCAACGCCGTCAAGAGTTGAATGAAGGAAAACCGCATTTTACACTTCATGATGGCCCTCCATATGCTAACGGAAATATTCACGTAGGACATGCCATGAACAAGATCTCAAAAGATATCATTGTTCGTTCTAAGTCTATGTCAGGATTTTACGCCCCTTATATCCCAGGTTGGGATACCCATGGTTTGCCCATTGAGCAAGTCTTGGCGAAACAAGGTGTAAAACGTAAAGAAATGGACTTGGTTGAGTACTTGAAACTCTGCCGTGAATATGCTCTTTCTCAAGTAGATAAACAACGTGAAGACTTCAAACGCTTGGGTGTTTCTGGAGACTGGGAAAATCCATATGTCACCTTGACGCCTGACTATGAAGCAGCGCAAATCCGCGTCTTTGGTGAAATGGCTAATAAAGGCTATATCTACCGCGGAGCTAAGCCAGTTTACTGGTCTTGGTCATCTGAATCAGCCCTTGCTGAAGCAGAGATTGAATACCATGATTTGGTATCAACTTCTCTTTACTATGCTAACAAGGTCAAAGATGGCAAAGGTATTCTAGATACAGACACTTACATCGTTGTCTGGACAACAACTCCATTTACTATCACAGCTTCTCGCGGTTTGACTGTTGGTGCAGAGTTTGATTATGTCGTAGTGAAACCTGCTGGATCTGATCGTAAATATGTCGTAGCATCTGAGCTTTTGTCAAGTCTTTCTGAAAAATTCGGTTGGGAAAATGCTGAAGTCCTTGCGACTTACCAAGGGAAAGAATTGAACCATATTGTCACGGAGCATCCATGGGATACGGAAGTTGATGAATTGGTGATCCTTGGTGAGCATGTAACCCTTGATTCAGGTACCGGTATCGTCCATACAGCTCCTGGTTTTGGTGAGGATGACTACAATGTAGGGATTGCAAATGGCCTCGAAGTAGCCGTTACAGTTAACGAACGCGGTATTATGATGGAGAATGCGGGTCCTGATTTTGCAGGCCAGTTCTACGACAAGGTTGTACCAACTGTTATTGAGAAACTTGGCGATCTGCTTCTTGCTCAAGAAGAAATCTCTCACTCCTACCCATTTGACTGGCGTACGAAAAAACCAATCATCTGGCGTGCCGTGCCACAATGGTTTGCTTCTGTATCAAAATTCCGCCAAGAAATCTTGGATGAAATTGAAAAAGTAAAATTCCACTCAGAATGGGGGAAAGTCCGTCTTTACAACATGATTCGTGACCGTGGTGACTGGGTGATCTCTCGTCAACGTGCATGGGGAGTTCCACTTCCAATCTTCTACGCTGAAGATGGTACACCAATCATGACAGCTGAAACCATCGAACATGTAGCTCAACTCTTTGAAGAGCACGGATCAATCGTTTGGTGGGAACGTGATGCCAAAGACCTCTTGCCAGAAGGATTCACCCATCCAGGTTCACCAAATGGTGAGTTCAAAAAAGAAACAGATATCATGGACGTTTGGTTCGACTCAGGTTCATCATGGAATGGAGTAGTGGTTAACCGTCCAGAACTCAAATACCCAGCTGACCTTTACCTTGAAGGATCAGACCAATATCGTGGTTGGTTCAACTCATCTCTCATCACATCTGTTGCCAATCATGGCGTAGCACCATACAAACAAATCTTGTCACAAGGTTTTACGCTTGATGGTAAGGGTGAAAAGATGTCCAAATCTCTTGGAAATACGATTGCTCCAAGCGATGTTGAGAAACAATTTGGTGCTGAAATCTTGCGTCTCTGGGTGACCAGTGTAGATTCAAGCAACGACGTCCGTATCTCTATGGATATCTTGAGTCAAGTTTCTGAGACTTACCGTAAGATCCGTAACACGCTTCGTTTCTTGATTGCGAACACATCTGACTTTAACCCGGCTGAGGATGCAGTTGCTTACGAAGAACTACGTTCCGTTGATAAGTACATGACCATCCGCTTTAATCAGCTTGTCAAGACGATTCGTGATGCTTATGCAAACTTCGAATTCTTGACCATCTATAAGGCTTTGGTGAACTTTATCAATGTTGATTTGTCTGCCTTCTACCTTGATTTTGCCAAAGATGTTGTCTATATCGAGGGTGCGAAATCACTCGAACGCCGTCAGATGCAAACAGTCTTCTACGACATTCTTGTGAAAATTACCAAACTCTTGACGCCAATCCTTCCTCACACTGCAGAGGAAATCTGGTCTTATCTTGAGTTTGAAGCTGAAGACTTCGTTCAATTATCAGAGTTGCCAGAAGCACAAACATTTGCTAACCAAGAAGAAATTTTGGATACTTGGTCAGCCTTCATGGACTTCCGTGGTCAAGCTCAAAAAGCCTTGGAAGAAGCACGTAATGAAAAAGTGATTGGTAAATCACTAGAGGCTCACTTGACAGTTTATCCAAATGAAGTGGTGAAAACACTTCTTGAAGCTGTTGATAGCAATGTCGCTCAACTCTTGATTGTTTCTGAATTGACCATTGCAGAAGGACCAGCCCCTGAAGGTGCAGTTAGCTTTGAAGATGTAGCCTTCACAGTTGAACGTGCAGTTGGTGAAGTTTGTGACCGTTGCCGTCGTATCGATCCAACAACTGCAGAACGCCACTACCACGCAACCATCTGTGATCACTGTGCAAGCATTGTCGAAGAGAACTTTGCGGACGCAGTCGCAGAAGGATTTGAAGCAAAATAATAAGAAGTGAAAAATCGCAGGGAGAGAGTCTCCTTGCGACTTTTCAATAAAGAGGAAGTTATGTGGTACCAGAAAGAATTTAAGGAACTAGAACTGAAAGAGTTTTACGAGATCGTTCAGCTGCGATTAGAGACCTTTGTCGTGGAACAAACTAGGATCTACAATGATCTCGATGATGTTGATTATCGATCTATCCATCTTTTTCATCAAGATGAGGAAGGACGCGTAGACGCCTATGCACGTATCTTTGAGACAGGGGCTACGATTCATTTTGGTCGAGTGGCTGTAGCCAAAGACAGTCGTGGCCAAGGATTGGGAAAAGACATGGTAGAGCAGATTTTGAACCTGTGTGAACAGAGATTTCCTGGACGGGCCATTGAAATTGAGGCTCAAGAACAGGTGGTCGGCTTGTACGAAAAATTAGGTTTTCAAACGGTGAGCGAGCCCTTTATCTTGGCTTCTACCCCTCACGTAAAAATGATCTTTCAGAAATAAAGAATGAGAGTGGGACAGAAATCGGTCATTCGTTAGAATTCGATTTCGTCGTCCCACCT
>CAUUAM010000051.1:0-10977 GCA_963543165.1 uncultured Streptococcus sp. | reverse complement strand
GAAAAAGACTGGTCTTCCAGCCTTTTTCATTTCCTTATAGAAAGATCTTTTATGAAACATGAAACTTATTTAAGGTTTTTCTTAAATTGTAATTCTAATGATAAATGAAACTGTTAAAGTTTATGCTATAATAACAGTAACTAATAAATTATATAGAGTATTAAAGATCTATTTACCTATGAGGTTATAAAATTGCAAGATTGGAATGTCTTTTACTAGTATCTTTACTTAAATTTGGTCAATTACAGCTCATATTCTACTTTTAAAAATAAAAGGAGGCTATTTATGAAAAAAATTACGTTTGCAACAATGACGATTCTTTCACTGTTTTTGTCGTCGTGCGCACAAAAAGAGGTAAAGAATGAAGACAAGAAAGATCAGTCTACTGAACAGGTCGTAAAAGAGTCTACAAAAGAAAGCAAAGAATCAGTAGTGAAAGGGATGAATCAAGCTCCTACCTCATTGGTTGGGGATGAAAAACCTAATGTGGTATTGGCTTATATGCTTCAAAATCAAATGAATGGCGAAATTGAGATGGGGAAAGTGTATTATAATGAAGAATATCTGGTCCTTGTCTTATCTGTACCAGAAAAATTGTTATCTGCAGCAAATATAAATCCAAAAGATTATTGTAAGACGCTTTTTGATTTAAAAGAAGAGATAGTAAAGCAATACAATGCAACTCAAAATAAACCAAGCAGTATAAAACTTAAAATATATGATAAAGATGAGAAGCTCCTGGCAACGGAAGAAAATGGAGCTTTGGTGGTTAAGTAACTAAATTTAGTCAACCATCTGTTGGCATCTACGTTTTACATTCTTCACACTAATCCACATTTATTGTTTTTTTAAGCTGATCCTGATACAATAGAAACACAAGAAAAGACTGGTCTTCCAGCCTTTTTCATTTCCTTATAGAAAGGTCTTTTATGAAACGCAAATCGATTTTGTTTCTTTATTTATTGTTACTGACTATTGGGTTGGCTTATGAGACCCAGTCACTGACTGAAGGCTGGATGTCTGGTAGTCAGTATGGGATTGTGGGGCTTTCAACCTTGATTCTCTTGGTCTACGCCCTTCCTGCTGTCTGGGCATTGTTTCATTTTGCCAAGAAGTGGAAGTTGTCTTGGGTACCGGTTCTCTTTTCTCTGCTAGGAGGGGGCTTTGTGGCTGGCTGGTTGTCTAGCTTTGCCAATACGTATTTTCATGAAATGATTCAAGCAGTAGCGCCTAATAGTACTTTTTGGAACCAGTATGAGAGTGCCATTGCTGCGCCGCTATTTGAGGAACCCTTTAAGTTGATTCCAATCTTCTTTGTCCTCTATTTGTTTAGTGTCCGTCGTATCAAGTCCATCTTCCTTTTAGCTGTCGCGTCTGGGCTTGGCTTCCAGATTGTGGAGGACTTTGCCTATATTCGTCAGGATCTGCCGGAAGGTTTCTCTTACACGGTGTCAGGGATTCTTGGTCGTGTGGCCAATGCGCCCATGTCTCACTGGGTTTACACAGGCCTTGTCATGCTGGGGCTCTTCTTGATTGTCCAAGCTAGCAGGGGACGCAAGGATCTAGCTCTAGCAGGGTGGGGCTATTTAGTAGCTGGGTTTGGACTCCATTTTGTTGGAAATTCACCCTTCTCACAAATCGTGACCGAGTTGCCGATTGCTATTCCTCTTCTAAATGCGGTCGGTCTCTTCTTGATCTACCAAGCTTATCAAACCGTCGAGCGATTAGAACCAGGAAAATAAAAAAATGCGTATGTTTGCACACATACGCATTTTTGTTATTATATAAAAACTGATTAACAATTTTTATATAATGAGTGATACTGTAGCTGTTAAACAAATTTTATTTTTGAAGAAATACTTGAGACTTTCCGCTGTGAGAAAAGTGCTTGAAACATTATTGTTTCAAGCACTCGGGAGTTTTGAAACGTTAGGTTCAAAACTAAGTCATGGAACTTCTTCGAAGTTCGCTGACGTCCGTACTCACCTAAGGAAAGTCTCTAATAATATAGTATCTTTTAATAGGTTTATTTACCGAGACAGAACTGGCTGAAGAGTTGGGTAATGAGCTCATCTGGTGCAGCGTCCCCTGTGATTTCTCCGAGGATCTCCCAAGTGCGGGTGAGGTCGACTTGAAGCAAGTCTACCGGCATACCGAGAGCCAAACCTTCGTTGACAGCTTGAAGACTTTCAACAGCTTTTTCGATCAGAGAGATGTGGCGAGCATTAGAGAGATAAGTAGCATCTTGCTCGACCAGCCCAGCGTTTTCAAAGAAGAGGGCATTGATGCGGTCTTCGATTTGGTCAATGTTTTGATTTTTAAGGACAGAGATCTTGATGTGATCTGCAGGGATCTCATCCAACTCGATTTGTTGCGGAAGATCGACCTTGTTAAGGAGGATGATGCGGTTGCTGTCTTGAGAGATCTCAAGGAGCTGGCGATCTTGATCGGTCAAAGGCTCGCTGGCATTGAGGACCAGGAGAACCAGATCCGCTTCCTTGAGGGCTTTTTTCGAACGTTCGACACCGATTTGCTCAACGATGTCTTCAGTCTCGCGAATCCCAGCCGTATCGACCAGTTTGAGGGGCACCCCGTTGATGTTGACGTATTCTTCAATGACGTCACGAGTCGTCCCTTCGATATCAGTCACGATGGCTTTTTCTTCGCGAAGAAGGTTGTTGAGAAGACTAGACTTGCCGACGTTTGGTCGACCGATGATAGCAGTAGAGATTCCTTCACGCAAGATCTTTCCACGGCGGGCTGTCTTGAGGAGATTGGTCAAAAGAGCTTCGAACTCAGTGGTCTTCTCACGGATAATCTCAGTGGTTGCTTCCTCGACATCGTCGTATTCAGGATAGTCGATGTTGACTTCGACCTGAGCCAGAGTATTAAGGATTTCTTGGCGCGTGTTGTTGATGAGCTCAGACAGGGAACCGTCTAGCTGCTTTACGGCGATGTTCATAGCCTTGTCGGTCTTGGCACGGATGATGTCCATGACGGCTTCGGCCTGGGTTAAATCAACCCGACCGTTGAGGAAGGCCCGCTTGGTAAACTCACCAGGCTCGGCCAAACGTGCTCCCTCACGGATAACCAATTGCAGGATTTCATTGGTCACCGCAATCCCACCGTGGGTGTTGATCTCGATGATGTCTTCACGGGTGAAGGTCTTAGGTGAGCGCATTGCTCCAACCATGACTTCATCCAGAATCTCGTCTTTATCTGGGTCCACGATATGGCCGTAATTGAGCGTATGGCTGGCCACACTAGTTAAATCTTTTCCTTTAAAGATTTTTTGCGCAATGGCAAAGCTGTCTGTTCCGCTCAAGCGGACAATCCCGATAGCCCCCTCACCGAGAGGAGTCGAGATGGCAGCAATGGTATCAAATTCTTTGGTAATCATGTCATTTCTCTTTTCCTGTAGATTCATCTCTATTCTATCGTAAAGTTCGCAGACGGGCAAGGTTTTGCTTTTAGAACTAAAAGCTGGAAAGGTTTTCAATTAATTGGTGAAATCTCTTACAGAATATGCTATACTGTAAGAGAATATAAAAGGAGGTCTATGATGGTAAACCTAAAAGAACAGGTAGGAATTAAAGCGGCTGAGTTTGTCAAAGACGGCATGATTGTCGGTCTCGGTACAGGGTCAACTGCTTATTATTTTGTGGCTGAATTGGGTCGTCGCATCAAAGAAGAAGGCTTGAAGATCACAGCAGTTACGACGTCGAGTGTGACCTATGATCAGGCTGAAAGTTTAGGTATTCCGCTCAAGGCCATCGATGATGTCGAAGTGGTCGATGTAACTGTGGATGGTGCCGATGAAGTGGATCCTCAATTAAACGGGATCAAAGGTGGAGGTGGCGCTCTCCTCATGGAAAAGATCGTCGCAACCAATTCAAAAGATTGCATTTGGATCGTAGATGAATCCAAACAAGTCGCAACTCTCGGGGCCTTCAAACTTCCAGTGGAAGTAGTGCAATACGGGGCTGAGAATCTCTTCCGTCACTTTGAGCAAAAAGGTTACCACCCTGCTTTCCGTCTTGCGGAGGATCAACGTTTTGTTACCGACCAAGGCAACTTTATCATTGACTTGGATCTGAAAGTGATCGAGGATGCGGAAGCTTTAGCTAATGAACTAGATCACACCGTAGGCGTTGTAGAGCATGGTTTGTTCTTGAATATGATTTCAAAAGTGATTGTCGGGACACCAGATGGTCCTGTTATCATTGAAAAATAGGTTTCTCTAAAGAGGAGCCGGGTTTAAAACGGCTCTCTTCTTATAGGGAAGTGGTATAATATAGCTAGCTTAATAAAAGAAAGAGGCAGATATGTCAAAATTTAAACGTATGCACTTAGTTGTATTGGATTCAGTTGGGATCGGTGCTGCACCAGATGCCAATAACTTTGTCAATGCAGGAGTTCCAGATGGAGCATCTGATACCTTGGGTCACATTTCTAAGACCGTTGGCTTGAATGTCCCAAACATGGCGAAAATTGGTCTTGGGAACATTCCTCGTGAAGTGCCATTGAAGACAGTTCCAGCTGAAAGCAATCCAACTGGATATGCCACAAAATTACAAGAAGTTTCTCTTGGAAAAGATACCATGACTGGTCACTGGGAAATCATGGGGCTTAACATCACTGAACCGTTTGATACCTTCTGGAATGGCTTCCCTGAAGAAATTTTGACCAAAATCGAAGAATTCTCAGGTCGCAAGGTCATCCGTGAAGCCAACAAACCTTATTCTGGTACAGCAGTTATCGATGACTTCGGACCACGCCAAATGAAAACAGGCGAGTTGATTATCTATACATCAGCAGACCCTGTGCTTCAAATCGCAGCTCACGAAGACATCATTCCTTTGGATGAGTTGTACCGTATCTGTGAATACGCTCGTTCGATCACCTTGGAACGTCCAGCACTTCTTGGTCGGATCATTGCGCGTCCTTATGTTGGAGAACCAGGCAACTTCACACGTACGGCTAACCGTCGTGACTTGGCTGTTTCACCATTTGCGCCAACTGTTTTGGACAAATTGAACGAAGCTGGTATCGATACCTATGCGGTTGGTAAGATTAACGATATCTTCAACGGAGCTGGTATTAACCACGATATGGGCCACAACAAATCAAACAGTCACGGTATGGACACCTTGATTAAGACCATGGGACTTCCTGAATTCCAAGAAGGTTTCTCATTTACTAACTTGGTTGACTTCGATGCCCTTTACGGCCACCGTCGTAATGCCCATGGCTACCGCGATTGCTTGCATGAGTTTGACGAACGCTTGCCAGAAATCATCGCAGCGATGCGTGAAGATGACCTCTTGATGATTACGGCTGACCACGGAAATGACCCAACCTATGCTGGTACAGACCATACGCGTGAATACATTCCATTCTTGGCTTACAGCCCATCCTTTAAGGGAAATGGTGTGATTCCAGTTGGACATTTCTCTGATATCTCTGCGACCATTGCGGATAACTTCGGTGTTGAGAAAGCCATGATCGGTGAAAGCTTCTTAGACAAATTGAACTAAGATGATGCGCTTTGCTCTCCTCGTAAGAGGAATCAATGTTGGCGGTAAGAACAAGGTAGTCATGGCTCAACTGCGTCAAGAATTGACAGAGTTAGGGCTCGGCCAAGTGGAAACCTACATCAACAGTGGCAATATCTTTTTTAAGACGGATCTTTCTCGATCTCAGTTAGTGGAGTGCCTGTCGACCTTCTTTGAGGATCGCTATCCTTTCATTCAGCGCTTTTCTCTTCTGAGTCGAGAAGATTATGAAGCAGAATGTGCGAGCTTGCCGGATTGGTGGACGGAAGAGATGGCCCGCAGGGATGTGCTCTTTTATACGGAGGGATTGTCTAGGGAATCCGTGGAAGAGAAGTTGCTTGCTTTGAAGCTAGGAGATGAAGTGCTTCACTTTGGCAAAACAGGGGTTTTCTGGGGGAAATTCTCAGAAGAAAGCTACGCTAAAACTGCCTACCACAAGCAACTAATGAAGATGCCTTTTTATCGTCAGATCACGATTCGCAACGCTAACACCTTTGACAAAATTGGTACATTACTTAAGAAATAAAAGGAGAAACACAATGACATTATTAGCAAAAATCAATGAAACAGCAGCATTTTTGAAGGGCAAAGGAATCGAAGCGCCTGAATTCGGTTTGATCCTTGGATCAGGTCTTGGTGAATTGGCTGAAGAAATCGAAAATGCAGTCGTAGTAGATTACTCTGAAATTCCAAACTGGGGTCAATCAACAGTAGTCGGACATGCTGGTAAATTGGTTTATGGTGATCTTGCTGGACGTAAGGTATTGGCCCTTCAAGGACGTTTCCATTTCTATGAAGGAAACCCATTGGAAGTGGTGACTTTCCCAGTTCGTGTCATGAAAGTCTTGGGCTGTGAAGGTGTGATTGTAACGAACGCTGCTGGTGGTATTGGCTTCGGTCCTGGTACCTTGATGGCGATCACTGACCACATCAACATGACCGGTCAAAACCCATTGATCGGTGAAAACTTGGATGACTTTGGTCCTCGCTTCCCAGATATGTCTAAAGCATACACACCAGAATACCGTGCTACTGCCCATGAAGTGGCTAAAAAACTTGGTATCAAGCTTGATGAAGGTGTCTATATCGGTGTTACTGGTCCAACTTATGAAACACCTGCAGAAATTCGTGCCTATAAGACACTTGGAGCCGATGCAGTTGGGATGTCAACCGTTCCTGAAGTGATCGTGGCAGCCCACTCTGGTTTGAATGTTCTAGGAATTTCATGTATTACTAACTTTGCGGCTGGATTTCAAGAAGAACTCAACCATGAAGAAGTCGTAGAAGTAACCGAACGTGTCAAGGGAGATTTCAAAGGATTGCTGAAAGCAATTCTTGCTGAATTGTAAGACGATGAAAGCACGACTCCAAAGCCTGCCCTACGGATGGCGTCTGCTTCTAGCGACTTTCGCTTTGGGAATCGGAACGGGTCTAGTCGGAATTGCTTGTCATTATCTGCTAGAAGGCATACAATGGTTGGCTTTTGGCCAAGAACGTTCTGATCTGCTCCAGCAATTTCAAAAAGCGGGAGAGCTGCGTAGATTTCTTGTTCTATGTATGACAGGAATTTTGGCAGCAGGCTTCTGGTATATCCTACAAGGGCGTTATAAACTTCTCTCCGTTCGAAGGCAAATCGACCTGGTTGGAGAAAGAGATCCAGCGCTCCTAGCCCATATCCTTCATGCAAGTATGCAGGTTGCGATTGTCGGAGCTGGCGCTTCGGTCGGAAAAGAAGGAGCCCCACGTGAGGTTGGGGCTCTTCTAGCTGGTCGTTTGGGCAAAGTCTTGTCCTTAACTATCAAAGAGCGAAGACTTTTGATTGCTTGCGGAGCTGGAGCCGGCTTAGCTGCAGTCTATCAGGTTCCTTTTGCAAGTAGCTTGTTTGTCTTTGAGACTTTGGGGTTGGCCTATCACTGGAAAAATGTCTTACTGGTCTTGTCCAGTACGTATGTGGCGTCTTGGGTGGCCCAGCCAATTGTAGGTCATGGCGCTATATATCACATGTCGCTAGTTCATTGGTCAGCAAGTAGTTTCTTCCAAGCTGTCTTAGTGGCTCTATTGGTTACACCGTTGGCAATTGCCTTTCGTTTTCTAGCCAATCGGGCTAGTCGCAAACGGCGGAAGAATTGGACCATTCTTTGGGCTCTGTCTTTAGCCTTTATGGTGCTAGCTGGCATCGTGACCTTTTATCCAATTTTTATGGGGAATGGACAGGTGCTAGCACAAGCCGTCCTATCGGGTCAGCCATTTTCTAATCTAGCCTTGATCTTGGTCGTGAAAGGGCTCCTGGTCTATCTCCTCTTGCGTAATGGGGCCTATGGGGGAACCTTGACGCCTTCATTTGCTTTGGGGATTGGTTCTGGTTATTTGGTGACCATGATTCTTTCAGCAGTTGGCCTTCATCTAGATCCTGCTCTAGGAATGCTGCTTGGAGCGACAGTCTTTTTAGGGACGACCTTACAAGCTCCTTTGACGGCCATTGCCCTAAGTCTTGGATTTACAGGACAGAGCTGGACCTTGATGTTACCACTGGCACTATCAGCTGGTGTGTCTTATGTGATTCAAAATAGATGGGAGAATGAACGATGAGAGTGCATTTTGTCTTGCACGAAACTTTTGAAGTACCTGGTGCTTATCTCAAGTGGGCACAGGAGCGTGGTCATCAGGTGACAATGACCAAAGTTTACGAGCGAGAAGCTCTACCTGAGACAGTAGATGAGATCGATTTTTTGATTGTCATGGGAGGACCACAATCACCAGATGAGGATCGTGCAACCTTCCCTTACTATGATCCACAAGCTGAGATTGAACTGATTCAAAAAGCGATGAAGGCGGATCGCTACATCGTTGGTGTCTGTCTGGGTGCGCAGCTCCTATCAGTTGCTTATGGCGCGGAGTATGAGCATAGCCCAGAGCGGGAGATTGGCGTTTATCCTGTGACCTTGACACCGGATGGTCTAACAGATCCGCATGTCCGCTTGTTGGGAGAAACTCTTGAAACCGGTCACTGGCATGGCGATATGCCAGGATTGACAGAGGATGCAGTTGTCCTTGCGACCAGTCAAGGTTGTCCACGGCAGATTGTACGTTTTTCTCCCAAGCACTATGCCTTCCAAGCCCACTTGGAATTTGATCCAGAAGCAATTGACCTCTTAATTGCTGCAGATGGGGAATCTGCTTTGGAAGAACAAAGTCAACAATTGCCGTTTGTCGAAAAACCGGAAGCTATTCGTGCTTATGATTACCAAGAAATGAATGCAAAATTGTACGCATTTTTGGATTCATTAACAAACTAAAAAATGAAAGGAAGGCTAGTTCGGGTTTGAAATTGAACCCAGGCTAGAGGCCGTGTAAAAAAGATAAATCCTCCTAGATGCAGGGCATCTTTGTCGGATTTCCCATTTTTACTTTGCCTCTCTAACGCCTATTCTATAAATAAAAAAAGAAAGGTAGAGCGTGTGTTCGGATTTGAACACGAGCGGAAAGCTCGGAAAATAGATAATCTGACTGAGAAATCAGGATTTCTCGTCAGATTCCTAATTTTCAGTCGCTTTCTGGTCGCTCTTTGTATCATAAATTATGTCTATCCATATTGCTGCTAAGCAGGGTGAAATTGCTGATAAAATTCTTCTTCCTGGAGATCCTCTTCGTGCGAAATTTATCGCTGATAACTTTTTAGAAGACGCTGTTTGCTTCAATGAAGTTCGAAACATGTTTGGTTACACGGGTACCTACAAGGGTCATCGTGTTTCTGTTATGGGAACAGGTATGGGGATGCCATCCATCTCTATCTATGCGCGTGAGTTAATCGTAGATTACGGAGTGAAGAAATTGATCCGTGTAGGGACTGCGGGCTCATTGAATGAGGATGTTCATGTCCGTGAATTGGTCTTGGCCCAAGCTGCCGCAACCAACTCAAACATTATCCGTAACGACTGGCCTCAATACGATTTCCCACAAATTGCTAGCTTTGATTTGCTAGATAAAGCCTACCACATTGCCAAAGACCTTGGCATGACGACTCACGTCGGAAATGTCTTGTCATCAGACGTTTTCTATTCAAACTATGGTGAAAAGAACATTGAGCTTGGTAAATGGGGCGTCAAAGCTGTAGAAATGGAAGCAGCGGCTCTTTACTATCTTGCTGCCCAACACCATGTCGATGCGCTGGCTATCATGACGATTTCAGACAGTTTGGTTAATCCAGATGAGGATACAACCGCTGAAGAACGTCAAAACACCTTCACAGACATGATGAAAGTTGGTCTTGAGACCTTGATTGCAGATTAATGGCAAAATTTCTTCATGATGAATGGCTCTACGATCTCCAAAATTATCACTACAGCCGGGCTCTGCGCTCTATCAAACAGCAGGAAGAAGTACCGGATTTGTTGGTGAGGTTACTGCAGTTAATGGCGGAGCGTCGAGAGCTCAATATCCAACCCGTCATGAATCAAAAGTTGAGAACGGAGTTGCTAGAAGCGACTGGTTTTCAGCTTTTTTGGCATGAAGATCAAGAAGATGAACAGTTGGCCAACTACCTTTATGATCTCGAAGCGAAGTTGAGAAATGAACAGATTATCGACTTTGTTCGTGCCGTTAGCCCAGCAATCTACCGGATCTTTATGCGATTGATTCAGTTGAAAATCCCTGATATTACCAACTACATCCATAACTCCAAAGAATCCAGTTATGACCGTTGGAAATTTGAGAGTCTTCATGCGTCTGACAATCCTGTTTTACAAGAATTTCATAGTGAAAGTGTGGTCAATTCATCCAGTTTGACAGAGTTGATCGTCCAGTTGGACTTTCCTGATCGCGTCAAAGTTGCGTCTCAGCAATTACGGGAGCTAGAAAGATCCGTTCGCAATCCTTTGGCCCACTTGATCAAGCCCTTTGATGAGGAAGAGCTCCATCGGACGACGGGTTTCTCTTCTCAGGATTTTATGAAGAATTTGATTGACCTTGCGAGCTACACAGGCATTCATTATGATCAAGTTAACTTTTATTTTGATCAGGCCAATGCTGTCATGGAAGAGCTACTAAAGGAGAAGTAGATGGATAAGATTGCTCAACTACAGGAGATGATTGATCAGAGTCAACGGATCGTTTTTTTCGGTGGGGCAGGAGTTTCAACGGAGTCAAATATTCCGGATTTTCGAAGCTCAGATGGTGTCTATAGTGTTCAGGTAGGACGGCATTTGACAGCCGAGCAATTGGTCTCCCATACCATGTTTGAGCGCTATCCAGAGGACTTTTTTGACTTCTATAAAAACTATCTACTCTACCCAGATGCCAAGCCCAATGCAGCTCATCGCTATCTCGCGCGCCTTGAAGAGACCGGTAAGCTCAAGGCGGTTGTCACACAAAATATTGATAGCCTCCATGAGATGGCTGGTTCTAAAAATGTATTGAAACTCCA
>CAUUAM010000050.1:0-11172 GCA_963543165.1 uncultured Streptococcus sp. | reverse complement strand
GCTTTCATCCGTTTCTTACCAGCCTTTTGTTTTTCAAGAAGCTTGCGTTTCCGTGAGACGTCCCCACCATAACACTTGGCCAAAACGTTCTTACGAAGGGCCTTGATATCTGTACGAGCCACGATCTTATGACCGATCGCCGCTTGGATAGGCACTTCAAACTGTTGACGAGGGATAATCTTCTTGAGCTTCTCAACGATCAACTTACCACGTTCATAGGCAAAATCCTTGTGAACGATAAAGCTGAGGGCATCGACAGTATCGCCATTGAGAAGGATATCCATTTTAACCAATTTAGAAGGACGGTATTCAGACAACTCATAGTCAAAGCTCGCATAGCCACGAGTAGAAGATTTCAATTTATCAAAGAAATCAAAGACAATTTCTGCCAGTGGGATTTGATAGATGACATTAACTCGATTTTCATCTATGTAGTCCATGGTCACAAAGTCCCCACGTTTGCGTTGGGCCAATTCCATGACAGCTCCGACAAACTCTTGTGGCACCATGATTTGCGCTTTGACATAAGGTTCTTCGATTGAAGCGATCTTGGTTGGATCTGGGAACTCAGAAGGGTTTGAGACATCCAGTGCTTCTCCATCCGTCAAATTGACCTTGTAGATAACAGACGGTGCTGTCATGATCAAGTCAATATTGAACTCACGCTCCAAACGCTCTTGGATAACGTCCATATGAAGAAGACCCAAGAAACCACAACGGAAACCAAAACCAAGGGCTTGAGACGTTTCGGGCTCAAATTGAAGACTGGCATCATTCAATTGCAATTTTTCTAAAGCTTCACGAAGATCATTGTATTTGTTGGATTCAATCGGGTAAAGACCAGCAAAGACCATTGGATTCATTTGCTTGTAACCATGAAGGGGCTCACTTGCTGGATTGGTCGCTAAGGTCACCGTATCCCCCACACGGGTATCCGCAACAGTCTTGATAGAAGCCGCAATATAGCCAACGTCCCCAGTCGCAAGGAAATCGCGTCCAACTGCTTTAGGAGTAAAAATCCCAACTTCAGTGACATCAAAGGTCTTGCCATTGCTCATGAGCTGGATCTTATCACCTGGTTTGACCATTCCATTAACCACTCGGACCTGAAGGATTACTCCACGATAGGCATCATAAACGGAGTCAAAGATCAAGGCTTGAAGAGGAGCTTCAACATCCCCAGTCGGTGCTGGAACTTTCTCAACAATCTGCTCCAAAATCTCTTCAATCCCGATACCAGCCTTGGCAGAAGCTAAGACTGCCTCACTAGCATCCAAGCCGATGACATCTTCTACTTCTGTGCGCACCCGTTCTGGATCTGCAGCTGGCAAGTCGATTTTATTGATAACTGGCAGGATTTCCAAATCATTGTCCAAAGCAAGGTAGACATTGGCTAGTGTCTGAGCTTCAATCCCTTGAGCAGCATCTACTACGAGAATGGCACCTTCACAGGCAGCTAGCGACCGCGAAACCTCATAGGTAAAGTCCACGTGTCCTGGTGTGTCAATCAAGTGGAAGATATAGGTTTCCCCATCTTTAGCCGTGTAGTTCAACTCGATGGCGTTCAGCTTAATGGTAATCCCACGTTCCCGTTCCAAGTCCATACTATCTAAAAGTTGGGCTTGCATCTCCCGACTAGACACGGTTTCGGTTTTTTCTAAAATTCGATCGGCCAAGGTTGACTTTCCGTGGTCAATATGGGCGATGATCGAGAAGTTCCGAATCTTCTCTTGTCGTTTTTTTAATTCTTCAAAATTTGGCATAATCATCTTCCTAGTAAATTTAATCGTACTCTTCATTATAACAAAAAAGATAGGCCTTTGCCTATCTTAATTCATTATTTTCAAAAATCGCTTCTGCGTTTTATTCCCCTCATATCCAATCCGTTCGTAAAAGACATGAGCTTCTTTTCGATGAGAGGCAGAATTTAAACGGATAAAAGCATAATGCTTGCTTTTGGCAAGTTCTTCAACTCGTTCCATCAATTGGCGACCGATCCCACGTCCTTTAGCAGATGGAAAAACCGCAAGTCCTAAAATATTCAGACCAGCATCACTATAGAGGCTTTCATAGACTTCCGCTTCCACATAACCAAGAATATGGCCTGTTTGTCCCTCTTCGTAAACAAAGCAAAAGTGACCCGAATCTGGCTGATTAAATTTATCAATCTGAGCTGCCACTTTCTCAAGGGTTGAATCATACCCCAATGCTTGGTGACATAAATCTCTAATTTGACCTGCATCTTTGACTTGAACGTTACGAATCATAGCTCAACCTCCATGAACTCTTTGCTTTTATCTTAGACCTTTTTCCTCAAAAAGTAAAGGAAGATATAATAAAATTTAAAAAGAAAATCCGATTTATATCAAATTCATCTTTTTTCGCATTTCTAAGGGATTTCTATTTACTTTTTCGATTTAATTCATTATAATAGTAAGGGTAAATACAAGGAGGTGAGTACGTTGGCTAGAGGTCGTGGAAAAGCAAGCCCTCAAGACAAAGAGGCATTACGGATTATATCGGAAAAGATTAGAGAATTACTGAAAGAACAAGGAAAAAAACAGATCGAATTATCTCGTATTACTGGAATCCCTGCAAGTACCCTGACTGGATATGTAAAAGGAACTTCTCTTCCCGTTCCTGAAAATTTAGAGAAGATTGCAGCCTTTTTCCAGGTAGCAGTTGCTGAAATTGACCCTCGATTGCGCAATGATTTTGTAGTCATTGATTCAGAGATTGAACGATTATATAAACAGCTTGATGAAGGAAATCAAGAAAATCTTCTTTCTTATGGAAAGAGTCTCTTGACCCATCAAAAAGAAAGACAGAAAATTGAAAAGCAATACCACTCGTATTCTGTCTATGATTCTTTTGCAGCTTACCAAAATCAAAAGCAAGCTGATATCGTCTGGTTTGATCAAAAGATTCCTTACGATTTGGCTTTTTGGATTCATACAGATTCCCTCGAGCCTAAATACGAAAAAGGGGCCGTTGTGTTAATCAAGCAAACCTATTATGATCAGGCAGGGGCTATTTATGCCATTGATTTTGATGGACAGACCTTGATCAAACGTGTCTTTCGTGAGGCCAACGGTATTCGACTGGTTTCCCTCAATAAGAAATATAGTGATCAAATCATTCCACTAGATGAGGAACCTGGTGTGATTGGAAAAGTGATTGATGGCTTTGTGCCTCTTGATTTGGAGGAAATCAAATGATTAAATTAATTGCGATTGACTTGGACGGAACTCTTTTGCATGAGGATAAGACTCTCTCTAAAGGCAATATTGAAGCTCTTCACCGGGCCCATGAAGCCGGCTATGACATTGTGATCTGTACTGGGCGCCCTTTAGCGGGTGTACGTCCTATCTTTGAAGAGATTGGACTTCCTGATGGTAACTACTATATGATTATCAATAACGGGTGTACAACCTTGTCGACTAAGAATTGGGAAATCATTGGCAAGGAAGAATTGAGCCTTGAGGACATGCACCGGTTGCAAGTTTTGACGGAAGATACAGACGTTCAGCTAACCTTATTTGATATGGATCACTACCTAGTGGTTGCACCTGAAGCCAGTGAACTTGTTACTATGGATGCCGGCATCGTAAATACGAAACCGACACCTGTCTCAGAAAAAGATCTTCCCAACTATCTTCCTATTTTTCAAGCTATGTATGTGGGAGATCCTTCTGCTATTGATGCCTTTCAAGCTCAGCACGAGGTAAGCTTAGAAAACAACTTTAACACCGTACGTTCACAGAATATCTTGTTTGAAATCCTTCCTAAAGGCGCAAGCAAGGCCTCTGCTCTACAAGTATTAAGTCAAAAATTAGGCTACAGCAGAGACCAGGTCATGGCTCTTGGAGATGCTAATAATGACCTTGAGATGCTTCGATTTGCTGGTTATAGTGTTGCTATGGGAAATGGCAATGCTGCTGTCAAGGAAATAGCAGACTTCATCACCCTGACCAATGATGAGGATGGCGTGGCCCATGCTATTCACAAATTAATTGCAACTGAAAAAGGAGAATGATTATGAAATACCCAAATTTATTGGACCGTTTTATTACCTATGTAAAAGTCAATACACGTTCAGACGAACATTCTACAACTACTCCAAGTACCCAATCACAAGTTGATTTTGCAACCAATGTCTTGATCCCTGAGATGAAACGTGTGGGGCTTCAAAACGTCTACTATCTACCAAACGGCTATGCCATTGGAACGCTTCCAGCCAACGATCCAAGCTTTACCCGCAAGATTGGATTTATTTCTCACATGGATACCGCTGACTTCAATGCGGAAAATGTCAATCCTCAAATCGTTGAGAATTACGACGGGGGTGTCATTGCTCTTGGGGACTCTGGTTACACACTTGATCCAGCAGATTTCGCTCATTTGAACAACTACAAGGGACAAACCTTGATCACAACTGACGGGACCACTCTTCTAGGAGCAGATGATAAATCAGGAATTGCGGAGATTATGACAGCTATTGAATATCTGACAGCACATCCTGAAATCAAACATGGTGAAATCCGTGTTGGTTTTGGACCAGATGAAGAAATTGGAGTCGGAGCAGATCAATTTGACGCAGAAGATTTTGAGGTAGACTTCGCCTATACCGTTGATGGCGGCCCTCTTGGCGAGCTTCAATACGAGACCTTCTCAGCAGCTGGGGCTGAACTGACCTTCAAGGGACGCAATGTCCACCCAGGCACAGCCAAAGGTCAAATGATCAACGCCCTTCAATTGGCCATTGATTTCCATAACAAACTCCCTGAAGGAGCACGTCCAGAATTAACCGAAGGCTATGAAGGCTTCTACCACTTGATGAATATTGATGGAACTGTCGAGGAAGCAAGTGCCAGCTACATCATTCGGGACTTTGAAACTGAAAGCTTTGAGAAACGCAAAGACCTTATGAAATCTATTGCCGATCAGATGAATGCGGAGCTCGGTAGCGAACGCGTTCTCCTCACCCTCAAAGATCAGTATTACAACATGAAGCAAGTGATTGAAAAAGATATGACACCAATCACCCTTGCTAAGGAAGTCATGGAAGATCTTGGAATCACTCCAATCATTGAACCTATTCGCGGTGGTACAGATGGATCTAAAATTTCCTTTATGGGGATTCCAACACCAAATATCTTTGCCGGTGGTGAAAATATGCATGGTCGCTTTGAATACGTAAGCCTCCAAACCATGGAACGCGCAGTTGATACCATTATCGGTATTGTGACCAAAAAATAAGAAACAAAAAAGGATTCGGATTGATTGTCCGGATCCTTTATTGTAGATTAGAAAGCTTGACAATTTCTTTGACCTGATCAATGGTCTGAATCAGGCGAAGGCTTGTCTCATTGATCGAAAGATAATAGACTTTATCTGCCAAAGATTCTGTAAAAGGACGATTCGTGAGTAAGATCACCTGTTGTCCTTTTTCTTTCAGCTCTTTCACCTGCTTTCTCACCTTTTGGTAAAAACGCTCATCGCAGATTTCTAGATCATCCACCAAGACACAAGCAGCGTCCAAACCCAATGATTCATTGGTTCCGTTTTGGGTCAGATAATAGGATGCGCCCGCTTTGACCTCATATAAGCCAGCTGATGGCTCAACCGGAAGGAAGGCTGGACCGGTTGCAACTTCTGCTTCTTTTTCCATTGCTACAAGATTGGCTAGGACCTGCAAATAGACAGGTGCTAATTTACTCAAATCCAAGAGTTCCTTAAACTCAAAACCACGTTTCAGAGCCTCTAAGATATAGAAGAGCCGGTGGGGCATATGACGAGCAATTTTCTGGATTAATTCATCATCGCTCATTTCATGAGGAAAGACAGTCAATAACTTCTTGGATTTGATCGTTTCAAGAGCTTGTTGATAAGCCTCGTCTATTCTCTTTCCGAATCCATAAACTGCCCCATAAGAGTGAATTTGGGTATTGAGGCGGGCATTTTTAGCAGCATCAGAAAAAATCGGAATCTTAAAGAAGATATAGTCCAAACTTGGTTCGTAAACGGCCTTTAAATCCTTTAACAAGGGATGAGGCAAATGCTCGAGAGATCGCCCCAATTGCAGCTCTACTCCTTGCTCAAACAAGGAATAGCCCAAGCCCATAGAGGCCATCGAGATACTGTCTGAAGCAAATGGATTAACTTCTAGGATATAAAAAGTATAGCTCGTCGGATCCAAAGCAAACTTGATCGAAATGGCTCCTGTCAGCTTCAAATAGCGACTGATGTGGATCGCTGCTTCACGAAGATTTTGAAACTCCCGGTCTGTCAGGGTGACCGCTGGCATAAATTGATAAGAGTCACTAGAGTGGATCCCGACAGGATCAATGCTTTCAATAGAGGCCGCCAGATAGTGATTGTCTTCGCGATCGCGCATGACGACAAAATCCAATTCCTTAAAGCCATAGGTCGAAAACTCTAGCAAACACTGCTGACTTGGAGAGACCGAAAGTCCCGTTTCTACTGCTTCGCACAAGTCATCTAGATTATGAGCAATCTTTCGCCCCTGCCCTTGCTTGCTCGCTACCGGCCAGATCATAATGGGAAATTGAATGCCTTCAGAAAACTCGATGGCTTCTCGCACAGAACCAACCAGTGCGGAAGCGGGTACCTGATAGCCCAACTCTTGAAAGAGTCGTCGTTGATCCGCCTGCTGATAAAAGGTCCGGTAGCGTTGGAGGCTCGGTCCAATAATCCTAATCGATGCCTCTTTGAAAAATCCAGTTTCTTCCAATCGAAATAAGAGATTTAAAATCTGTTTATCCGCAAAGGACAAGAGTAAGCGAGATCCAGTATAAGAAAGAAGAGTCGTCCTAAGAGCATCCAGCTTGAGCTTACTGACTATAACCTGTTCTCCAGCTTCTTGTGTGATAGTATTTTCTTCGCCCAGATAAAGGACAAGAGCATTTCCATTCTTGGCATTGAGTTTTTGTGCTTCGTTTACCGCAGCCAAGAGGCTAATATCCTGATAAGAATCTCCACATAGGAGAAGCAATTTCTGGTTTTCTTTCATCATTCCTTCTCCCTTCTACTTTCGTGAATTTTGGCATCAATCAATTCTAAAAATTCATCGTAAAAATAGAGATTTTCCCTTGGCCCTGGACTCGCATCCACTTGGAATTGAACCCCTAAAATCGGTTGGTAACGATGGCGAAAAGCTTCGATACTATGGTCATTGACATTTTCATGCGTGACCAATAAATCATGGGGTAGGCTATCGCGTGCGATACTATACAAGTGATTTTGACTCGTTATCTCGATTTTTCCTGTCGCAATTTCACGAACAGGAATATTTAATCCGAAGTGTCCAACTTCCATGGGAGCTAGCTCCGCTCCATAAGCTTGAGCCAGTACCTGCGCTCCCAAGCCCATGCCCCAGATCGGAATTTGACCATTGATTTTTTGGATCAAGCGGCAGAGTTTTTTTACCTGATGGGGATCTCCAGGCCCACTGGATAAAATAACGCCATCGGGCTGCTGTTCCATCAGTTCATCATAAGAGATGTCATAGGGATAGACCGTGACATTACAGTCCCTTTGACTCAGCTGGCGCAAGACAGAGTGCTTGACCCCTAGATCGATCAAGGCAATACTCTTTCCAAAACCTGGTACAGCATAAGCAGTTTTTGTCGAGACTTGACGCACTTGGTCTTTGGGAAGGACTGTCGCTCGCAACTGATCCAAAATATGCTCAATTGAATCCCCCTTGTTAATGACAGTCGCCTTCATCCGTCCATACTTGCGGACAATTTTTGCCACCTGTCTCGTATCAATCCCTACAATACCAGGGATTTTTTTTCGCATCAAGAATTCATCCAAGGTCATCTGCTGTCGCCAATTGCTCGGCATCTCCACCAGATGCTGAACCACTACTGCCAAACAAGTGGGCGTAATCGATTCAGAATCATCCCGATTGATCCCTGCTGCGCCAATAACCGGAAAGGTAAAGGAGAGTATCTGGCCACTAAAAGCCTGATCCGTGATCAATTCTTGATAGCCTGTCATGGCTGTCGTAAAGACCAACTCACCAGTCACATAAAGGTCTGCACCAAAGGCTTCCCCTTCAAATACACTACCATCCTCAAGAACCAATAATCGCTTCATTGAATCCCTCCCTTCTATTACACTAGTCCAATTTTATCACAGTTCCTCAAAAAAAGGAAAGTCAGATTCCATGTAGTTGTCTACTCTGTCCTCTTTCTTTCCTTTCAATGAATGATCAGTTATCTTATTTTGCTCCGCGACCTTTAAGGACGGCTTCAATGATGGCCATACGAACAAAGACTCCGTTGGTCATTTGTTCTACGATGCGTGATTTAGGAGCTTCTACCAAGTGGTCCGCAATTTCAACGTCACGGTTCACTGGTGCTGGGTGCATCAAAATCGCAGTATCTTTCATACGGTCATAACGTTCTTGTGTCAACCCATGAAGACGGTGGTAGTTTTCTTTAGAGAAGAGTGATTCGTAATCATGACGTTCGTGTTGCACACGCAAGAACATCATCACATCCACTTCTTCAATGACTTCATCGATAGTGACGAAGGTTCCATAGTCTTCAAATTCCGCACTTCTCCATTCGTCTGGACCTGCAAAGTAAAGAGTTGCTCCCAAACGTTTCAAGATTTGCATGTTTGATTTTGCCACACGTGAGTGATCCAAGTCCCCAGCGATACAAACTTTCAAGCCGTCAAAGTGACCGAATTCTTGGTAGATGGTCATCAAATCAAGCAAGCTTTGGCTTGGGTGTTGACCTGAACCGTCTCCACCATTGACGATAGATGCAGTGATCGTTGGGCTTTCAACCAATTCTTTGTAGTAGTCCACTTCAGGGTGACGGATAACACAGACATCCACTCCAAGAGCTGACATGGTTAAGATGGTATCGTAAAGTGTTTCACCTTTGTTCACAGAGCTTGTCTTCACATCAAAGTCAAGGAGATCACATCCCAATTTCAACTCTGCCACTTCAAAGGCTTTGTGGGTACGAGTTGAAGGTTCAAAGAAAAGGTTTGAGATGATGTGTTGGTCTTGGTAGTTAACTTTTGCTCCGTTTTTGAACTCAATCCCACGTTTGATCAATGCCATTACTTCTTCATTGGTAAGAGTTTCCATTGAGACAAGGTTTTTAAGAGCGATTTGATTTTCAGACATGTTGATTCTCCTTTTATAATGTGAATGGTTTACTATTTATTTAAGCTTCTTTGATGAGGACGCGGTCTTGGCCGTCTAGCTCCACCATCTCAACAATGATTTCCTCTGACTTACTGGTCGGGATATTTTTCCCAACAAAGTCTGGACGAATCGGTAACTCCCGATGCCCACGGTCGACTAGAACCGCAAGACTTACTCGAGCAGGACGACCGTGACTGACCAAATTGTCAATGGCAGCGCGAATCGTGCGACCTGTATAGAGGACGTCATCGATCAAGATGACTTCTCTATGAGCGATATCAACTGGTAATACCGTCGTATCTTCTGTCGCCTTCATATCATCTCGAAAAGGCTTGGTATCGAGTTCTGCAACAGGGACATCAATTTGTTCCAGCTGAGAGAGGCGTTCTTGGATCCGACGGGCAATGTAAACACCGCGCGTCTTGATCCCCACCAGCACAATCTGGCTTAAATCTTTGTTTCGTTCAATGATTTCATAGGTGATTCGAGTAATAGCCCGTTTCATCGTTAAATCATCAACGACTTCTTTGGTTTTCATTCAGTCCTCCTTAGTTGTAAAAGAAAAACCTCCTTTTTCAAGGAGGTTCAGTAAATGAATGGTCTAAGAGGTTAGAGTCTCGCCCTATGGTCCTAGCCATTGTTTTTCACAGTCTCCTTGCCTGCCTCACGGGACAGGATTAAAGGATTTATTTAATTGAGATAACTATATCACAGTTTCAAACGACATGCAAGAAAAAACTCAACATTTTTCAAAAAAATTTAAAAACATGACTTTTCGTCTGAATAATGTTCGGTTTTTACTGAAAAGCAGCCTATTTTCGCTTGATATTTTTGACCCCATAGAGCACATAGCCAGCCAAGAGATAGGCGATAAAGATGATCAGCACCCATTTGCCCACAAAAGCCCAGCCATATTTGTTTACATTGATAAAGAAATAGGCAAAGGGACTGTCTTTAGCGCCAGGTACTGGCCACTTCAGAACCAAACCATTGAGAAGAGCAAACAGCATATAAAGAACGGGAAGAAGAGTCCAAGCCAACGGATCTAACTTCCGGTACTGTTTGGCTTTATCAATCACCAAGGTATCAAAGAAGAACATCAATGGAACAATGTAGTGACAAAGGAAGTTTTCTAGACGGTAAAACTTCTCAGGTGTCGCGATGGGGGCTAGCATAAAGTGATAGATGACACAGGTGATCATGATAGACATGGTAACCCCACCCTTCAAGCGAAGATAGCCCTGGGTCTGGGTCGAACGACCACGAAGCATGCGCCACACCATGTCTCCCATGAAGAACATGACCAACATGTTGGACAAGATGGTGTAATAGAGCATCATCCCAAATCCACCATGCTTGGTGAGTTGCAGATAAACACCGATGACACTCAAGATAAACAATAGAAAACGATAGCTAAATAATAGTTTGAATTTCATAGTATTCTCCTGAAAGAAAAGGGCTAGGCCCTTCTCTCTTCTTTAGATTTTCTTCACAAATTCTGATTTGAGTTTCATTGCGCCAAAGCCATCAATCTTACAATCGATGTTGTGGTCGCCTTCAACGATACGGATATTTTTCACGCGCGTTCCTTGTTTCAAATCCTTAGGTGCACCCTTGACTTTCAAGTCTTTGATCAAGGTGACCGTATCGCCATCAGCCAATTTGTTTCCATTGGCATCAATCGCTACGACACCTTCTTCTTCTACGACTTCAGCTGGGTTCCATTCATAAGCACACTCTGGGCAGACCAAGAGGGCACCATCTTCATAGACATATTCAGAGTTACATTTTGGACAATTTGGTAAGTTATTCATTTCAATCTCCTTAGAAAAATTAACTCCCATAGTATACCATGAAAGGGAAATTTTGACAAATCCTGCTTAACTGTAGCATTTTCAATAGAAAAGGAGGCTGGGACAAAAAGGGCTCTATAATTTCTGTAGTGGGTAAAATCACCATAGGAATTATGGAGCCTATTT
>CAUUAM010000049.1:0-11472 GCA_963543165.1 uncultured Streptococcus sp. | reverse complement strand
AAAAACTCGGAAGAAAAGGAAGATCATGCAGATTTTTGATACCCACACCCATCTCAATGTGGAAGAATTCTTAGGAAAAGAACAAGAAGAACTCAACTTGGCCAAGGAAATGGGGGTTGTAGCCCACAATATCGTTGGTTTTGACAAACCGACCATTGAGCGAGCGATAGAATTGGCAGACCAGCACCCAGAAGTTTATCTCACCCTTGGTTGGCATCCCACTGAGGCAGGCGATTACACCCCTGAAGTAGAGGCCTATCTTCTTGAACGGTTGAAACATCCCAAAGTGGTTGCTCTAGGAGAAATCGGTCTGGATTACCACTGGATGACAGCACCAAAAGAGATTCAAGAAAAGGTTTTTCGCCGTCAGATCCAATTGTCTAAAGACTTGGGCATGCCTTTTGTTGTGCATACGCGTGATGCTCTCGAAGATACTTATGCCATTATCAAGAGTGAAGGAGTGGGGCCACGAGGTGGGATCATGCATTCTTTCTCGGGAAACTTGGAGGAAGCGAAGCGCTTCATGGATCTGGGGATGATGATCTCTTTCTCTGGGGTGGTAACCTTTAAAAAAGCGACAGATGTCCAAGAAGCTGCAGCTGGCCTTCCGCTAGATAAAATTTTGGTTGAGACAGATGCTCCTTATTTGGCACCAGTTCCTAAGCGAGGTCGAGAAAATAAAACGGCCTATACTCGTTATGTAGTGGATCATATTGCAGCACTGCGTGGTCTAACGACAGAAGAAGTAGCTCAAGCCACCTATGACAATGCGAGAAAGGTATTTGGTCTTGATTGAGAAAAGAAAAATACCAGAAGTGATTGTTGTTGAAGGCAAGGATGATACAGCCAATCTGAAACGCTATTATGAGGTGGATACCTATGAGACACGTGGATCCGCCATTAATCAAGATGATCTAGAACGAATTGCTACCTTGCAAGAGTTGCGTGGGGTTATTGTCTTTACAGATCCAGACTACAATGGCGAGCGCATCCGTAAAATCATCATGCAAGAAGTTCCACAAGCCAAGCATGCCTTTTTAAATCGTGGCGAGGCAGTACCCAAATCCAAGACCAAGGGCCGTTCCTTGGGAGTGGAACATGCCAGCTTTGAAGACTTAGAAAAGGCCCTATCTGGACTAGTGGGCTCTTATGATGAGGAGGATTTTTTCGATATTACCAAGTCAGACCTGATGCGACTCGGCCTCTTGATGGGAAGCGATAGTCGCAAACGACGGGAATACTTGGGAGAAGAGCTCCGCATCGGCTACTGCAATGGCAAGCAATTGCTCAAACGCTTGGAGTTATTTGGGGTTAGCTTAGCAGAGATTGAGGATGCTATGGCGAGTTATTCAGGTAACAACGACTAGCTAGAGGAGCTATCTCTAGTGTGTATGAAATAGAAAAGAGAAAAAATGAGAATTGCAGATTATAGCGTGACCAAGGCAGTGCTGGAGCGTCACGGTTTTACCTTTAAAAAATCCTTCGGACAGAACTTTCTGACCGATACCAATATCCTTCAAAAGATCGTAGACACGGCTGAGATTGATAAGCAGGTCAATGTGATCGAAATCGGTCCCGGAATCGGTGCTTTGACAGAGTTTTTGGGAGAAAATGCCGCAGAAGTGATGGCCTTTGAGATTGATGACCGTTTAGTTCCCATCTTAGCGGATACCTTGCGTGATTTTGATAATGTGACGGTTGTCAACCAAGACATCCTCAAGGTGGATCTCAATCAGTATATTGCTGAGTTTAAAAATCCAGAGCTTCCAATCAAGGTGGTGGCTAACCTTCCATACTACATCACGACTCCAATCCTCATGCACTTGATTGAGTCTAAAATTCCTTTCCAAGAATTTGTGGTTATGATGCAAAAAGAGGTAGCAGACCGCATCTCAGCTGAACCGAATACCAAGGCTTATGGCTCTTTGTCTATTGCGGTTCAATACTATATGACGGCTAAGGTAGCCTTTATTGTGCCACGTACTGTTTTTGTACCTGCACCAAACGTTGACTCCGCCATTTTGAAGATGGTCCGTCGTGAAGAACCAGCAGTAACCGTCAAGGATGAAGATTTCTTCTTCTCCGTCAGCAAGGCTAGCTTTGTCCATCGCCGCAAAACGCTTTGGAACAACTTGACCAGTCGCTTTGGCAAGACCGAAGAAGTGAAGGCTAAACTGGAAGCAGGGATCCAAGCAGCTGGATTGAAACCATCTGTACGAGGAGAAGCTCTTAGCTTAGAAGATTTCGCCCGCCTAGCGGATGGTCTTTTAGAAGAAGGGATAAAATAATGGAAAAGACATGGACTATAGAGCCCATGTCTTTTTAGTGATAAAAGGAAAGGACGGGATTTGAACCCGCGCGTGAAGAAAATCCACTTGCCGGATTTCGAGTCCGGTGCCGTACCAGGCTGGGCCACCTTTCCAAGATGCGGAGAAAGGGATTTGAACCCTCACGCCCGAAGGGGCACATGCGCCTGAAGCATGCGTGTCTGCCGTTCCACCACCTCCGCATAGTTCTATTATACACTTTTTAGGAAAAATGCCAAGGAAAAAAAGGAACAGGGAGCGTACGGACATCTCCCGTTCCTTTTGTCAATAGATCATTTCAATGCCGCAGGGTACAAGGCATCTTGCTCTTTAGAGGTATCTTTGAGGATAAAGATAGCCCATAAGAGGGCTAAGATGCAGACCACCAACCCTGGAATGCCCC
Source organism: uncultured Streptococcus sp. (assembly GCA_963543165.1). Classification (GTDB taxonomy): domain Bacteria; phylum Bacillota; class Bacilli; order Lactobacillales; family Streptococcaceae; genus Streptococcus. The sequence continues at coordinate 8,763 of CAUUAM010000049.1, read as the reverse complement.
CTTCAGGACCAAATTCACCACCGGTGATCAAGGTACGATTTGAAGTCGTGAAGTACATGAAGGAAGATTCACTGTCAAAGCCACTGACATGAAAACCGTAGACATTTCCCATCAGGAAATTCCAGGCAAAGTGGAAGCCACAAGGTCCCCAAATATTCCCGCGTTTCAAGGCATAGACTGCTGTAAAGACCCCAAAGAAGAAGAGATGAACAGTTGAGAACCAAGAAGCGCCGTTGTTATTCATATGGAAGTAGGAGAACATAGTAGCTGAGATCAGGATGGCCAGAAGAGCATTGGTATGGTAGGAGATAGTTGGAATCAACCAACCACGGATATAAATTTCTTCTGCTGCAGTTTGGAAAATATAGCCGATCAAGACCAAAATCCAGGAAATAAGAAATGGCATACTAAATTGAATACGATGGAATGTGGCATTTCCTGTAATTAAAAAGACGATTAAGACGGTTGTGATCATGATGCCTCCAACGAGGCAGCCTTTAGCAAACTCGGAAAGCCCATTTCCTTTGGAGAATCCCATGGTTCGAATAGGCCGTTTTTCAATCAGTCGAACCCAAAGGAAGAAGGCAATGATGGTATAGAGGAAGGACCAAAGGTCAAGAATATTCCACCAGTCTGGAATCCAGTGCTGCTTATTGAGAAAAAAGCTGGTCGATGCCGTGCTAACAGGTGACATATACTCCGTGATGTAATACAAGATAAACGGAGCCAAAAACCAAGGTGTCAGAAATTTGCCCTTTTTGATATTGGCAATCAAGGGATTCTCTTTAGAAAGAAAAGAAAGACTCATAAAGAACCTCCATCTAAAAATGAAGAACAAAAAAATTTTTGTTCAGCCAAGTGAGCGTTGAAACAAGGTGCGTTTCTGGTATTCACTTCCTTTCTATCATGCTTGTCTCTATTTTCACTCATAGCCTATATATGATTGTTTTTCATATTTATTATACCCTGATTTGGAAGCGTCTGCGATTTGGAAGCGTCTGCAAGATCCTCTTTTGATTATCAGAGAAAAAATTGCTGAAAGTAGTTCCAGATTTTCTTATCAAGCAATCCAGCCTTATTTCTCATTTTTTGGTATAATAGATAGTATTAATCTCAAAGGAGTGCGATTTGCAAGGAACCATCGTCAAGGCCTTGGCTGGCTTCTACTATGTGGAGTCAGACGGCCATATTTACCAGACACGGGCTCGTGGAAATTTTAGAAAAAAAGGACAGACTCCTTATGTGGGGGATCAGGTGGAGTTTTCAGCTGAAGAGAATTCAGAAGGCTACATCTTGAGTATTGCGCCTCGAAAAAATAGCCTCGTGCGCCCTCCTATTGTCAATATTGATCAGGCAGTAGTCATCATGTCTGCTAGGGAGCCTGATTTCAATGCCAATCTTTTAGACCGTTTTCTGGTTCTTTTGGAGCACAAGGGGATTCATCCCATTGTCTATATTTCAAAACTGGACTTGTTAGAAGATATGGAAGACATTCACTACTACCAAGGAATCTATCAAGCCATTGGCTATGATTTTGTCTTGTCGATTGAGGAACTCTTGCCACTTTTGACCAATAAAACCACGGTCTTTATGGGACAGACCGGTGTGGGAAAATCGACCTTGCTCAATAAAATCGCTCCGAATTTAGAACTTGAAACGGGTGAAATCTCAGATAGTTTAGGCCGCGGTCGACACACGACCCGAGCTGTCAGCTTTTACTATCTAAATGGTGGCAAGATCGCAGACACCCCTGGTTTTTCATCCCTTGATTATGAAGTGACGACCAGTGAAGAGTTAAATCAGGCCTTTCCAGAGATTGCGGACGTGAGCCACTCTTGTAAGTTTCGTACCTGTACGCATACGCATGAGCCTGCATGTGCAGTGAAACCAGCCGTTGAAACAGCAGAGATTGCGACTTTTCGTTTTGAGAATTACTTGCAATTTTTAAGTGAGATTGAAAACCGTCGCGAAACCTACAAAAAGGTTTCAAAAAAAATACCAAAATAGGAGACAACTATGAAAACAAACAAATTAGCACCCTCAATTTTAAGTGCAGATTATGCCAATTTTGAAAGTGAATTGAAACGCCTTGAAGCTGCTGGAGCAGACTACGCCCATATCGATGTGATGGACGGCCACTTTGTGCCGAATATCAGCTTTGGTGCAGGTGTGGTAGAGAGCATGCGTCCACACAGCAAACTGGTCTTTGATTGCCACTTGATGGTGACCAATCCCGAACACCACATTGAAGAATTTGCCCGTGCGGGTGCGGATATCATCAGCATTCATGTGGAAGCGACTCCTCATATCCACGGAGCTCTTCAAAAAATTCGTCAAGCGGGTGTGAAGGCTAGTGTCGTGATCAACCCAGGAACTCCTGTAGACAGTATCAAACACGTCTTGAATTTGGTGGATCAAGTCTTGGTCATGACCGTTAATCCAGGATTCGGTGGCCAAGCCTTTCTTCCTGAAACTTTGGATAAGGTCCGTGAATTAGCTGCTCTTCGTGAAGAAAAAGGCTTGGATTTTGATATCGAAGTCGATGGTGGAATTGATGGCCAAACTATTTTCCAAGCAAAAGAGGCTGGGGCTAATGTCTTTGTAGCAGGTTCCTATGTCTTTAATGGAGATGTCAATGAGCGGGTGCAAACACTTAGAGATGCTGTAAATGGGTAACATCGCAATACTTGCAGGAGGTGATAGCACGCTCTTGCCAAAAGATCATGACGTTTATGTAGGCGTTGATGGTGGCTGTTTGAAGTTGCTAGAGCAAGGCTTGCCTTTAGATATGGCTGTTGGAGATTTTGATTCTGTTTCTGAGACCGATTTGAACAAAATCAAAGCCCAAGCTAAGCAAGTGGTGCAGTCTGTTCCTGAAAAGAACGATACAGATTTGGAATTGGCCTTGAAGGCTGTTTTTAAGGCTCACCCGGATGCAGTTGTGTCTGTATACGGTGCCTTTGGTGGTCGCTTAGATCACTTCTTATCCAATATCTTTTTGCCGACGGATCCAGACTTGGCTCCCTATATGGAGCAGATTCAATTAGTCGATGAGCAAAATCGGTTAGTCTTCAGACCAGCTGGCTCTCATGAGATTCAGCCAGATCCAACCATGACCTATGTTGGTTTTATGCCTGTTGGAGAAGGTCATTTAGAGATCACGGAGGCCAAGTATCCGCTCCATCCAGAGAATTATTTTTTGAAGGCCATGTATGGTTCCAATGAGTTTTTGGATCAAGCGATTCAAGTGAGCCTTGATCGTGGCTATCTTGTCATTGTTTATAGTAAAGACAGAGGTTAATATGAATATCATTCTGCTTCTGATTGGTCTGTTGAATCTGGGGCTTCTCATCTATCTTTTCCAACGATCAGATGCTACACGACCCGATCTACGAGAGATGTTAGAAGACCATGAAGATCATTTGACAGACCAGTTAGACTATCGTTTTGAAAAAGAAAGACAGGCGAGTCAGATTGCTAATCAGCAATTAGAGATCGCCCTGACAGATCGCTTGACCGAGATGCGAGTGGAGATCCACCAGCAAACGACAGCCTTGCGCGCTGAAATCAATGAGCACTTTACCAAAAATCGGGACAAGACAGATGAGCGCATGCGCCAGATTCAAGAGTCCAACGAATTGCGGCTAGAGCAGATGCGCCAGACAGTCGAAGAAAAATTGGAGAAAACCTTGCAGCACCGTTTGCAGACCTCCTTTGAGACCGTTTCAAAACAGCTGGAATCGGTCAATAAAGGGCTGGGAGAAATGCAGACAGTGGCACGGGATGTTGGAACCCTCAATAAAGTTCTCTCCAATACCAAAACTCGTGGAATTATGGGCGAATTGCAGCTGGGCCAAATCATTGAAGATATCTTGACGCCAACCCAATATGAGCGGGAATTTGTCACCGTTCCTCAGTCCAGTGAGCGCGTGGAGTATGCCATTAAGCTTCCTGGACAAGGAGAGGAGCCAGTCTATCTGCCGATTGACTCTAAATTCCCTCTCGAAGACTACTATCGTCTGGAAGAGGCTTATGAATCTGGTGATAAAGAAGAGATTGAGCGTTACCGCAAGGCCCTTTTGGTTAGTATCAAGCGTTTTGCTAAAGATATCCAACAAAAATACCTCTTTCCACCAGCGACGACCAATTTCGGGATTCTCTTTTTACCTACTGAAGGTCTTTATTCAGAGGTGGTTCGAAATCCAGCATTTTTCGATCGTTTGCGTCGGGAAGAACAAATTTTAGTGGCTGGACCAAGCACGCTGTCAGCCCTTTTGAATTCTTTATCTGTTGGCTTTAAAACGCTCAATATTCAAAAGAGTGCAGACGATATCAGTAAAGTACTGGGATCGGTCAAATCAGAATTCCATAAATTTGGAGGCATTCTAGCCAAGACCCAGCGCCATTTAAAGAATGCTTCCAATAATATTGATGATTTACTAACCAGACGGACCAGTGCCATCGAGCGGACATTGAGACACATCGAAAGTGATGAGGACCTGCTGGGACTAGATAGATACATAGAAGATGGAGAAAATGATGGTCAAAATTAGCCAAATGAAAAAAGATGAGCTGTTTGAAGGATTCTATTTGATCAAGTCAGCAGAAGTGCGTCAAACGCGGGCTGGGAAGAACTACTTAGCCTTTGTCTTTCAGGATGAGACCGGCACGATTGAAGGAAAACTATGGGATGCTCAGCCCCATAATGTGGAGAGTTTCACAGCCGGTCGTGTGGTCCACATGTCTGGTCGCAGAGAAGTCTACAATAATACTCCACAGGTCAATCAATTGAACATGCGTTTGCCACAAGCAGGGGAACCCAACAATCCTGCAGATTTCAAGGAAAAACCGCCAGTGGATCCAAAGGAGTTGCAAGAATACTTGTCAAATATGATTTTCAAGATTGAAAATCCAGTCTGGCAACGGATTGTCCGTGCCCTTTATGGGAAATATGATAAGGAGTTTTACAGCTACCCAGCTGCTAAGACCAACCACCATGCTTTTGAAGCAGGCCTTGCTTATCATACGGCGACCATGGTCCGCTTGGCAGATAGTATCGGTGATATCTATCCTCAGTTGAATAAGAGCTTGCTCTTTGCAGGGATTATGTTACACGATTTGGCCAAAGTGATCGAGTTGACGGGACCGGAAAATACGGAGTACACTGTTCGGGGCAATCTCATTGGCCATATTGCACTGATCGATGAAGAAATCACCAAGGTCTTACAAGACTTAAAGATTGATGACCAAAAAGAAGAAGTGATCGTCCTTCGCCATGTGATCTTAAGTCACCACGGCTTACTTGAATACGGAAGCCCTGTTCGGCCAAAGATCATGGAAGCGGAGATTATTCACATGATCGATAATTTGGATGCAGAGATGATGATGATGACGACAGCTCTAGGCTTGATCGGTCCTGGAGAAATGACCAATAAGATCTTCGCCATGGAAAATCGTTCCTTCTATAAACCGAACCTCGATCAGTAAAAACAGAGATAAATCCGGAAATGCTTCCACTAAAAAGAATATAAGCAAGAAAAAACGGCCTTCTACAAACCAGAATGTTCGTTTTTTTCTATTCTTATGGTATAATGGTAGAAAAAACTACATGGTGAGAAAATGAAATTAAGAAGAAGTGAACGGATGGTCGTAATTTCTAATTACTTGATCAATCATCCCTATGAATTAACAAGCCTCAATACTTTTGCGGAAAAGTACGAGTCGGCTAAATCCTCTATCTCAGAAGATATCGTGATTATCAAACGGGCTTTTGAAGAGATGGAGATCGGAAATATTGAAACCATCACAGGAGCTGGAGGAGGAGTTGTCTTTACACCGTCTATCTCCGATGAGGAGTCTAAAGAAATCGTTGAGGATTTATGTAAACAGCTGTCTGAAAGTGATCGTATTCTTCCTGGTGGCTACATTTATTTATCCGACTTATTGAGCAATCCAAAGATTTTAAATAGCATCGGCCGCATCATTGCCAAAGCCTTCCGTAATAAGAAGATTGATGCTGTTATGACTGTTGCAACTAAAGGGGTTCCCCTAGCCAATGCAGTTGCAAACGTCTTGAACGTTCCATTTGTTATTGTTCGTCGTGACTTGAAAATCACAGAAGGCTCAACCGTCAGTGTCAACTATGTTTCAGGTTCCAGTGGAGATCGCATTGAAAAAATGTTCCTTTCAAAACGTAGCCTAAAAGCAGGAAGCCGGGTCTTAATTGTTGATGACTTCCTAAAAGGTGGTGGAACGATTAACGGAATGGTCAGCCTCTTGTCTGAATTTGATTCTGAATTAGCAGGAGTGGCAGTCTTTGCGGATAACGCTTCAACTGACCGTGAATTCTTTGAGCATAAATCCTTATTGCGCGTGACCAAGATCGATGTAAAAGAAAACAAGTTGGACGTCGAAGTTGGGAATATCTTTGATTAAGAAGAACAAAGGAGGATCAAAAAGTGAAAAGAATTTTAGATCGATTTGATAATAGCCCTTTGTGGATTCGCTTGGTGACAGTGTTGTCTCTATCCTTTATTTTGGTAGCTGGTTTGTATACCGTCAAAAAGAATACAGCAGCCCAGGTAACGACAGAGATCCAGCCTGCTAAAAAAACAGGGTCCCTTCCAGTGAAAAAAGAAACAAAGGAAGAAAAGGAAAAGAAGGAAGATAAGAAAAATATCGAAGCAGCAGAAAAAGCAGTGGTTCAAATGGAAACTACTCCAAGTCAAGATTCTGTGAACGCTGCCCAAACTGCTGTAAAAAAAGTAAAAGATACGACTCAAAAGCAATCGCTTGAAGCTCGTATTCAATACATTGCTAACTATTATGGACTGACCTATGAGAGTGATACTGCGACAACGCAGCAGACTCAAACAGACGCTAATGCGAACACGAACGCTAATGCTGGAGTAGCTGGAGCCAATGCGACAGTTCAATCACAACAGCAACAACAGTATGCTCCAGCTCCAGCTACAGGGGCAGAAGAACCTGCTGAAGCTGGTCAATAATGAACTTTTTCGACTTCTTCAAAAAATAAAAAAACATCTTGCAATCAAAGTGCCGTCATGTTATAATAATAGACGGTACTTTTTACTTTTGGTCTCTCAAGAGTGTACAGGGACGTGCTGACAAATGTTGCAAAAGTACACACAGATGGTAGCTGTCACCAAGTGTACCATCACCAAAAATAAAAAAATTCACAGGAGAATGTAGATGCCTACAATTAACCAATTGGTTCGCAAACCGCGTAAATCAAAAGTAGAAAAATCTAAATCACCAGCTTTGAACGTTGGTTACAACAGTCATAAAAAAGTTCAAACAAACGTTTCTTCACCACAAAAACGTGGTGTTGCAACTCGTGTTGGAACAATGACACCTAAAAAACCTAACTCAGCCCTTCGTAAATTCGCTCGTGTACGTTTGAGCAACCTTATCGAAGTTACTGCTTACATCCCAGGTATCGGACACAACCTGCAAGAACACAGCGTGGTTCTTCTTCGTGGTGGACGTGTAAAAGACCTTCCAGGGGTACGTTACCATATCGTCCGTGGTGCACTTGATACTGCAGGTGTAAACGATCGTAAACAAGGCCGTTCTAAATACGGTACTAAAAAACCAAAAGCATAAGGAAAGGGGATAAAGAGAAATGAGTCGTAAAAATAGAGCTCCAAAGCGTGACGTATTGCCAGATCCGCTTTACAATTCACAACTAGTTACTCGTCTTATCAACCGCGTTATGCTTGATGGTAAACGTGGTACAGCTGCTTCAATCGTTTACGGTGCTTTTGAGCAAATCAAAGAAGCTACTGGTAATGATGCACTTGAAGTATTCGAAACAGCTATGGAAAACATCATGCCTGTACTTGAAGTACGTGCTCGCCGTGTCGGTGGATCTAACTACCAAGTCCCAGTTGAAGTTCGTCCAGAACGTCGTACAACACTTGGACTTCGTTGGTTGGTAACAATCGCTCGTCAACGTGGTGAACACACTATGGTTGATCGTCTTGCAAAAGAAATCTTGGATGCAGCGAACAACACTGGTGCAGCAGTTAAGAAACGTGAAGACACTCACCGTATGGCTGAAGCTAACCGTGCCTTCGCACACTTCCGCTGGTAAGATCATGATGCTAGGAACGCTAAGGATGCAAAGTGAAAATAGGAAACTGACGCAGTATTCGATGAATACAAGGAAGTTTATCTTTTTCACACAGCATCCCGTTCCGGCTCAAATCAGCTAAACTAAATATGTTTAGTTCAATTCAACTTTTCTTACAAGTTGAAACCAAAACTTAGCATGAAAACAATGAGAACGGGTAGGTCCTGCCTATCCGTTTTTATTAAATCATGTTATAATAGTATAGAAATAAAAAATATAGGAGAACAAAACCTCATGGCACGCGAATTTTCACTTGAAAAAACTCGTAATATCGGTATCATGGCTCACGTCGATGCTGGTAAAACAACTACAACTGAGCGTATCCTTTACTACACTGGTAAGATTCACAAAATCGGTGAAACTCACGAAGGTGCGTCACAAATGGACTGGATGGAGCAAGAGCAAGAACGTGGTATCACCATCACATCTGCTGCGACAACAGCTCAATGGAACAACCACCGTGTAAACATCATCGACACACCAGGACACGTGGACTTCACAATCGAAGTACAACGTTCTCTTCGTGTATTGGACGGTGCGGTTACCGTTCTTGACTCACAATCAGGTGTTGAGCCTCAAACAGAAACAGTTTGGCGTCAAGCAACTGA
>CAUUAM010000048.1:0-11501 GCA_963543165.1 uncultured Streptococcus sp. | reverse complement strand
ATCGGAAAAGAAGCACAAGATATCGCTGATTCAGGCTTGAGTCTGGAAGAATACTATGGCTTCACCGGCGGAGATTACGTTGATAAATAAAAAAGGCTGGGATTTTAATCCCAACCTTTTTTATTGAAGGAAAAGTCCTCTTAAAAACTTTCCTTAGGTGAGTACGGACGTCAGCGAACTTCGCAGAAGTTCCATGAGTTAGTTTTGAACCTAAGGTTTCAAAACTCCCGAGTACTTGAAACATTGTTGTTTCAAGTACTTTTCTCACGGCGGAAAGTTTTGTTATTTTCTTGATTCATTTTAAAAATTTGAACTAATTTTTGATATTTTGCAGAATCGTTTAACTGATTTTAAAATAGTTTGTTTAAATTTAAAAAGTTTTGGGATATTTATCCTAACCTTTTTATTGTATGGTTTTTAGAAATGCATCTAGCTCTTTTTGATTCTTGAGAGAGATAAATGTGTCTGGATAGGTTTGGCTGACAGTCCGATAGCGTATGACCTGTCTGGCTTGGCGACCATCCCAAAGGATCCAACGTATGAATTCCCAGTCAAAGCGTTCAGGGCAGCCTGGAGCCATACTCTCACGAACGCGTCCTTTATAACGACGGTATCGTTTCCAGGCTCTATAGAGGCAGTTCCAACGAGAGAAATTGAGAAAGATAATGTGGTCTGCTTGCTCCATTCTTTCCTCATAGCAACACCATGAATAATTTCCATCAATGACCCAGTCTTTATGTTGGCTAAGAAACTGTTTCATCTGTCCCTCCATCCAATCCCGGTCACTGTCTATCCATCCCGGTTGAAATTGAAGGGTATCCATATGAAGCTTGGGGATGGAGTAGCGGCGAGATAAGTTTTCAGCTAAGGTAGATTTTCCAGATCCAGAATATCCAATAATAACAATTTTCATAAGCACCTCTCAAAAAATTAGGCACAAAAAAAGCTCCGGAGAGCTCCATTTGTATGCAATTCTTGATTAGCCAAGTTTCGCTGCAAGACGTGCTTTATCACGGCTAGCTTTGTTTTTGTGGATCAAACCTTTAGTTTCTGCTTTATCGATAGCTGAGCTAGCAGCGCGGTAAAGTTCTTCAGATGGGTTTGCTTCAAAAGCTTTGATTGCAGTACGCATAGCTGATTTTTGAGCTGAGTTTTTTTCGTTTTGTTTAACGTTCAATTCAGCGCGTTTGATAGCTGATTTAATGTTTGCCAAGTTATTCACCTCCATTGATAATCTAACTATCTCATTATATATGAAAAGTTATGATTTGACAAGCCTAAAATAGCTTTTCCTTAAAAAAGTACCGTTAAAAGGCCATTTTCTCTAGCGTCTGAGATAAATTTCGTCGATTTCATGGTTGGTTGCCTTATGGAGAATCAGATCAGCCCGGTTACGGGTTGGTTGAATGTAATGTTGCAAGTTAACTAAATTAATGGATTCCCAGACCTGATGGGCCATCTTTAAAACTTCCTCTAAGGGTTGTTCCGTAAATCGATAGTAGTAGTTCTTGGGATCATTCTGAGCTAATGCCAGGAGTTTTTGGAAGCGATCGAGATACCAAGATTCGATATCATCGACTGCGGCATCCACATAGATTGAAAAATCAAAGAAATCGGTCATATACAGACTGTCATTTTGTGGATTTTGAAAGACATTGATTCCTTCTACAATGACAAAATCAGCCGGTAAAATCGTTTGCTTCTCATCTGGGACAATATCGTAAATTTCGTGGGAATAGACAGGGATTTCTACACTTTTGTTGTTTTTGATTTGATTGAGAAAATCAAGAAGCAATTCCATATCATAGCTTTCAGGAAATCCTTTTCGATTGAGGAGCTCTTGTTCTTTTAAGATAGCATTTGGATAGAGAAAGCCATCTGTTGTCACCAATTCTACGGTTGAGCCTTCGAAGGTCCGCGAAAGTAGGATTTGGAGAAGACGGCTAGTAGTCGATTTCCCAACAGCGACACTCCCAGAAACCCCAATAATAAAGGGTTGGCGTTCACTGGTTTTTTGAAGAAAAATCCCTTTTGAGAAGGCTAAATCTTCCTTGGAGCGCTTGTAGATTCCGATCAAGTTTGTCAAAGGTAGATAGACGTCACGTACATCCTGGAGGTTGATGCGGTCGTTAAAACTTTTAATAGAATTAAGCTCTGTTTGAGAGAGAGGCGGGGTGGTTTTGCGATGCAAATTTTGCCAGGTTTCTCGATTGATTTTTTCAAAATGTAAAAATTCTTTGTCCATATGTCACTCCTATTGTGTAGTCTTTAGTATACCAATTTTTAGAGGTCATGTAAACGATTTAAAAAACGAATGAATTATGATAAAATAACTTCATGAGTAAAATGTATTTCGATATAAACCCAGATGCAGCCCATGATATTCATGATCTGGCTGTTGTTTTATTGGGACAAAAGATGAATTTCTATACAGATGCGGGCGTCTTTAGTAAAAAAATGATTGATTATGGAAGCCAGGTGCTCTTATCAACCCTGGATTTCCAAGGAGGGGAAAGCGTTCTTGATGTCGGTTGTGGCTATGGTCCAATTGGCCTTTCTCTAGCTAAAGCACAGGGAGTCGCCGTGACCTTGGTGGATGTCAATGAGCGAGCGCTAGACTTGGCTAAGAAAAATGCAGCTCGCAATCAGGTAGAAGCCCAGATCTTTTCTTCGGATGCCTATGAAGCGGTTGAAGGGGTCTTTGACCATGTGATCAGTAATCCGCCAATCCGAGCTGGTAAGAAAGTGGTGCATCAGGTGATTACGGGTAGTTTTGATCATTTGAAGCCAGGTGGAGACTTGACCATTGTCATTCAGAAAAAGCAAGGGGCTCCAAGTGCTAAGGCCAAGATGGAAGAGACGTTTGGCAATTGTGAGATCGTAAAAAAAGACAAAGGCTATTATATTTTAAGAAGTGAGAAAGAATCATGAGAGCAGTAGATATCATTCAGAAAAAAAGAGATGGTCTTGCCTTAAACAAGGAAGAAATTGAATGGCTGATTGAGGGATACGTTGCTGGAACCGTTCCAGATTACCAAATGTCCGCTTTTGCTATGGCTGTTTATTTTAAAGGGATGACGACAGAAGAAATCTCCCATATGACTATGAAGATGGTCCAAACAGGGCAACAGTTTGATTTGTCAGCTATTCCAGGAATCAAGGTAGACAAACATTCGACTGGTGGTGTGGGAGACAAGGTGACCTTGGTCTTGGTGCCTCTGGTTGCAAGTTTCGGAGTTCCGGTTGCCAAGATGAGCGGTCGTGGCCTGGGCCACACTGGTGGAACCATCGATAAGTTGGAATCCATTAAAGGCTTCCAAATTGAACGCTCCCAAGAAGAATTTATCCAGCAGGTGCAGGAGATCGGCTTGTCGGTCATTGGGCAATCCGACCAACTCGTAAAAGCAGATAAACTCTTGTATGCTCTTCGGGACGTGACAGCGACAGTGGATACCATTCCATTGATTGCTAGCTCCGTCATGAGTAAGAAAATTGCTGCTGGAGCAGATGCCATCCTTCTCGATGTCACCGTTGGAGAAGGGGCCTTTATGAAGACCATTGAAGAGGCGCGTGAACTAGCTCGTACCATGGTGGATCTTGGAAATGCAGTGGGACGTAAAACCATTGCTGTCATTACAGATATGAGCCAACCTTTGGGAACCAGTATTGGCAATCGTTTAGAGATTTTGGAAGCTCTGGATATTCTGAAAGGACAGGGGCGTGCTGATGTCACAGAGTTTATTTGTGAGTTGGCGCAAATCATGTTGAAATTGGCCAATGTAGATCAATCGATTGAAGCCATAAATGAGCACTTGAGCAATGGACAAGCCTTAGCCAAGTTTGAAGAAATGGTCGTGGCACAAGGTGGAGACTTAGAGGATTTGCATCGTCCCGTCAAAGTAGATCAGGTCCTTGAAGTAACAGCAGATCAAGATGGCGTCATTGCGGCTTTACCTGCCATGGAATTTGGCCTGTTAGCCATGCGACTTGGTGCTGGCCGTGCTGTCAAATCGGATCCGCTTGATTATGAAACAGGGATTGTATTTGACAAAAAAGTGGGAGAGCAGGTTAAAAAAGGGGAACGCATTGCTCGTATATTCGTGAATGAAAAAAATTCACAAGAAAGCGTTACAGAATTCAAAAAAAATGTTAAAATACTAGAAAGGGCTGAAAGAGTTAAAGAAATTATTGAAATAATATCTTAAGTAGCTCAGGAGATTGTATGAAGTTAAATGAATATATCGATCACACTCTTTTAAAACCAGATGCGCAACAAGAACAGATCGAAAAATTGATCGAAGAAGCTAAGGCATATGATTTTGCGAGTGTCTGTGTGAACCCGACATGGGTGTATTTCGCTGCTGAAGGCTTGCGTGAGTCAGACGTCAAAGTTTGTACTGTGATTGGCTTTCCTTTGGGAGCAAATACACCTTTAGTCAAAGCGTGTGAAACAAAAAATGCCATTCAAAATGGGGCCGACGAAATTGACATGGTCATCAACATCGGAGCTTTGAAGTCTAAGAATTTAGCACTAGTTGAAGAAGATATCCAAGCTGTTGTCGAAGCAAGTGGTGATAAGCTGGTCAAAGTCATCATTGAGACCTGTCTCTTAACAGATGATGAAAAGGTCCTTGCTTGTCAGATTGCTAAGTCAGCTGGAGCTGACTTTGTGAAGACTTCAACTGGTTTCTCAACTGGAGGAGCGACGGTAGAAGATGTAGCCTTAATGCGTCAAACAGTGGGACCAGACATGGGTGTTAAAGCTTCTGGTGGAGCTCGCTCTTATGAAGATGCTCTTGCATTTATCGAAGCTGGTGCGACCCGTATCGGAACTTCCTCTGGTGTAGCAATCATGGAAGGAAAAGTGGTTCATGGCGACTACTGAGTTGATCAATTTAGCAGTAGAAGTGAGCCAGCAGGCTTATGTGCCCTATTCTCATTTCCCGGTTAGTGCAGTCCTTGTGACCAAGGATGACCAGATCTATACAGGTGTCAATATCGAAAATGCCAGTTTTGGGTTAACCAACTGTGGGGAACGGACAGCTATTTTTAAAGCAGTTTCTGAGGGAGCTCGCGAGTTCAAAGAGCTGATTATCTATGGGCAAACAGACAAGCCCATCTCTCCGTGTGGTGCTTGTCGCCAGGTCATGGCTGAATTTTTTGAGCCTGATCTGCCTGTAACTTTGGTATCTAAAGATAAATCGACGGTCGTGATGACGGTCAAGGAATTACTTCCATATTCCTTTACAGATTTGACTTAGTTGGTCTGTGAGGCGGTCTTTTGACCCTTTCAATACTTCGCAACAATGTTGCACAATAATTTAGGAGGTTCAGTAATGAACAAGAAACAATGGCTAGGCCTTGGTCTAGTAACTGTCGCTGCTATCGGACTTGCAGCATGTGGAAATCGTGCGTCTAAAAAAGATAGCGCAAACTCAGAATCAAAAACTGATTTGAAAGCTGCTATCGTTACCGATACTGGTGGTGTGGATGACAAATCATTCAACCAATCTGCTTGGGAAGGTTTGCAAGCTTGGGGGAAAGAAAACGGTCTTTCTAAAGGGAACGGATTCGACTACTTCCAATCAACAGATGAATCTCAATATGCGACAAACCTTGATGAAGCTGTTTCTAACGACTACAAATTGATCTTTGGTGTTGGTTTTGCCTTGAGCGACTCTGTTAAAAAAGCTGCAAAAGACAACGAAGATGTGAACTATGTTATCATCGATGATCGTATTGAAGGACAAAAGAACGTAGCATCTGCTGTCTATGCTGATAACGAAGCTGGTTACCTTGCAGGTGTCGCAGCTGCGAAGACAACTAAAACAAAACATGTTGGTTTTGTGGGTGGTATGGAAAGTGAAGTTATCACTCGTTTCCGCGCTGGATTTGAAGCTGGTGTTAAATCTGTTGACCCATCTATCAAAGTTCAAGTAGACTACGCTGGTTCATTCGGTGACTCTGCTAAAGGTAAAACAATTGCTGCTGCACAATACGCTGCAGGTGCAGACATTATCTACCAAGTAGCTGGTGGTACTGGTGCAGGGGTCTTCTCTGAAGCTAAAGACTTGAATGAGAAGAAAAATGAAGACGAAAAAGTTTGGGTTATTGGTGTTGACCGTGACCAAAAAGCTGAAGGTGAATACACTTCTAAAGATGGTAAAAAATCTAACTTCGTATTGGCTTCAAGCTTGAAGAAAGTCGGAGAATCAGTAAAAGACTTGGCTAAGAGAACCGCCGATGGTAAATTCCCAGGCGGTCAAGTGATTACTTATAGCTTGAAAGATGGTGGAGTTGATTTGACAACTGACAATCTTTCTGCAGATGCTAAAAAAGCTGTCGAAGATGCGAAAGCTAAAATCCTTGATGGTTCACTTAAAGTACCTGAAAAATAATACGTGATTGGATCGGCCCTGCCTTCTAGGGCCGTTTCTTTTAAAGTGAGACATTTTTGTCTCAATAAAATCTGTTAGTGAGGATTTAATAGATTTTATTGAAATAAAAAATTCTTGAAAGGAAACACCCACATGACACATCAATATGTCATCGAAATGCGTGAGATTACCAAAAAATTTGGTGACTTTGTAGCAAATGACAAGATTAATCTTCAGTTGCGCAAAGGTGAAATCCATGCACTTCTTGGAGAAAATGGTGCAGGGAAGTCTACCCTGATGAATATGCTGGCTGGTTTGTTGGAACCAACAAGCGGAGACATCGTGGTAAATGGAAATACTGTTAACCTAGACTCACCTTCAAAAGCAGCTTCTTTAGGAATTGGAATGGTGCACCAACACTTTATGTTGGTTGAAGCCTTCACTGTTGCTGAAAATATCATCCTTGGTTCTGAAACCACGAAACATGGTGTTTTGGACCTTAAAAAAGCCAGTCAAGATATCCTTGAATTGTCTAAAAAATATGGCTTGGCAGTAGATCCAAATGCTAAAGTTGAGGATATTTCCGTTGGTGCGCAGCAACGTGTGGAAATCTTAAAGACGCTTTATCGTGGAGCCGACATCCTGATCTTCGATGAACCTACTGCGGTGTTGACACCATCTGAAATCGAAGAATTGATGACAATCATGAAGAACTTGGCGAATGAAGGAAAATCGATCATCTTGATTACGCACAAGTTGGATGAAATCCGTGCTGTTTCAGACCGCGTAACGGTTATCCGTCGTGGGAAATCTATTGAAACAGTCGAGATTGGTGGAGCAACCAACCAAGACTTGGCCGAAATGATGGTCGGTCGTTCTGTTTCCTTTAAGACTGAAAAAGGTCCTTCTGAACCAAAAGAAGTGGTCTTGTCGATCGAAAACTTGGTCGTGAATGAAAACCGGGGAGTCCCAGCTGTTAAGAATCTTTCACTAGAACTTCGTGCTGGTGAAATCGTTGGGATCGCAGGGATTGATGGAAATGGTCAATCTGAGTTGATCCAAGCCATCACAGGTCTACGGAAGGTAAAATCCGGTTCAATCAAGATTAAAGGCAAGGAAGTTGTTGGACTTCGCCCACGTCAAATCACAGAAATGAAGGTAGGACACGTCCCTGAAGACCGTCACCGGGATGGTTTGGTCCTTGATATGATGATCTCTGAAAACATTGCTCTTCAAACTTACTATAAAGAACCTCTTAGCAAGAATGGTATTTTGAATTATCCAAATATTACCTCTTATGCCAAGAAGTTGATGGAAGAGTTTGACGTTCGTGCAGCTAGTGAAGTGGTACCAGCTAAGGCTCTCTCTGGAGGGAACCAGCAAAAAGCCATTATCGCTCGGGAAATCGATCGCGATCCAGATCTCTTGATCGTCAGC
This sequence comes from uncultured Streptococcus sp., assembly GCA_963543165.1. GTDB lineage: Bacteria > Bacillota > Bacilli > Lactobacillales > Streptococcaceae > Streptococcus. The sequence continues at coordinate 3,687 of CAUUAM010000048.1, read as the reverse complement.
CAGCCAACTCGTGGTTTGGACGTTGGAGCGATTGAATATATCCACAAACGGTTGATTCAAGAACGGGATCATGGAAAAGCCGTTCTGGTTGTCAGCTTTGAATTAGATGAAATTTTGAATGTTTCAGACCGTATTGCGGTTATTCATGATGGGAAGATCCAAGGGATCGTAACCCCAGAAACGACGAATAAGCAAGAACTTGGAATCCTCATGGCAGGTGGGCAAGTAAAGGAGGGAGCATCAAATGAATAAGAATTTAAAACAAATTGCTGTTCCATTGGTGTCTGTCCTTTTAGGATTGGTCCTAGGTGCCATTATTATGTGGGCCTTCAGCTATGATGCCCTTTGGGGATATGAATTGCTGTTTAAGAAAGCCTTTGGTTCGATTAAGAGTTGGGGAAATATTTCCCGTGCTATGGGGCCGCTGATTTTAGTTGCTCTTGGATTTTCGGTAGCTAGCCGGGCCGGCTTCTTTAACGTTGGACTTCCTGGTCAGGCTTTTGCAGGATGGATCATGGCGACTTGGTTTGCCCTTTCCTTCCCAAATATGCCACGCTTACTGATGATTCCGATGACCGTTTTGATTGCGGCTATTGCAGGTGGATTTATTGGAGCGATTCCAGGTTTCCTTCGTGCCTATCTCGGAACCAGTGAGGTCATCATCACCATTATGATGAACTACATTGTTCTCTATGGTGGGAATGCCCTGATCCATAGCTTCCCAGCTTCCTTGATGAAAAACAAGGACTCAACAATTGATGTAGGAGCCAACGCTGTCTACCAGACGGATTGGTTGCGTAATTTGACGGACAAATCACAAATGAACATCGGGATTTTCTTTGCCGTCATCGCAGTGGTAGTCATCTGGTTCTTGATGAAGAAAACAACACTTGGTTTTGAAATCCGTGCCGTTGGTCTCAATGCAAATGCGGCAGAATACGCAGGGATGTCTGCAAAACGGACCATTATCCTTTCTATGATCATTTCTGGTGCTCTTGCTGGTATCGGTGGAGTTGTAGAAGGTCTTGGGATTTACTCAAATGTCTATGTTCAAACCAGCTCGATGAGTGTTGGATTTAACGGAATGGCCGTTGCTCTTCTTGCCATGAATTCACCAATTGGTATTCCATTTGCTGCCTTCTTGTTTGGTGCACTTCAAATTGGGGGAGTTGGTATGAAGCCAGCTGCCATCCCTGAAGAAGTCGTTCAAATTGTGACAGCATCGATTATCTTCTTCGTATGTGCCCACTACATTATCGAAAAGATGCTGTCCATGCGTTCAGCTAAAAAAGGAGGAGCAAACTAATGAGTATTGTAACGATTTTAAGCATTCTTGTTTCCTCTATGATTGTGTATGCGGCGCCGCTCATCTTCACAAGTATCGGAGGAGCTTACTCAGAACACGCTGGGGTTGTTAACGTAGGTCTTGAAGGAATCATGGTAATGGGAGCCTTCTCAGGGATTGTCTTTAACTTGACTTTTGAACCTACCTTAGGGAATTTAACACCATGGTTGTCCTTGATTGTTGCTGCAGGAATCGGAGTAATTTTCTCCTTGATCCACGCGGTGGCAACCATTCATTTCCGTGCTGACCATATTGTCTCAGGTACAGTATTGAACTTGATGGCCCCTCCATTAGCCGTCTTTCTTGTTAAAGCAATGTACAACAAGGGGCAAACGGATAATATCAAAGTTGCCTTTGGGAAAACATCCATTCCGGTCTTATCTAAAATTCCGGTGATTGGGGATATTTTCTTCAACAATGCTAGCATCATCGGCTGGGTTGCGATTCTCTTCTCATTCTTTGCTTGGTTCGTCATGTTTAAGACAAAATTTGGTTTGCGTCTTCGTTCGGTTGGTGAACACCCACAAGCAGCAGATACATTGGGAATCAATGTTTATAAAATGCGCTACTTAGGAGTAATGATCTCAGGTGCCCTAGCAGGTATCGGAGGAGCCATTTACGCTCAGTCAGTTTCTGTTAACTTTGCGGTAACTACTATTGTAGGTCCTGGCTTTATCGCCCTTGCGGCCATGATTTTCGGGAAATGGAACCCAATCGGTGCCATGCTTGCTAGTCTCTTCTTTGGAGCTTCACAAAGTTTGGCCGTTATCGGGAATCAATTGCCTTTGCTTAAAGGGATCCCATCCATCTACTTGCAAATTGCGCCTTACGTCTTGACCATGGTTGTCTTGGCAGCCTTCTTCGGACAAGCAGTTGCTCCGAAAGCAGATGGTGTTAACTACATTAAATCGAAATAATGCACAGAGAGATGCGAGGTTTCCTCGGTCTCTTTTGCTTTGTAAAGGCCCCTATTAGTCGCAATTTCTTTGGATTTAGGGTACAATAAGAATACAACTTTTCACGTATTGGAGGAACAAATGTTTAAATGGATCAGACGCCTCATTGGCATTTTTATCGTTTTATTTATTTTATTAGTAGTCTTGTTGGTTCCTGGAACGATCCCTGAAGGGGAGCAGCTGAGAAATGTGCAGGCAGGGAGCTCTTTGATTGAACTGGCTCAAAATGCGGTCTCCAATGCCTCTGTAAGCACTGAAGGGCTCTCAACTGAATTGAGTCTCAATTCTGTACAATTGAGTCAAGTTGTAAAAACAAGTGCTGGATCAGCTCTTGACAATTCTGACTTTCAAAAGATGGCACTTGGAATGGATGGCAATGACCTCCACGTCAAAGTTCCGGTTTCCTTAGGGCCAGTCGATAGCTATCTAGATTTAACCATGACAGGTCAAGTCGAAAATAATGTCATGAATTTGACTGTGACAGCTACTAAATTAGGGAAAATGCCGATTCCAAAATCCTTGGTTCTCAACTATTTGAAGGATCAATCCAATCAAAATGGAGGTGGCTTCACAGTGAATGGTAATCAGATTACGCTTGAGATCCCTCAAGCAGGTTATACTATCTCAAAAGCCCGAGTAGAAAATGGCAATGCCAAGGTGACGGTTAGTATCTCCTTATTTTAAGGCTATGAAAATGGAGTTGTAATGGTTGTCTTTGAATTTTGTGCAGAGAATTTAACCTTGCTTGACAAGGCGATTGCTGCCGGGGCAGGTCGGATTGAACTCTGTGATAACCTTGCGGTAGGAGGAATTACGCCCAGTCTTGGCGTGATCAAAGAAGCGCTCAAACTGACAAGCGAGAAGTCTGTAGATCTTTGTGTCATCATTCGTCCGCGTGGAGGAGATTTCGTCTATACAGATTCTGAAGTTGAGGCCATGCTGACAGACATTCATACTGCAAAAACATTAGGTGTATCTAGTTTTGTGATTGGTGCACTGACAGAGAATCAGCAGTTGGATCAGCCAGTTATACAGCGATTACTGGCTGCATGTGGGGACTCAGAAGTTGTCTTTCATATGGCGTTTGATGAGCTAGCAGTCAGGGATCAGCTAGAGGCCCTTGACTGGCTCTCTAGTCAAGGTGTGGATCGTATTTTGACACGTGGGGGAAGACTTGACGCAACACTAGATCAACGCTTTGCCCACTATCATCGATTACTGGATGTAGCTAAGGGAAAGATTCAGATCCTACCAGGTGGTGGCGTAACGTTAGAGAATCGTCAGTTGTTTTTGAAGCAATTAGGCGTTCGTCAACTGCATGGTACGCGCATCGTGTTTTAAGGTATTCGATCACTAGTTAGGCCGTTTGGTGGATCAGTTATCAAG
>CAUUAM010000047.1:0-11544 GCA_963543165.1 uncultured Streptococcus sp. | reverse complement strand
AACCAGCTGTTGATATCCACGTTCTTCAAGGTGAACGCCCAATGGCAGCAGATAATAAGACTCTTGGACGCTTCCAATTGACGGATATCCCAGCTGCACCTCGTGGTATCCCACAAATCGAAGTAACATTCGATATTGATAAGAACGGTATCGTATCTGTTAAGGCCAAAGACCTTGGAACTCAAAAAGAACAAACAATTGTCATCCAATCGAACTCAGGTTTAACAGACGAAGAAATCGACCGCATGATGAAAGATGCAGAAGCAAACGCTGAAGCAGATAAAAAACGTAAAGAAGAAGTAGACCTTCGTAACGAAGTTGACCAAGCAATCTTTGCGACTGAAAAGACCATCAAGGAAACTGAAGGCAAAGGCTTCGATGCAGAACGTGATGCTGCCCAAGCTGCCCTTGATGACCTTAAGAAAGCCCAAGAAGACAACAACTTGGACGAAATGAAAGCAAAACTTGAAGCATTGAACGAAAAAGCTCAAGGACTTGCTGTTAAACTCTACGAACAAGCCGCAGCAGCCCAACAAGCTCAAGCAGGAGCAGAAGGCGCACAAGCAACAGGAAACGCAGGCGATGACGTCGTAGACGGAGAGTTTACGGAGAAGTAAGATGCAAAGCCCGTTAAAACCTCGCAGTGAAAATAGGAAATCTGACGCAGAAACTTTAGTTTCTAGAAAGATTTATCTTTTTCACCAAGAGGTTAGGGCGTGCTCAATTCAGCTTCACTAGTAATGATAAGAAGAAATCCAGAGGTTGCAACCCAGCCTCTGTTTTTCGGTAAAATAGAGGATGTTGCGTATGAAAAAAGTACTTTGTGTTATTTATCCTAATTTTTCTCTTTATGAGATAACCACTTTAACGAGTACTTTAGCTCTGTCTTTTGATATCACGATTGATTATGTCGCTTCAGGTCATTCGATAGTGGTCTCTGAGGATGGCTTGCCCTGTCAACCAACGAAAACACTAGATCAAATCCGTATAGAAGAGTATTCTTGTGTGATCTTGCCAGGAATGGTAAACATTGGACCTGCCCTACAGGATGAGAAATTGATTTCGTTCTTGAGGGACCTTGGTGAGCAAGATATCCTAATTGCAGCCATTTCTTCAGCGCCTCTTTTATTGGCGAAAGCAGGTCTGTTGAAGGACACGAAATTTACAGGTGGCATTTGGCAAAACTTCTTTGACTATTTTGAATTTCTTCCACGTGAAAATTTCCAACCGAAAGTCCTTGTGCAAGATAAACAAATCATTACAGCTATAGGTTTTGCACACCAAGAGTTTGCCAGAAAAGTAATTCTTGGTCTAGGCTTGGCAGAAAATACTGACAACTATTTTAAAGAAAAAAACGACTACTCTGAAGAGGATTTGTTATTTACTCTATCAGATGAAGAGTTTGATCAAGTGAAGCGAAGTATAGAAAACACCCTCTAAAGATTTACATAAAAATTATAGAAAGGAACAAAGAGTGTTCTCAACTGAACACGGGTTCCTAAATTTCTTACTCAATATAAAAGAAAGGAATTGAACCCGACCTAAATGGTGGTTTGATTCGCAACATCAATAGAAAGGAACAAGTGTGTTCAGGGAATTGAACACGGGTTCCAAATTTCTAATTCAATATAAAAGAAAGGACAAAGAGCGTTCGAGAAATTGAACTCGAGCGGAAAGCTTGGAAATTAGATAAACCTCCTAAGAAATCAGGATTTCTTGTCGGTTTCCTAAATTTCAGTCGCTTTCTGTTCGCTCTTAGTATCTTGTATGAACAATACAGAATTTTACGACCGTTTAGGCGTTTCTAAAAATGCATCTCAGGATGAGATCAAGAAAGCCTATCGGAAATTATCGAAGAAATATCACCCAGATATCAACAAGGAGCCTGGTGCTGAGGAAAAGTACAAGGAAGTTCAAGAAGCTTATGAGACTTTAAGTGATGAGCAAAAAAGGGCTGCTTATGACCAATATGGTGCTGCAGGGGCCAATGGTGGCTTCGGTGGCGGAGCAGGTGGTTTTGGTGGCTTTGATGGTGCTGGATTTGGTGGCTTTGAAGACATCTTCTCTAGCTTCTTTGGAGGCGGAGCAAGTCGTAATCCAAATGCACCTCGTCAAGGAGATGACCTCCAATATCGCGTCAATCTCAAGTTTGAAGAAGCGATTTTTGGTGCGGAAAAAGAAGTCAAGTACCATCGTGAAGCAAGCTGTCATACCTGTCACGGTTCAGGGGCTAAGCCAGGGACTAGTCCGGTAACCTGTGGACGCTGTCATGGTTCCGGGGTTATTAATGTAGATACGCAAACTCCTCTTGGAATGATGCGCCGTCAAGTGACCTGTGATGTCTGTCATGGCCGGGGTCAAGAAATCAAAGATCCATGTACGACTTGTCGTGGAACAGGTCATGAAAAACAAGCCCACAGCGTGAACGTCAAGATTCCTGCGGGAGTTGAAACGGGTCAACAAATCCGCTTGGCAGGCCAAGGGGAAGCTGGCTTTAATGGTGGACCTTATGGCGATTTGTATGTGGTGGTCAATGTTGAGCCGAGCGATCGCTTCGAACGAGATGGCTCAACCATCTACTACAAGTTAGACTTGAACTTTGTCCAAGCAGCACTTGGTGATACCGTTCACGTGCCTACCGTTCATGGCGATGTTGATTTAGTGATTCCTGAAGGAACCCAAACCGGTAAGAAATTCCGCCTCCGCGGAAAAGGTGCTCCGAGCTTACGTGGTGGTGCCATGGGAGATCAATATGTATCCGTCAATGTCGTTACCCCAACTGGTTTAAATGACAAGCAAAAAGAAGCCCTTCAAGCTTTTGCGGAAGCAAGTGATTTGAAGGTCAACCCAAAGAAAAAAGGGTTCTTTGATAAGGTCAAAGATGCCTTGGATGATTTATAAGAAAAAACGAGTTTCCTTTTGAGTAAGGGGCTCGTTTTATTTTGGATCGAATCCAAGAACTTCCTCTCCTAATTAAAGAATAATGAGAACCCTCATTGAATTTATTAAGATATCGTGCTAAATTTAAGAAAACGATTACAAAGACAATTTAGGAGGTCCTGATGAAATCACATCAACCACGTTATGCGATTCGCAAGTATGCAGTAGGGGCGGCTTCAGTGCTCATAGGATTTTTTGCTGGTGCTCAGGTTGTAGCTGCTGATACACCGACGACTACTGAAAGTCCTGCAGCGACAGTACCAACTCCGCCAAGCGAGGGTGAGTCGACTACTTCCCTAAACGAGGAAGCTTCTCAGCCATCAGTAGAAAAACCAACTGCTCCTGCCCCGATCGTCGATCAAAGTCAACCGACACTGCCTGATCGAGAATTGCGGGTGTCAGATCTTGACCGTTTGATTCGCGAAGAAGCGAGCTCTGTCGCAGAGTCGGATGTGGCAGCTCAACCAGCGACAGCAACGACGGAAACGCCTGCTAAAAATTCTGATCGGGAAGAAAAATTAGCCAAGAAAAAGATTGTTTCGATCGATGCTGGTCGCAAGTACTTCTCACCAGACCAAATCAAGGAAATCATTGATGAAGCTAGTAAGACGGGTTATACAGACTTGCATCTCCTAGTCGGAAATGATGGCTTGCGCTTTGTTTTGGATGACATGTCCTTGAAAGTGGGGGAGACTACTTATTCCAGCCAAGCCGTGACAGATGCAGTTGAAAAAGGGACGAAGGCTTATTACGATGATCCGAACGGGACAGCCTTGACCCAGGCTCAAATGGATGATATTTTGGCCTATGCTAAATCGAAGAAAGTAGGCGTTATCCCAACTATTAATAGTCCAGGTCACATGGATGCGATTCTGACAGCTATGGAACAATTGGGGATCGAAAACCCTCACTTTAACTATTTTGGTACAAAGAAATCAGCTCGGACCGTTGATTTGGACAACCAAAAAGCTTTAGACTTTACCAAGGCTTTGGTAGACAAGTATGCGTCTTATTTTAGTGGCAAGACAGAAATCTTTAACATCGGTTTGGATGAGTATGCCAATGATGCTACAGATGCCCATGGTTGGCAGGTTCTCCAAGCCAGCAAGCATTGGCCGGGTGAAGGGTACCCAGAAAAAGGCTATGAAAAATTCATCCAATACGCCAATGATCTAGCAGCTATTGTGAAAAAACACAAGATGAAACCAATGGCCTTTAATGACGGAATCTACTACAATGGTGATACTTCCTATGGCACTTTTGACAAGGATATCATTGTGTCCTACTGGACAGGTGGTTGGAACGGCTATGATGTCGCTTCTTCAAAACTCTTATCTGAACTAGGTCATCAGATTCTTAATACCAACGATGCCTGGTATTATGTGATTGGACGAGACAAGGCTGGATCTGGTTGGTACAACCTCGATCAAGGTCTCGAAGGAATTTCCAAGTCGGCAATTGATGTTGTTCAAAAAAATGACGGAGCTAAGGTGCCCTTCATCGGTGGGATGGTAGCCGCCTGGGCGGATACGCCATCCGCAACCTACAAAAAAGACCTTCTTTTTAAGCTGATGCATGCCTTCGCGGACAAGAATGCGGACTACTTTGTAGCAGATCCTGAAGTCGTCGAAAAAGCTCTTACGGAAGCCCCGACTGATTTGGATCACTATACACCAGAATCGCTAGTAGCCTTTACAGCAGCTAAAAAAGCTTTAGAAGGGGTAGGAGCAGACACAACTCGAGCAGAGGCTAAAACCTTGATCGATCATCTCAAAGCGGCTCAAGATGCTTTGGTATACACAGAAAGCTACGCGAAAGAAGTTGCTGCAAAAGAAGCAGCAGAAAAACTCGCCATGAAGAAGGTCATCTCGATCGATGCAGGCCGCAAGTACTTCTCGCTGGATCAGTTGAAACGGATCGTGGACAAGGCCAGTGAGCTGGGTTATTCTGACTTGCACCTCCTTGTCGGAAACGATGGTATGCGCTTCGTACTCGATGATATGACGGTGGAAGCCAATGGCAAAACCTATGCCAGTGACGATGTAAAAAAGGCCATTTTAGAAGGTACCAAGGCTTATTATGATGATCCAAATGGGCAAGCCTTGACCCAAGCGGAAATGGATGAGCTCCATGCTTATGCTACTGCTAAAGGAATCGGCTTGATTGCGGCAGTCAATAGTCCTGGACACATGGATGCCTTGTTGGTGGCCATGGAAAAATTGGGCATTGAAAACCCGCAAGCCAGCTTTGATACTGTTTCAAAAACAACCATGGATTTGACCAATGAGGCGGCAGTCAACTTCACCAAAGCCTTGATTGGCAAGTACATGGACTACTTCAAAGACAAGTCTAAGATCTTTAACTATGGAACAGATGAATATGCCAACGACGCTACTAGTGCGCAAGGTTGGTACTACCTCAAGTGGTATGACCTCTATGGTAAATTTGCGGAGTATTCCAATAGTCTTGCCGCTATGGCGCGTGAAAAAGGCTTGCAACCAATGGCCTTTAACGATGGTTTCTATTATGGAGATGAAGATGATGTTGCTTTTGACAAGGATGTCTTGATTTCCTACTGGTCTAAAGGATGGTGGGGCTATAACCTCGCGTCACCGCAGTATTTAGCAGATAAGGGGTATAAATTCCTCAACACCAACGGAGACTGGTACTATGTTTTGGGAAGAACACCTGAAACAGGTGGTGGTTATATTGAAAAAGCGATTGCCAATGCAGCTACTACTCCATTTAGACAACTCCCAAGTACAACATATCCCGAAACATCTTTGCCGATGGTCGGTAGCATGGTAGCTGTTTGGTGTGATACGCCAAGTGAAGAATACATCGAAAAAAATGTCTTTGATCTCATGGAAGCTTTTGCCAATCATAACAAGGACTATTTCAAGGCAGACTTCACTGCCCTTAGAAAAGCAGTTGCTACGGTGCCAACAGATCTAGCCATTTACACACCAGAATCTCGCGCAGCACTTGCGAAAGTTTTAGATAGCTTGAATTGGAATGTGAACCGTGCTCATCAAGATCAGGTGGATCAAGAAGTGACCGCTCTGACCAAAGCCCTTGCAGGGCTCAAGCCAATCACTCAAGTGGGTAGCATGGCTGAAAATGACGTCAAAGCCCTAGTGGAGGATAAACCAAGTCTTGAAATCGTAGAGAAAGAACTTGATTTTGACCTTGTGGAACGCACCAATCCAGATCTCGCTAAAGGAGAACACAAAGTGATCCAGGCTGGAGTTAAAGGTCAAGGTCTTGAGTATGTAGAGGTTTCGGCACTTGATCAAAGTCGAAAAGTGATCGCTACAGAAGTTGTAACAGAGCCGGTTACAGAAATTGTTGAAGTCGGTACCAAAGAGGTTGTGACTCCAGCAAGCCCTTCCGTAGAAGCACCAGTGAAATCAGACTTACTTGCCAACAAAATGGTTCCAGATCAGTCAACACCTCATGTGATCTCGAAGGATCAACTAGTAGCACCAGTAAATACCCCAACGCCAATTCCAGCAGCTGTGGAAGAAGCGGTTCATCCAGAAACAGTAAACTCTGACAAGCAACTTCCAGAAACAGGAGTGGAATCTGCTCTTGGACTCGCTTTACTAGGAGCGATCTTGGGAGCAGCAGGAATGGACTTGAAAAATAAAAAAAGAGACTGAGCCCTAGTAGATTAGTAACAGGAACAGGGCGAAGTTAGGAGGCAGGATGTTCATCGTTCTGCTTCTTTTTTGCTCGCAAAACTGTACCCGGACAGTTTTCTTTTTTCACTCTTGTATCCCCTTTTATATCCTGCTAAAATAAAACCATGACACGATACAAAGCAACCATTTCATATGACGGGACCTTGTTTGCAGGGTTTCAACGCCAACCGCATGCCCGCAGTGTGCAAGAGGAAATCGAGAAGACCTTGACGCGCCTCAATCAAGGAACCCCCGTTACCGTTCATGGAGCGGGGCGAACGGATGCAGGTGTCCATGCCCTTGGGCAGGTGATTCATTTTGATCTCCCCCAAGCGCGGGATGAGGAGAAACTCCGCTTTGCCCTCGATACACAAACCCCAGAGGATATTGATTTCATCCGGGTGGAGCAAGTAGCAGATGACTTTCACTCACGCTACAAGAAGCACAGCAAAACCTACGAATTTATCGTGGATTATGGTCGTCCCAAGAATCCCATGATGCGTCACTATGCGACCCACTATCCTTATCCTTTGGATGTGGAAAAGATGCAAGCAGCCATCCAAAAGTTGGAGGGGACCCATGATTTCACCGGTTTCACCGCTTCAGGAACCAGTGTGGAAGATAAGGTTCGGACGATTACAGAGGCTCGCTTGGTCGAGGATGCGGCAAATCATCGCCTTGTCTTTACCTTTTCGGGCAATGGCTTTCTCTACAAGCAAATCCGCAATATGGTAGGAACTTTGTTAAAGATCGGAAATGATCGGATGCCGATTGAGCAGATCGATCTGATTTTGGAAAAGAAGGACCGCAATCTAGCAGGTCCAACAGCAGCGCCAAATGGCTTATATTTAAAGGAGATACGTTATGAGTAATGAATTGATTCTAGCTATTTCAGGAAATGACATTTTTAGTGGGGGAGGCCTTCATGCCGACCTTGCGACCTATACAACCAACAAGCAGCATGGTTTTGTAGCAGTGACTTGTTTGACAGCCATGACCGAGCATGGTTTTGAAGTCATTCCGGTGGATCCGACGACCTTCGCCCAACAGCTTAACTCTCTCAAGGATGTTCCTTTTTCTGTTATTAAACTCGGCCTCTTGCCGAATGTTGAAGTGGCAGACTTAGCCTTGGACTATGTCAAAGCCCATGCGGAGATCCCTGTGGTCTTAGATCCTGTCTTGGTCTGCAAGGAAACCCATGATGTGGAAGTTTCAGCTCTTCGAGACGAATTGATCAAGTTCTTCCCTTATGTGACCATCATCACGCCAAACTTACCAGAGGCTGAGATCTTGACCCAAAGCAAAATTCAATCGCTCGATGATATGAAGGAGGCGGCACGCAAGCTCTATGAATTGGGAGCAGCCAATGTCGTTGTCAAAGGGGGTAATCGTCTCAATAAAGAAAAGGCCATCGATGTCTTTTATGATGGTACAGACTTCACCGTCATTGAAGAGCCAGTCCTAGAAAAAAACAATACAGGAGCTGGTTGTACCTTTGCATCTAGCATTTCCAGCCAGTTGGTGAAAGGAAAATCACCGCTTGAAGCTGTTAAATCCTCTAAAGACTTTGTCTTTCAAGCGATTCAACATTCAGACCAGTATGGAGTAGTACAATATGACATCTAATCGAACTCAATTCATTGCCCGCCTCTCTATTTTGTGTGCCTTGACGGTTGTGCTTGGCTACTATACCAAACTCCCAACTCCGACAGGGATCGTCACCCTGCTAGATCTGGGTGTATACTTCACAGCCTTCTATTTTGGACGCAAGGAAGGTGCGATTGTAGGTGGTGTCGGAGCCTTCCTACTCGACCTCATTTCGGGTTATCCTCAGTGGATGTTCTTTAGCCTCCTTTTTCACGGGGGTCAAGGCTATTTCGCTGGCTTCAAGGGAAAAGCTCGTTACCTAGGCTTGCTTCTTGCGACAGTCGTCATGGTAGGCGGTTACGCACTAGCTTCTGCCCTTTTTTTAGGCAATGGCTGGGGAGCTGCTATCTCGGACATTCCAAATAACCTTGCTCAGAATTTTGTTGGGATGGCTCTAGGCTATGTAGTCTATTATGCATTTCAAAAGAAAGGAAACTAATTCATGGATTTGGAGCAACTGAAGAAGGATACAAAAGAAATCCTAGCCGATCTACTAACTAAGAGTCGACTCCGCCAAGGTCAGATTCTAGTCCTAGGTTTGTCTTCAAGCGAAGTTGCAGGAGGACAAATTGGAAAGGCGTCGAATCTTGACCTTGCGGAGGCCATTGTCAAAACCTTGTTGGATGAGTTAGATGCTAAAGGAATTTATCTAGCTGTACAAGGCTGCGAGCACCTCAATCGGGCCCTCGTTGTTGAGCGGGAATTAGCAGACAAGAAAGATCTAGAAATTGTCAATGTCCTTCCAAGTCTCCATGCAGGAGGTGCTGGACAACTCGCTGCGTTCAAGTATTTCAAGGATCCTGTTGAAGTGGAATTTATCACAGCCCAAGCGGGGTTAGACATCGGAGATACCTCAGTGGGGATGCATGTCAAACATGTGCAAGTTCCGATTCGTCCTGTCTTGCGTGAACTAGGGGGAGCCCATGTCACAGCCCTAGCCAGTCGGCCAAAATTGATCGGTGGGGCCCGTGCTCTTTACCAAGACGATCCTATCCGAAAATCGTAATTTAAACTAGCTTTTAGGGGCTAGTTTTTTTGGATGAAAAGAGAGGCAAAGACGTTTTAAAACTTGCTTTTTCAAAGTTTTGTGGTAAAATTATAAGGAATGACTATATTATTTTAAGGAGAGACAGAATGTCTGTATCATTTGAAAACAAAGAAACTAACCACGGTGTGTTGACTTTCACCATCAGCCAAGAGCAAATCAAACCTGCTTTGGACCGTGTGTTTGAATCCGTTAAGAAAACGTTGAACGTACCTGGATTCCGTAAAGGTCATATTCCACGTCCAATCTTCAACCAACGTTTTGGTGAAGAAGCACTTTACCAAGATGCTTTGAACGATCTTCTTCCAGCAGCATACGAAGCAGCTGTAAAAGAAGCTGGCATCGAAGTTGTAGCACAACCAACTTTCGACGTTGTTTCTATGGAAAAAGGCCAAGACTGGACTTTGACAGCAACTGTTGTGACAAAACCTGAAGTAAAATTGGGTGCTTACAAAGACCTTGAAGTATCAGTAGAAGTTTCTAAAGAAGTAACAGACGCTGATGTAGATGCACGCATCGAACGCGAACGCAACAATTTGGCTGAATTGGTCGTTAAAGAAGGCGCTGCTGCAGAAGGCGACACAGTTGTGATCGACTTCGTAGGTTCTATCGATGGTGTTGAATTCGACGGTGGTAAAGGTGACAACTTCTCTCTTGGACTTGGTTCAGGTCAATTCATCCCAGGTTTCGAAGACCAATTGGTTGGACACTCTGCTGGTGAAACAGTTGATGTCATCGTAACTTTCCCAGAAGACTACCAAGCTGCTGACCTTGCAGGTAAAGAAGCAAAATTCGTGACAACCATCCACGAAGTGAAAGCAAAAGAAGTACCAGCTCTTGACGATGAATTGGCAAAAGACATCGACGAAGAAGTTGAAACTCTTGCTGAATTGAAAGAAAAATACCGCAAAGAATTGGCAGAAGCAAAAGAAGAAGCATACAACGATGCAGTAGAAGCAGCAGCGATCGATCTTGCCGTTGAAAATGCTGAAATCGTTGAACTTCCAGAAGAAATGATCCACGAAGAAGTACACCGTTCAATCAACGAATTCCTTGGAAACATGCAACGCCAAGGTATCTCACCTGACATGTACTTCCAAATCACTGGAACAACTCAAGAAGATCTTCATAAACAATACGAAGCAGAAGCTGAAAGCCGCACGAAGACAAACCTCGTGGTTGAAGCAGTAGCCAAAGCAGAAGGTTTCGAAGCAACTGAAGAAGAAATCAATGCTGAAATCGAACAATTGGCAGCAGATTACAACATGCCAGTTGAACAAGTTCGCAACCTTCTTTCACCAGAAATGTTGAAACATGACATCACAGTGAAGAAAGCCGTGAACGTGATCACAAGCACAGCAAAAGTAAAATAATTTAGAACAAGGAGAAGAGCCGTGAGGCTCTTCTTTTTCTGATTTCATGGAGAATCCTGGAATTTTCCTTTGACGAAAGGGGAAATTTATCGTACAATAGAGTGTAACGATAAATTGCGTGATAGATTTAGTGACGAGAAGTTTTCAATCTATCATTGAGGATGGGATGAGGTTGTACACCGGATCCTTCTCCATTTAGGAAATGAAACATAAGGAGATTTACCCTTGGAATTAGAAGTATTTGCTGGACAAGAAAAAAGTGAACTTTCTATGATTGAAGTGGCGCGTGCGATTTTGGAATTGCGCGGACGTGACCATGAAATGTACTTTAGCGATCTTGTAAATGAAATTCAAAATTACCTTGAAAAATCAAATAGCGAGATCCGTGAAGCTCTTCCGTTATTCTACACAGAATTGAATGTGGATGGAAGCTTTATCCCACTTGGGGATAACAAATGGGGTCTTCGTTCATGGTATGCCATCGATGAAGTTGACGAGGAAATCATCGCTCTTGAAGAAACAGACGAAGATGAAACTCCTAAGAAACGGAAGAAAAAACGTGTCAATGCCTTCATGGATGGAGACGAAGATGCGATCGATTACAACGATGACGATCCAGAAGACGAAGAAGTTTACGAAGCAGATCCAGCTCTTTCATATGATGAAGAAAATCCAGATGATGAAAAGAGTGAAGTCGAAGCTTACGATGCTGAAATCAATGAAATCGTACCAGATGATTTGGGTGAAGAAGTTGAATTGAGCGAAGAAGACGACGAAGAAGAGGATTCTGAAGACGAGGAAGAAGAATAAATCATATGAGGCTGGGACAAAAGTCCTAGCCTCTCAATTGTCTTTG
>CAUUAM010000046.1:0-11557 GCA_963543165.1 uncultured Streptococcus sp. | reverse complement strand
CTGTCTAAAAATCTTGCATTTTTTTGTAATTTAGGTTACAATGAAGACTATAAAAAATGCGTAATCCCTAGGGCCTTTCCCTCAGGGAATTTTGTGTGTTTTGACCTATTTTCGTTGGGAAAAGCTTTGCTTCTACCGCAGGAAAAAGTATGAATAACATTGGAGGTAATAATGATTCGATCCTTAATATCCGAGATCAAAGAATTCAAGAAGCCCTCGATTTTGGCTTCCTTGTTTATGGTCTTTGAAGTCATGTTTGAGATTTCGATTCCCTTTGTCATGGCGAGTCTTTTGGACCAAGGTGTCCAACAAAGAAACATGAACAATATTTTGTTTTACGGTGGGCTGATGCTAGTCTGTGCCTTTCTCTCCCTCTTTTGTGGGATGCAGTCTGCCCGTTATGGAGCCTATGCATCGGCTGGTTTTGCCAAAAACCTTCGTCGGGCCATTTTCAAAAAGGTTCAAACCTTCTCATTTGAGAATATTGACCAGTTCTCATCTGGTGGACTAGTCACTCGGATGATGACCGACGTAACCAATGTGCAGAATGCTTATCAAATGGTCATCCGGATCTGTGTGCGCGCACCGCTAAATTTGATCTTTGCCATTGGGGCATGTTTCATGATCAATGCGGAGATGGCCATGATCTTTGTCTATGTGACCATCTTTTTGGCAGCTGTCCTAAGTATTATCATGAAGATTGTTTATCCTCTCTTTACAGAAGTGTTTGAAGCCTATGACATTCTCAACAACAGCATTCAGGAAAACATCACCAATATGCGAGTGGTCAAGTCCTATGTTAAAGAAGCAGACGAAACGGTTAAGTTTAAGAAGGCTTCACGCTTGATTTACAACATGTTTATGAAGGCTATCCGTGTCGTTGTCTTAAGTAGTCCGGCTATGATGCTTTCTATGTATGCTTCCTTCCTTTTGATCTCTTGGATTGGAGCTCATTTGATCGTTGGTGGCCAATTGTCTACTGGGAATTTGACCTCTATGTTTAGCTACACCATGACCATTCTCATGTCGCTTATGATGTTTATGATGATTTTTGTCATGTTATCTATTTCCATGGCCTCTGTCGAGCGGATCAATGAAGTCTTAACGACCAAAACGACGATTGACTCTCCAGAAAATGGGATCAAAGAAGTCGCAAATGGATCGATCAACTTTGAGGATGTGACCTTTGCCTATACGGATGAGAATGGTGACAAGACCCATGTTTTACAAGGGATTAACCTTTCCATTCGTTCAGGAGAAGTCATTGGTATCTTAGGGGGAACAGGATCAGGGAAGTCTAGTCTGGTGCAGTTGATTCCTCGTCTCTATGATGTCGAGTCTGGTCGGGTGACGGTAGCGGGCCACGATGTTAAAGAATACGATCTCGATGCTCTTCGTAAGCAAGTGGCTATGGTTCTTCAGACCAATGTCCTTTTCTCTGGTACGATTAAAGAAAATATGCGCTGGGGAAAGAAAGATGCGACGGATGAAGAAATCATCGCAGCTTGTAAGATTGCGCAAGCCGATGAATTTATTCAAGATTTCAAAGAGGGCTATGACACGATGATTGAGCGTGGGGGATCCAATGTCTCGGGTGGCCAACGTCAACGTCTTTGTATCGCACGTGCCCTTCTCATGAATCCGAAGATCTTGATCCTGGACGATTCGACATCAGCGGTCGATACCAAGACCGATAGTTTGATCCGTCAGGGATTGGCAACCAGCTTGAAAGAGACCACTAAAATCATTATTGGTCAACGAATTTCCTCGATTCAAGATGCCGATCGTATCATCGTGATGAATGATGGTCAGATCGATGCCATCGGTACTCATGAGGAATTGCTTGCTAATAATGCCATTTACCAAGAAGTATACGAAATGCAAACACAAGGGAAAGGAGAAGCAGATGAAAACTAAGAAAAAAGCAAATCTAGGCTCGCTTCTTCGCTTGCTCGACTTCCTTTGGAAAAACTACAAGTTGTCCTTGATCATCTCTTCTATCTTGATCATTCTATCGTCTCTTGCGACGGTCAATGTGACAGCTTCGATTCAGTCCTTGGTCGATGTCTATGTAGAGCCCATGCTTTCGTCTAACAGCCATGACTTTGGACCACTCTTGTCCTTTTTGACAAGGGTCGGCTTGATCTGTTTGATTGGGGTCCTTGCCAACTATGGCTTTAGCTTGATCATGGCGACGATATCACAAGACTCGCTGAGAAGCCTTCGAAATCAGTTGTTTGCCCGCATGCAAAAACTGCCGGTTCGCTACTTTGATACCCACCAACACGGGGATATCATGTCCATCTATACCAATGATATTGATGCGCTTCGCCAAGCGATTGAACAATCCATTCCCCAACTCTTATCCTCAGCGATTACGATTCTTGGGGTAACGATTACCATGCTGACGGTTAGTCCGCTCTTGTTCTTAATTGTTCTTGTGATGGTCCTCGTTATGTTCTTTATTATCAAGGATGTTTCTGGCAAGTCCGGTCGCTATTTTGGAGACCAACAAAAGAACTTGGGGATTGAAAATGGCTTTATTGAAGAAATGATGTCGGGTCAAAAGGTGGTTAAGGCCTTTGTCCATGAAGCAGAAAGTATCGAGGATTTTGATCGCATCAATGATCAACTCTTTGAATCTTCTTACCAAGCCAATCGCTATGCCAATGTCCTCATGCCGATTCTTGGGAACCTAGGAAATGTTTCCTTTGTTCTGACAGCCTTGGTCGGTGGGATCATTGCCCTAAATGGCATCGGAGGTTTAACGATTGGAGGTCTCATGGCCTTCTTGCAATTGAACCGTTCCTTCACGGGTCCCATTGCCCAGGTCTCTCAACAATTGAACTTTGTCCTGATGGCCTTGGCTGGTGGAGATCGTGTCTTTGATCTCTTGGACGAGGAAGAAGAAGTCAACCAAGGGAAAGTCACCTTGGTCAACTATGAACTGGTCGACGGAGAAATGGTCGAAACCGATCAGAAAACCAACAAATGGGCATGGAAACACCCGCGTCCAAATGGCAGCTACCAGCTAGTCAAACTGGTGGGTCATGTGGTCTTTGATGATGTTGATTTCTCCTACGATGGGAAAAAGCAGATCCTAAAAGGGATCAATCTCTATGCGGAAAAAGGTCAAAAAGTGGCCTTTGTCGGAGCGACTGGTGCGGGTAAGACCACCATTACCAATTTGATCAACCGATTCTATGATATCCAATCCGGAATGATCACTTATGATGGTATCGATGTTAAGTTAATCGATAAGGATTCCCTTCGTCGCTCCCTCGGTATTGTTTTGCAAGATACGCACTTATTTACGGGTACCATTGCGGAAAACATTGCTTATGGCCGTGCCGATGCAACGCGTGAGGAGATCCTTGAGGCCGCTCGGATTGCCAATGTGGATTCCTTTGTTAAACACTTGGATCAAGGCTATGAGACGGTCTTGACGGATGACGGGGCTGGCCTTTCAAATGGTCAACGACAATTGATCGCCATTGCCCGTGCAGCCCTTGCCAATGCGCCAGTCTTGATTCTGGATGAAGCGACGTCTTCCATCGACTCACGGACAGAGAAGATGGTGCAAGAAGGGATGGACCGCTTGATGGAAGGTCGGACAGTCTTTGTTATCGCCCACCGTCTGTCGACCATTGTCAATTCCGATGTGATCATGGTGATGGACCACGGACGCATTATCGAGCGGGGCAACCACGCTTCCTTGATGGCAGAACGTGGCACCTATTATCGCCTCTACACCGGTGGACTTGAAATTGATTAAGCTAAAAAAGCCTGAGCGTTTGCTCAGGCTTTTTGAATGTAAACAAACTATTTTAAAATAAGTTAAGCGATTCTGTAAAAAATAAAATGAGTTCAAACTTATAAAATGAATCAAGAAAATACCAAAACTTTCCGCCGTGAGAAAAGTGCTAGAAACACTATTGTTTCTAGCACTCGGGAGTTTTGGGAGTAAAACAGTTTGGGAAACTGTTTTAGACTGAGCCTAAAAAGTAAAAAGCGAAGTGGTCCAAAACTAAGTCATGTAACTTCTACGAAGTTCGCTGACGTCCGTACTCACCTAAGGAAAGTTTTTAAGAAGACTTTGTCTTCAATCTAAAAGCCCGAGCTAGCGCTCAGGCTTTTTCTCATTTCTCAAGTAATTCTTGGATCAAGTCTTCCATGTTAGCTGGCTCTGTTTTGGAGGAGAAGCGTTGGGCGACTTGTCCTTGTCGGTCGATGACAAATTTGGCAAAGTTCCATTCGATGCGTTTGCCTAGTGGCCCGGCTGCTTGGCTTTTGAGCCAGTCATAAAGAGGAAGAGCTTCTTTGCCATTGACCTTAGCTTTGGCGAATCGTGGGAAGGTAGTCTGGTAGTTGAGGCTACAGAAATGATTGATTTCTTCAGCAGTTCCTGGAGCTTGCCCCATGAATTGGTTACAAGGAATGTCTAGGATTTCAAGCCCCTTTTCCTGGTAACGTTGGTAGAGTTCTTGAAGTCCTTGGTATTGAGGGGTTAGGCCACAACCGGTCGCCGTATTGACCACGATGAGGACCTTACCTTGGTAGTGGGAAAGAGAAATTGCTTCCCCTTGCTGGTTTTCTAAAGAAAAATCATAAATGCTGGTCATAGGGATCATCCTTTCTGTCTTTTCAGCTTTTATTGTAGCACAAATGTCCTAAAGTTGGGGCAAGAGGAGCATGACTTCTTGCTTTAGTCCCTCCTGTGAAAATGATATAATAAGAAGATAATAAGCTCTCAAGAAAGTGCCCAAAGGAGAACGGATCGGATGAAATTACTCTATACGGATGTTCGGACCCCCTTGACTCAGGTCATGACACAAGAAGCCGTAAGGTTAGTAGAAGATGGGAAGCGTGTGTTTTACATTGCCCCCAACTCTCTTTCCTTTGAAAAAGAAGCCAAGGTCTTATCCTATCTAGAAGGTCAGGCTTCTTTTGCCATTACCGTGACGCGCTTTGCCCAAATGGCCCGTTATTTCATCCTGAATCAGGTTTTTGAGGAGCAACCGTTAGATGACATTGGTCTAGGTATGCTAGTTTTTAAAGCCTTGTCCCACATGAAGGACCAGGACCTTAAGGTCTACGGGGCTTTGCGCAAGGATCCTCAATTTATCCAGCAACTGGTCCAGCTCTATCATGAATTACAAACGGCCCAGATGGATTTTACAGATTTGGAATTGCTCGAGGAACCTGAAAAAAGAGAGGACCTCTTGATGATTTTTGAAGCAGTCTCTGAGATCTTGGTCCAGCATCAGTATGAATCCCAGTCCAAGATTGCCGTTTTCCTCAATCAGGTTGAAGAGGGGCACTTGGAAGAGCAATTGAAAGATGTAGCGATCGTGGTCGATGGCTTCACGCGTTTTTCTGCGGAAGAAGAGGCCTTGATTGGTCTTCTCCACAGAAAAGGAGTGGAGATTGTCATCGGGGTCTATGCTAGTGAAAAAGCCTATCGGGCAACCTTTAGAGAGGGCAATCTTTACCAGGCCAGTGTTGACTTTCTCCTCCGCTTGGCTAAGACTTTTCAGGTTCAGCCTCAGTATCGTGGGCAAGCGATCGAAGACTCTTTTAGTCGCATTACCCGCATGTTGGAAGCACGTTACGATTTTTCACAAGTGGAGAATGAGCTCAAAGAGCAAGATCGAACAGCGGTTCAACTCTGGCAAACCAATACGCAAAAAGAAGAGTTAGAATATGTCGCTAAATCGATCCGTCAGCGCCTCCATGATGGGGCACGCTATCGGGATATTCGGGTCTTGTTAGGCGATGTAGAAGCGTATCAGCTGCAACTCAAGACCATTTTTGATCAGTATCAGATCCCCTTTTACTTAGGACGAAGCGAAGCCATGGTCCATCATCCCTTGATTCAGGTCATTGAATCGCTAGGGCGGATCAAGCAGTTCAATTACCAGACAGAAGATGTCATCAATCTCTTGAAAACGGGTCTTTATAGAGATCTGACGCAAGAAGACGTCGATGCTTTTGAGCAGTACCTTCGCTTTGCGGAAGTAAAGGGGGCTACAAAATTTCACAAGCCCTTTACCAGCAATCGTCAGGGGAAGTTCAACTTAGATGAACTCAATGCCCTCCGAGAACGAGTTGTCGGACCTCTAGCCACTTTCTTTTCACAGCGTAAACAAAAGGTGACTCATCTCTTAACCGCCTTTACAGAATTTCTGCAAGAGGCTCAGCTTTCTCAGAATTTACAAGCTTTGATCAAAGATCTAGACTTGGAAGAGCAGGAGCGCTATGATCAAGTTTGGAAGGCCTTCCTTCATGTGTTAGAAGAGTTGAATCTGGTCTTCGAGGACCAAGAACTGACAGTGGATGACTTTCTAGCTCTTCTTTTATCCGGCATGCAATTGTCACAATACCGGACAGTTCCTGCTACAGTTGATGTAGTGACCGTTCAGTCCTACGATTTGATTGAACCCTTGACAGCCCCTTATGTCTACGCGATCGGGCTGACCCAGGAGCGTTTTCCAAAAATCGCCCAGAACACCTCTCTACTCAGTGAAGAAGAGCGCCTGCAGCTCAATGAGGGGACGCAAGAAGGAGCAGAGCTCCAGGTGGTGACCAGCGAAAATCTCAAGAAAAATCGCTTTGTGGCGGTTTCGCTCCTCAATGCAGCGACCAATCAGTTGGTCCTATCAGCCCCTAGCTTGGTGAATGAAACGGAAGATAGTGTCTCTCCTTACCTTCTAGAATTGGCCAAGAAGCCTATTGCCATCGAGTGGACGACCAAACAAGCCCAAGCTTCGAGTGATGACATCGGGACTTACCGAGCCCTTTTAGCGCGTGTGATCGAACTCCATCAAGAAGAGATCGCAAGTGAGCTGTCCGCTGAAGAATCCAGCTTTTGGGGAGTGGCCGTACGTGTCTTGCGTAAGAAATTAGCCGCTGAAGGGATTCAGATTCCTCAGATTTCAACGGAATTAAAGAGTCGCCAGCTCCAGTCAGATACACTGCAAGCGCTCTATCCTAAAGGGAAAGCCTTGACCTTATCTGCTTCTGGCTTGAATGAATACTACAAGCACCAGTATGCCTTTTATCTGCGCTATGTCTTAGGGCTACAAGAGGATGAGACGATCCGACCAGACGCTCGCAGTCATGGAAATTTCTTGCACCGGATCTTTGAAAAAGTCTTAAAAGACAGCTCTGATCAAGCTTTTGATCGGCGTTTAAGCGAGGCTATTCGAGAGACCAGCCAAGAAACAGAGTTCCAGCAATTGTATGCTGAAAATGGTGAGACCGAGTTTATTCGCCACTTGCTTCTTGATACCGCTAAAACAACGGGCCGGGTCCTCGCCCAGCAAAATGGCATCGAGACCATTGGGGAGGAAACCCTCTTTGGAGGGAGCACCCACACCTCTTATCCTTTGTCTGATGGCCGTCTCTTACAGCTACGAGGCAAGGTGGACCGGATTGACCAATTGAGTGAACGAGGTGCTCTTGGCGTTGTGGATTACAAGTCAAGCCTGACGCAATTCCACTATGACAAGTTCTTTAATGGTCTGAATTCTCAATTGCCGACCTATCTCTCTGCGATTCAGGATCTGAAGGAATACCAAGAAGAGCAAGGGATTTTCGGCGCCATGTATTTGGAAATGGGAGATCCCGTAGTCGATCTGAAAAAGACCAAGACGGTCGACGATGCCATCAACCAAACCATGAAGAGTCAGCAATACAAGGGACTCTTTATGGCGGATCAGGCAGCTTATCTGGGAGAGGCCTATGATAAGAACAAGGCCATGGTGCTGAGTAAGGAAGAACTGGATCTGCTCCTCTTGTACAACGCTTATCTCTATAAAACAGCGGCAGAAGGGATCCTCAAAGGGCAATTTGCCATCAATCCCTATAGCGAAAATGGGCGCAATATCGCACCATATGTGGACCAGTTTAAATCCATCACAGGCTTTGAAGCCGATCGTCACCTAGGTCAGGCACGATTCTTGACCAAACTAGACCAAAAAGGAATACGCGGTGAAAAGGTGAAAGCCACTTGGATCGAGAAGATGAAGGAGGTCTTGAACAAATGATCAAACAAGCATTTTTGACAAGAGAAGAAATCAAGGCCCTTCAGGCCCAAGAAGCTGCTTCTAGCAAGGAGCAAAAGCGGACACCAGAACAGATCGATGCTATCTATAGTTCGGGCACTAATATCTTGGTGTCGGCCTCTGCTGGTTCGGGGAAGACCTTTGTCATGGTGCAGCGGATACTGGATCAGATCCAGCGAGGGATCTCCATTAAGGAGCTCTTTATCTCGACCTTTACGGTCAAGGCAGCAGGCGAGCTCAAGGAGCGTTTGGAAAGTGAACTTGGAAAAGCCCTGCAAGCGAGCGATGACCCAGAGCTGAAGCAACACTTGGCCCGTCAAATTGCAGATGTCGCAACCAGTGATATCGGAACCATGGACTCTTTTACCCAGAAGGTTTTGACGCGCTATGGCTATTTGCTCGGTTTGGCACCCCAGTTTCGTATTTTGCAAAATGCCAGTGAGCAACGCCTCTTGCAAAATGAAGTCTTTCAAGCTGTCTTTGACCGCTATTACCAAGGGGAAAATCAGGAAGCCTTTGTCCAGATGGTCAAGAATTTCACAGGGCAACGCAAAAATTTGTCCTTGTTTAAAGAGCAGGTCTACCAGATCTATGACTTTCTTCAGTCGACCAGTGATCCGGAAAAATGGTTGGAAGAGCATTTCCTAAATGGCTATGAAGAGACCGATTTTGACCAGGTTGAAGGCGAGTTGATGGAGAGCATCCAGCAAGCCCTTTATGAAGCAGAGAACTTTTTCGTCTTTCATTTGTCCAATGAAGGCCAAGCATTTGGCAAGGCCAAGTATTTGGAAGCGGTGCAAGAGGTGCTGGATCAGATTGGGAGTCTCACAGAGCGCACCAATAAAGAGCAACTGACCTCTGTCCTAAAGGCGGTCGTTGCGATTAGCCGGGCTTCAAATGGCGGAGCTTTGACCAACAGAGCCCGCAAAGAAGAGCTAAAAGACCTAGTCACGGCCTATAATCAGGAAAAAAACCTTCATATCAACCGTCTCAGGGACTTGGAAAATCAGCTCTATCAGTTGGAATTTCAACAAACCTTCCATCAAGAAGAAGGACCCATGCTCTCTCTGCTTCGGGACTTTATCAGAGACTTTTCTCAGGCTTATCTGGAGCGAAAAATCCAAGAAAAAGCCTATGAATTTGGAGATATCAGCCATTTTGCCATTCAAATTTTAGAGCAATTCCCAGAGGTGAGACAGGCTTTTCAAGATCGTTACCACGAGGTCATGGTCGATGAGTACCAGGATACCAACCACACCCAAGAGCGGATGTTGGACTTGCTGTCCAATGGACACAATCGCTTCATGGTGGGGGATATCAAGCAATCGATTTATCGCTTCCGTCAGGCGGATCCACAGATTTTCAATGATAAGTTTAAGGCCTATCAAGAAGAAGGGGCAGACGGGCGCTTGATCCTCCTCAAGGAAAATTTCCGGAGCCATGTGGAAGTGTTGGATGCGACCAATGATGTCTTTCGCCATTTGATGGACGAAGAGGTGGGAGAGATTGACTACAATCAAAGCCATTATCTGGTCGCAGATAGCGACAAGCAGCGGATGGCCTTGCCGCAGCATCGGGCAGAATTTTTGCTCTATGATGGTAGCCAGGACCAGGAAGAAAAGACCGAAGTCGAGGAAGCACTCCCTGGTCTTGAGACCATTTCTAAGGGAGAAATTCTTCTCGTTATCAAAGAAATTTTACGCCTCCATCGGGTTGAAAAAGTTCCCTTTAAAGACATCACACTCTTGACCGCGACACGGACTCGAAATGACGCCATTCTAGAAGCGTTTGATCAGTACCAGATTCCGATTGTGGCAGATAGTGGACAGGCGCATTATCTTGAGTCACTGGAAGTGATGGTTATGCTAGATACCTTGCGGACTATTAACAACCCCTTGCACGATTATCCCTTAGTAGCCCTCATGAAATCACCTATGTTTGACTTTGATGAAGATGAGTTGGCACGGATTTCCTTGCAGACGCTTCCAGAGCAAAAGCAACTGGCCTTTTACCACAAGGTCCAGTTAGCCTTTGAAAAGACCGCAGAGCACGCAAGCCTGATCGATACCAAGCTCCTAGCTAAAATCGAGAACTTCCTCAAGGTGTTATCTGATTGGCGCGCTGCAGCCAAGACCCATTCACTCTATGATTTGCTGTGGAAAATCTATGAGGATCGCTATTACTATGACTATGTCGGTGCTCTTCCAAATGGGGCCCAGCGCCAGGCCAATCTCTATGCCTTGACACTTCGGGCCAATGATTATGAAAAGGCCAGCTTTAAGGGCTTGCCGCGTTTCATTGCCATGATCGACAAAGTGATCGAAAATGAACACGATTTGGCCAGCGTTCCTCTTGCAGCACCAAAAGATGCCGTCCAGCTCATGACGGTGCATAAGAGTAAGGGGCTGGAATTCAAGTATGTCTTTATTCTCAATATGGACAAGGCCTTTAATCGCAAGGATCAATCGGGGCCGATCATCCTCAGCCGTCAAGAAGGGATTGGTTTTAAATACATTGCCAAGCTGCCTGTTGAGACTGAAAATCCAGGTGCTCCTGAAACCATCCGCCTGCAGATCGAAACGCCTTGCTACCAAGGCAATGTGGAAGAAGCGAAATTGGCCACGATTTCGGAGCAGATGCGCCTCCTTTATGTCGCTATGACACGGGCTGAGCACAAGCTCTATTTGGTTGGAAAAGGCCGCGAGGACAAACTGCGCGATACCGATTGGGGAACCAGTCGCAATGGCAAGCTAGATCCAGAAAAACGAAAAGAATGGATCTCTTATCAGGACTGGCTCTTTGCTATCCAAGATGTGTTTGCTAAGAATACCCTGGCCTATGACACGCGTTTTGTGACAGACCAAGACTTGACACCGGATCAGCTGGTACCCTTAGAAAAAGAGCAAGATTCTCGCTTTGATCAGCTCAAGGATGTCCGCCAGTCAGACGATATTCGTCGGGCCTTGGATATCTTGGAAAATGTGGATCGGCTCAATCAGCTGTATGCTCCGGCCATTCATTTGCCAAGTGTCCGTACCCCTAGCCAGATCAAGAAATTCTACGAGCCAGTCATGGATGATAATGGTGTTCAGATCATGGATGCGAAGACTGTAGCGCCTGACTTTGAGCTCCCAACTTTTGGTCAAGAAAAAGCCGTGACGGGTGCCCAAGTCGGTAGTGCTGTCCATGAGCTCATGCAACGCCTGCCTCTTGGAGCAGCAATCAATCTGGATACCTTGCATCAAGCCTTAGAGCAAGTCCAAGCAGCGCCAGCAGTCAAAGCTCGCATCAAGCTAGAGGCCATCCTCGCTTTCTTTGAGACGCCTTTGGGGACCTTGCTTCAAAAAGAAGCCCCTCGTGTTCATCGTGAAGCTCCCTTTGCCATGCTGAAGAAAGATCCAGTCAGTGGAGAGGATTTTGTCGTGCGGGGGATCTTGGATGGTTACGTGGTGCTAGAAGACCGGATCCTACTCTTTGATTACAAGACGGAT
>CAUUAM010000045.1:0-11622 GCA_963543165.1 uncultured Streptococcus sp. | reverse complement strand
AACACCTGAAGAAATTGCGGAGATTATTCGATGCTTGTAGGCTACCTAGGTCCCAAAGGATCCTTTACCCACGATGTGGCGAGTCATAGTTTTCCAACTTCTGAACACATCGGCTATCAGACGATCACAGATGTCATAAAGGCCTATGAAAATCAAGAAATTGATTTTGCAGTCGTCCCTGTTGAAAACTCTATTGAAGGTAGCGTCCACGAGACGATTGATTACCTCTTTCACCAGGGGACCATCCAGGCCGTTGCAGAAGTGGTCTATCCCATCAAGCAACAACTCTTGGTGGCTAAAAAAGATCGGCCGATTCGAACCGTCTATTCGCATCCTCAGGCCTTGGCTCAAGGGAAGGCTTTTCTAAGGCTCCATTATCCGGATGTGGCCATGGAAATGACGGCTTCAACTGCCTATGCAGCTCGTTATGTGGCAGAGCATCCGGAACTAGAAATTGCGGCCATTGCGCCTTTAGCAGCGGCTAGTGAGTATGGATTAGAAGTTCAGGCCAAAGACATCCAAGAAATCGAGGATAACGATACACGGTTTTGGATTTTAGGAGCATCAGAACCCTTGATCTCTGAAGCTTTGAATGCTTCGAGTCAAAAGGTCAGCTTGGCTTTGACCTTACCGAGTAACCTGGCAGGAGCGCTTTATAAAGGCTTGTCCACCTTTGCTTGGCGAGGAATCAATTTAACTAAAATTGAAAGCCGCCCTCTAAAAACAGCTTTAGGAGAATACTTTTTCATTATTGACCTCTTAAATGATGAGCCTGATCTTGTGCAGTTTGCCTATCAAGAATTAGACAGTCTGGGCATCCAGACGAAAGTTTTAGGTCACTATCAAGTCTATACCTTAAAAGAAAAAGGAAGGAAGAAAAGATGAGTAAGGAATCCAACTTTCTATCTCACCATGAGCGAAAGCGATTAGAGTACTTACACTCAAATTTTCATTATTTGAATGAAAGAGAACAATTAGAATACAACTATCTGATCAAAAAAAGCCAAGGAGCTTATGTGGATGCAGAACCCCTTCAAGCTGAAGTTGCAGCTTCAGAAGAAGTGCAAAGAGAGGTTAGTGAACCTATCGGCGATCTTCCTGTCTACCAATCCCGCTCCCAAAAGTCTAAGAAAAAAGCGATTGCTGGGACTAGCGATACCGCTAAAAAACCGCGGAGAAAAATCCGAGTTAAGCGGATTCTCAAGTGGATTGCCCTCTTTTTCTTGCTGATCATTGGGGGGATGGTCTTTATGTTCATCAAAGGCCTCAACAGCAAGCCGACTGGTCCAGATGCTAAGCCAGCTGTCGTTGAGAAGTTTAATGGCAAGAAGTCGCGAGATGGCGTCAATATTCTGATTTTAGGAACAGATGGTCGAATCGGTGAAAAATCGGATGAGACGCGGACAGACTCCATCATGGTGGTCAATGTCAATAACAAAGACGGCAAGATCAAGATGGTCAGCTTTATGCGGGATACTCTGGTACATATTGACGGCGTAAGCCAGCAGACGGATCCGGACTACCCAGATTACTATGACCAGAAGCTGAATGCTGCCTTTACTATTGGAGAGCAGAATAACAACCAAGGGGCGGAATTGGTCCGTCAGATGCTCAAGGATAACTTTGACATTGATATTCAATACTATGCCATGGTCGATTTCAAGACCTTTGCGACAGCCATTGATACCCTCTTCCCCAATGGGGTCGAGATGAATGCGCAGTTTTCAACGGTAGATGGTGAAAAGGTCAGTGAAGTGGACGTTCCAGATGATTTGAACATGAAAGACGGTGTCGTTCCGCAACAGACCATCAAGGTTGGAAAACAACGGATGGATGGCCGAACCCTCCTCAACTATGCCCGTTTCCGCAAGGACGACGAAGGGGACTATGGACGGACTCGACGCCAGCAAGAGGTCATGTCAGCTATTATGCACCAGATCAAGGATCCAACCAAACTCTTTACTGGATCTGAAGCACTTGGGAAAGTCTTTGCTATGACGTCTACGAATGTTCCTTTCTCTTTCCTATTGACCAATGGAATTGGACTGGTCGGAAGTGCTGGAAAAGGGATTGAGCGAGTAACCATCCCTGAAAATGGGGATTGGATCGATGCTTATGATATGTATGGTGGTCAAGGACTACTGGTCGATTTTGATGCTTATAAAAAGAAATTGTCCCAAATGGGCCTAAGATGATATAATTAAGGGATAGGAGTTTGAAAACTCCCTCCCTTTTAATTTGTAGAAAGATAGAAAATGATGTTAAAGAAAAATGAAATTGTGACTGTTGAAATTGTCGATTTGACCCACGAAGGAGCAGGAGTAGCCAAGGTGGATGGCCTGGTCTTTTTCGTAGAGAATGCCTTACCAGGAGAGGTCATCCGCATGCGCGTGCTCAAGGTCACTAAAAAGATTGGCTACGGTAAAGTAGAGGAGTACCTAGAAAAATCCCCTCACCGCAATGAGGAGCTTGATCTTGCCTATTTGCGAAGCGGAATCGCCGACTTAGGCCATCTAGCTTATCCCGAGCAACTGAAATTTAAAGCCAAGCAGGTCAAGGATAGTCTCTATAAGATGGCGGGAATCTCTGATATCGAAGTGCCCCTAACCTTGGGGATGGACCATCCTGTTCAATACCGCAACAAGGCCCAGGTCCCTGTCCGTCGCGTCAATGGTCAAGTCGAGACAGGCTTCTTTCGGAAGAACTCTCATGATTTGATGCCGATCCAAGATTTCTACATACAAGATCCAGTCATTGATCAGGTGATCTTGGCGCTTCGGGATTTGATACGGCGTTTTGATTTGAAACCTTATGATGAAACAGAGCAATCAGGTTTGATTCGTAACCTCGTAGTCCGTAGAGGCCATCATTCAGGTCAAATCATGGTGATTTTAGTCACTACTCGCCCCAAGATTTTCCGTGTGGACCAGTTGATTGAACAGCTCATCAAACAATTCCCAGCCATCAAATCTGTCATGCAAAATATCAACGACCAGAATACCAATGCCATTTTTGGAAAAGAATGGCGGGTTCTCTATGGTCAAGACTTTATTACGGACCAAATGTTGGGCAATGATTTCCAAATCTCTGGACCAGCCTTTTACCAGATCAATACCGAAATGGCAGAAAAGCTCTATCAAACAGCCATTGACTTTGCGGAGTTAAAAGAAGATGATGTCGTGATTGACGCCTACTCAGGAATTGGGACCATTGGCTTATCCGTCGCCAAGCATGTCAAGGAAGTCTATGGAGTAGAAATCATCCCAGAAGCTGTGGAAAATAGCCAGAAGAATGCTGCATTAAACAATATCACCAATGCTCACTATGTCTGTGATACAGCAGAAAATGCTATGAAGAATTGGCTCAAGGAAGGCATCCAACCAACCGCCATTCTGGTCGACCCACCACGTAAGGGCTTGACTGAAAGCTTCATCAAAGCAAGTGCCCAAACAGGAGCTGACCGCATCGCCTATATCTCCTGTAACGTCGCCACCATGGCGCGTGATATCAAACTCTACCAAGAATTAGGATATGAATTGAAGAAAGTCCAGCCGGTGGACCTGTTTCCACAGACGCATCATGTCGAATGTGTTAGTTTGTTAGTGAAACGCAACTAATCCTCAAAAGGTTCACTGAACCTTTTGAGTCCCACAAACGCATCACGTCGAGTGTGTGAGTTTGTTAGTGAAACGCAGTTAATCCTCAAAAGGTTCACTGAACTTTTTGAGTCCCACAGACGCATCATGTCGAATGTGTGAGTTTGTTGGTAAAACGCAATTAATCCTCAAAAGGTTCACTGAACCTTTTGAGTCCCACAGACGCACCACGTTGAGGCCGTATCACTGCTCTTCCAATCTGAGACAGCGAAAAGTAGAAGGGGATGGTATTGGTATCAATCAATGAGTAACAAAGTAACAGCATGATTCGAAACATTTGCTTGTAATTTGCGGAGGAACATCAATATGGATGGAATAACAGATGATTCTATAAAAACGGCTAAACTAATGAAACAATTATGGCCCCAATTGACCGATAAAGAAGCTATTGATGAAGTAAAAAAATATACGAATGGCAAAAATACTGCAATCTTTACTGAAGTTGAAGGTGACACAATTGTAGGTCTAGCACTATGTTCACTCAGATTTGATTATGTTGAAGGTTGTAAATATAGTCCTGTTGGATTCTTAGAAGGGATTATCGTCGACGAGGAATATCGTTTAAAGGATATTGCTAAAAATCTCTGTACGAAATGTGAGGAATGGGCGAAAAATAAAGGATGTAAGGAATTTGCAAGTGACTGTACTTTAACGAATACGGATTCTATAAGATTTCATCTCAATGTTGGATTTCAGGAGGCAAATAGAATTATTCATTTTAAGAAGAAATTATAATTTCGAAACGTGAATAAACTTGTTTAAACTTTATGTATTTTTTAGAAAGTGTGAAAGAATGGACGGACTACGAATTACTTTTCATTAGTTAAGAATATAATAATGTTGTAAAGTTAATCGAGGAGTTATTGATGGATTTTAGTAGTAAGATAGCCATAAATAAAGGCTGGTCAGATGATAAGAAATATTGTGTGACAGATCAAAATCAGCAAAAATATTTCTTGCGTGTTTCTGATAAGGAGAAGTTAGATTCTAAAAAATTTGAATTTGATATGATGGAGAAAGTAGCTTCTCTTGGAATTCCGATGTGTAAACCAATTAGCATTGAACTCTGCGATGACGAAGTTCATTCTTTACATGAATGGATAGACGGGAAGGATGCAAGAGAGATCATTTTAACTGTTTCGAAAGAACAACAATACACATACGGAGTAGAAGCAGGAAGTATCCTTCGAAAAATTCATTCACTCCCTATTACAGAAGTTCGTGAAGATTGGGAGGTCTTTTATAATCGAAAAATTGATGACAAAATCTCCAAATACAAAGAATGTCCCGTTCAATATGAAAATGGTCAGACCTTTATTGAGTTTTTAAATGCAAATAGAGAATTGTTAAAAGATAGACCTCAGGTTTTCCAACATGGTGATTATCATATCGGGAATTTCATGATTGGTGGAGATAGCGAAATTTATGTCATTGATTTTGATCGCTTTGACGTCGGAGATCCTTGGGAGGAATTCAACCGTATTGTATGGTCTGCTCAAGTCTCTCCCTCTTTTGCATCTGGTATGATAGATGGATATTTTGATGACAAAGTTCCGGATTTATTTTGGAAACTTCTTGCTATCTATATTATAAATAACATAGTTGGTGCTCTGCCATGGTCTGTTCCTTACGGAATCGAAGAAATAGCAGTAATGCAACATCAAGCTAAGGAAATTTTGGAATGGTACGATGATATGAAGCAAATCATTCCTAGTTGGTATTTGATTGAGAAAAAGGCTTAATAATAAAAGAGTTTAAATATCAATTTGAAAAAATGTCAAGATTATTTGCTTATATTATAACGAATTCAATTCTTTATTAATACCTATCGAGAATTATCTTGAAACTTGGAATGTTGTTTTGGGGGCAAGTAGCATGAAAGAATATATTTTAAATTTAGAAAAAGAATTTTCTTTAATTGAAAATGGATTTAAAGAAGAAGAGAAAAGAGCTCTTGCTGACTATCTATCAAACGATAATGCGTATACTAAAGAATTAGCATTTTTAGCCTTTAAATCCAATGTATATCAAGTTAGAATGTATAGTGTATTTCTCTTTGGCCATTTGTCATCGTATGAAGAAATTTTGATCTTTATGAGGGATGAGGTTTCAAAGGATGATAATTGGAGAGTTCAAGAAGTATTAGCAAAAGCATTTGATGAATTTTGTAAGCAAACAGGTTATGAAACATCTCTTCCGGTTATTGACGACTGGCTACAAAATAATAATCCAAATGTCAGAAGAGCTGTTACAGAAGGTTTGAGAATATGGACGAGTAGACCATATTTCAAGGATAATCCAGATGAAGCTATTAAACGAATCGCAACATTAAAAGAAGATTCTAGTGAATATGTTAGAAAATCAGTTGGCAATTCTTTGAGGGATATTAGCAAAAAATTTCCAGAGTTGATTAAAGAAGAACTTGATGGTTGGGATGTTAAGAGTAAAGAGATTCAACAAGTTTACAAGTTAGCAAGTAAATTTATTAAGTGACAATTATCAGCTATAAAGTTTGAAAAATGCTAACTATAAAATAGTTTCATTCTAAAGTTTAATTATAAAAAACAACTCTATCTTTTTCGTTCTATAATATAGATGCTTTCTAGCACCACCTTGAATCTGTAGTTCTGCTGGTAAAGCATAGAAATCCTTGAATGAAATATTTTAAAAGTGTTTGTATCCCCGTAAAGAGATAAAAAACGCCTATCTAAGTTGGTAAATAACTTCAGGAGGTTTATACGTTATGCTTAGATCTTATGTAACCAAGAAGCACTTATTCTTCTATTTTGTGGCGATTATGATTACTTGGCTGGAGGCTATCATTACACCAGCTTTGATTCAGTATATTGTCTCTAGTTTTACTAATCACCAGTTGCATTTGCTATGGCAGGTCTTGTTTTGGGGGATTGTTGGAAATTTGATTCTCTTGCTGGGTTTAGCGGGGAAACGTTTTTACTATGCACGAGTGCTGACAGACTTCAAGTCGGGTATTATGAAAGATATCTTTCAGACTTTTCTATATAGCCGTCGGATAGCAGATGAAGAAGTTTTGTCAGACTTGGAAAATGATGTAAAACAGCTAGAAGATAATTATATTGAGCCGACTGTTATTATCATTTCTTCTTTGGGATTTACAACCGTCTCTATCTGTTATGCTCTTTGGACTAATTTTTATCTTGGATTACTCTTTATCATTTTTTATTCGATACCTGTTCTTTGTAGTGGAATTGGCTCTAAACGTTTGGATGAAATTACGAAGGAGAAGTCCCTAGCTAACCAAGCCTATGTCTCTCAAGCAACCAATATGATCGCAGGTGCTCGTTCCATACGGTATTATCGGGGACAAAGCTTGTTTTACAAACTGTTTTCTAAAGATTTGCACAAGGCTCTAAAGGAAGAAATCGCCTATGAAAAGCAGCGGACCATAAATAGTCTCTTTATCAATGGAATTGATGCTTTTTGCTCTGTTGCGCCTATTGTCATTGGTGGTTTCATGACCTATTATAACTACCTATCTGCAGCCAGTTTTGTAGGGATTTACCTCGTATCGTATAATATTGGCTATCAATTTCAGGAGTTATCTTATTTTATCAATACTAGAAAATCAGCCAAGTTTCTCTGTGATAAATATCAAAAATTGTTGGGAGTAGACTTGGATATGCCTTCTGTTCTCGAAGGTTCCGTCTTTCCTATCCAGTTAGAGAAAGTCAGTGTTGAGCATGATGGTCAAGAAATCCTAGCCCCTTGTGACCTTACTATTGAGGAAGGTGAAAAGATTGCCATTATCGGAGAAAGTGGATCTGGAAAAACAACCTTACTAAACCTAATCTATGGTGAAATTGAGCCTAGTCATGGCCGGATTCGCTACCATGGGCAAGAACTAACCTCGGATGAACTCTATCAAGCAGGAGCCTACATTCTCCAGTCTAGTCATATCTTTGATGGTTTAAGCCTAGAGGAAAATATTGCTTTGGGACAAGAACTTGATACTGTAAGGATGGATGAAATCCTTCGGCAAACTGGTTTGAAAACTCTTCAAAACAAAAACCTTAGCAACCAGACTCTGTCAGGCGGTGAGAAGCAGCGCTTGGAAATTGCCCGTGCTCTCTATCACAATCGCCAATTTATCCTAGCTGATGAGGTCAAAGCCAATCTGGACTTTAAAAATCAAGAGAAAATCAGTCAACTTCTCTTCTCCCTCCCTCAAACACTTGTAGAAGTGATTCATCACTATAGTGAAGAGGACTTGAAGCGCTATGATAAGGTGATAAAACTGGAGAAATAGGTGGAGGTATAGATTTCAGAAAGGAGTGGCAGGTTCATTCTTTTTTGTGATATAGATAATAAAAACTCTGTCTAAAAATATCAGTACAATAACGTTAAACAAGGATGTATCTAGTGAAAGTCTTACAGTAAGGAGTTTAAATATGAAATTCCATGAATTTGGGGATAAGAATTTGCCTCCTATCTTGCTGATACATGGTGGTGGCAGTTCTTGGTGGAACTATCTTCGTCAAGCACAGATCTTGTCAGAAGAATACCGTGTTATTCTACCAACTTTGAATGGTCACGGAGAAGAATACCAACTTGATTATGTTTCTACTGAAGATTCTGCATTGGAGATCCTAGACTATATCAAAGAAAACTGTGGTGGGAAGGTATTTGCGATTGGTGGTGTTTCGCTTGGCGGTCAAATTGCTATGGAGCTTTTGTCCTTAGACAGCGAGATAGCTGAGAAGGCCATTATAGACGGAAGCCTCTGTATTCCTCAACCAAGGTTGGCTAAATTCAGCATCTTTTTAGTATCTTTATTTGGTAAACTGATGTTCAGTAAATTCTCTTGTAAACTTCAATTAAGCATGATGAACAAACTCTATCCTAAACTGGCTTATCCAGAGGAGATAAAAGCATATTATTTGGAGAATCTGCCAAGGACGCCTATCAAAACATTAGTGACTATTTACAAAACCTATATGGGGCGTTACAAGCTCAAGGACACGATTTCTGCAAGCAAGACGCAGGTTCTCTATATTTATGGTGAAAAAGAATTGAACTGTGTGAAAGTATCAGCGAAATTATTTGAGCAGCAACATCCAAATACTATTTTGTATGAGGCAAAGGGTTATAATCACGGCTATTTGTCGGCTTACCTACCTCAAGAGTGGATTGATTTGGTGGAACCATTTTTAAAGAGTGATTCATTGGAAATGTGAGATGGCACTGATATGTCATAAGGAGGAAACAGATGTTAGGAGCAATTATTGGAGACATTGTAGGTTCTGTTTACGAATGGAACAATATCAAAACGAAGGACTTTCCTTTATTTCGGAAAGACTGCTTTTTTACAGATGATATACGGTAAGTTCGAACCGCTGAATGTGTAAGCTTGTTAGTGAAACGTGGCTAATCCTCAAAAAAATTATTTTAAGATGAAAACTAGATTGGTTTTAAGGAGGTATTATATTGATAGAGAGCAGACCTGAGTTTGATGAAATCACATCCTTCGATGAGTTTAATAAATACTACTGGTATCGTGACGAACTTTCACAGATATGCAAGTCATTAGGGATTGAATATAGAGGTACCAAACAAGAACTCAATCATATTATTGAGCAGTACTTTAAGGGGAATTTGATTAAAAAATCATCAATAAAAAGGAAAAAGAAACAAGTAGAAGTCGTTACATTAGATACGCCGTTACTTGAGTGCGGATTCTCCTTTAATGCACACTTTAGAGAATATTTTTCAACTTTAACAAGTGTTTCGCCCTTTAAATTTACTGCCGATATGGCGACTGCTTGGAGAAAAGTAAAAAGAGAACACGATTTGAGTTTTACAATCCAAGATATGCTAAAAGTTTATTATGGAAATTCAGATTATGCCAAGTATGATCATTCGGTTTGTCAATGGAATCAATTTTTAAAGGATTTCTGTGCAGACGAAAATAGTCGCAACTACTCAAACAAGTTAAAAGTGGCATCTGTTCTTTGGAAAGAAGTTAGAAATTCAAGTAATGAAAAAATTTATTCAAAGAATTTTTTAACTAAATATGCAGATAAAATAAAAGAGTATGTTAAGTAGAAATGTCAATCTAAATCAATAGTTTGTAAGGAGGAATCTTATGCTAGGAGCAATAGTTGGAGATATTGTAGGTTCGGTTTATGAATGGAACAACATTAAAACAAAAGACTTTCCATTATTTCGTGACGATTGTTTTTTTACTGATGATACGGTTATGACCTGTGCTGTGGCTGAAGCAATCATGAATGGCGGTCAAAAGGATGATTTTATCGATGCCATGAAGAAGTATGGTAGGATGTATCCTGATGCTGGTTATGGTGCTAGGTTTGACGCATGGATTCATAGCGATGACCGCACCCCTTACAATAGCTTTGGGAATGGTTCTGCTATGCGTGTTTCACCTTGTGCTTGGGTCATGAATTGTGGCTTTTGTGCACGAACAGGTACCTGGCCATCTAGTAGAACTCTTGCCCGTCTTTCTGCAGAGGTGACTCATAATCATCCCGAAGGGATTAAAGGAGCTATGGCGACGTCTGATGCGATCTTTTTGTGTCGGTATTACTTTGGGGGATACTATGGGGATTACCAGCAACCAATTAACAACAATCCTACAGAGTGTAAAAGACGGATCAAGGATTATATTGAGAAGGAATATGGATATGATTTATCTCAAACATTAGATGAAATCCGTCCTAGCTATCGTTTCAATGAAACCTGTCAGGATACAGTACCTCAGGCTATCATTGCTTTTCTTGAAAGTACTGACTTTGAAGATGCAATTAGAAATGCCATCTCTCTCGGCGGTGATAGTGATACTCTTGCTGCCATCACAGGAAGTATAGCAGAAGCTGCTTATGGTATTCCTGATTGGATTAAGGAAAAGGCTTATACTTATCTAGATGAGCCCTTAAAAGATGTGCTAAGACGTTGGGAAAATGAGGTTTTAATAGGATAATGGAACTTTATAATCTATGGAACTTTTTATTGTATTACAATGGGAATGAATTCTGAGAAGAGAGTAAAAACTAGGAAGGTACCCCTATGTTAAAATCCAATAAATTGATCATTTTTTTAATTTCCCTACCTTTTCTGATGGTTGTTATTTTCTATTCTCTTAGTGAGCATCCTGGATATAGTGATGATGGGAATTACGTCAGAAATCATGAGGCTGCTATTAAGAGTGAGATGATCGCATACTTAGCCCAGGAAAAGCAAGGAATAAAGTCCTTGACCTTATTGCCAAATACCGCTAGAGGTGAGTATGATAATGGTGGTGATGTGAGTGGCAATTACCATATCTATTTTACAGCCTATGCTGACGATAACCCTGAGAGTACGTTAAGAGTAGAATTATCGTTCCCCGATGCCAGCATTCCTCCTTTTACCCTGTTTCACTCTAACCCTTATAAAAGCAAGAGCCAAAAGATGACCAATTGGTTTGTGGAGAATATTGAAGAATCGGAAGAAGCGTCTAAATAGAAATAAGGAAAAATAAGGATGAATAGAATAGTAGACGATCAGATAACGCTTATTCCTTATTATAGGAATGATGACATCTCCCTTCTTTGGTATCAAGATAGTGAGGTTTGCAAACAAGTGGATAATACTGATCAGATTTACGATGTAACAAAACTTCATAAAATGTATGATTACCTATCTTCACATGGTTCTTGCTATTATATCCAGTATGAAGGAGTGTTAGTTGGAGATGTGACACTTCAAGATAACTCGGAACTTTCTATAGTGATCAGCAAAGAGTATCAGAATTTACAGATCGGAAGACGATGTATTTCTGAAATGATACAGCTGGCCAAAGAGAAAGAAATGGTTAATGTAACTGCTCAAATTTATCCTTTCCTAAATTGTCAAATTAAGTTAGACTTTTCAAGTAACTCAGAAAAACTTGGTATGGTGTTTGATAATTCAAAGATTTCCTAGGAATTCT
>CAUUAM010000044.1:0-12036 GCA_963543165.1 uncultured Streptococcus sp. | reverse complement strand
GTTGGTTGGACTTTCTTATCTGGATAGATGTAGTTAATGGCATTGTTTACAGCTGTTGGAGCTTCCCCCAGACCTGTAGCGATGAGATCGATCTTTCCTTCGTAGAAGCAGCAATCTCCACAAGCATAAATTCCAGGCAGGCTCGTTTCTTGTTTTTGATTCACCTTGATTTTATGGCGTTGCAATTCTACACCCCATTCTTTCAGGTTCCCAATAGAAGATTTAAAGCCGTAATTGACGAATAAGTGATCAATTGGAATGAGTTCTGTTTCATCGGATTTGACTTTTGTGATTTCAAGGTGAGTGGCCTGTCCATTTTCACCAATCAAACGACTAGGAATAAATGGTGTTTTGATGTTAACAGAAGATTGTTTGAGTTCTTCTACACTATGTTCTAAAGCACGGAAGTTATCCCGACGATGGATGATCGTAGTTGGAGCAATCTTATCAAAAGCAAGAGCCCAGTCTACAGCAGAGTCTCCACCACCAAGGACGGTCACCTGCTGTCCTTGGTATTGTTGGATGTTTGAAACGTGGTAGTGAACATTTTCAAAGTTTTCAGCCCCTTCAATGTCAAGGCTACGTGGCTTAAAGGCTCCACCACCCATAGCAATTACAATTGCTTTTGACAGATGCTTTTGGCGAGAAGTAGTGATAGTGAAGAGGTCACATTCTTTTCGAATATCCTCTACAGTTTCATTGAGAAAAATCGGTGTGTCAAATCGTTTGACTTGCTCGATCAAGCGGTTGCTCAATTCTTCACCAGTCAAATTGGTAAAGCCAGGTACATCGAGGATACTCTTTTCTGGATAGAGGATGGCTGGTTGCCCTCCCAATTGTGGCAGGGAATCAATTAGTTTGACTTTTACTTGGCGCAAATTACCATAAAAAGCAGCAAAGAGACCAACGGGTCCGCCCCCAACAATGGTAATATCATAAATTTCTGACATGGTGTCTCCTTCACGGTTTTCTTTGTTTCCATTGTATCATAAAATAGAAAGAATGAAAAAGTCAGAAAAAAGAAATGACATGAAGGCTAGGAAGGATAGAAAAGTTTCAAAAGATCTTGACAGCGTCCTTAAAGTGTGATAAAATTATTAAGATTTTAGGCTTGAAGGGAGTGAAAAATATGTCAAAAACAGTAGTACGTAAGAATGAATCTCTTGACGATGCACTTCGTCGTTTCAAACGTGCGGTTACTAAAGCTGGTACTCTTCAAGAAACACGCAAACGTGAATTCTATGAAAAACCTTCTGTAAAACGTAAACGTAAATCAGAAGCAGCTCGTAAACGTAAAAAATTCTAATTGAATACAAGAACAGACTTCGGTCTGTTTTTTGTTTCTCTAGAAAAATAGAAGACAAAAAAGCCGACCTTCTTCTAGAAGATCGGATCTTTTTATCTAATTATTTGTTTGCAAGCAAGTCGCGGATTTCAGCAAGCAACTCTTCTTGAGTAGGAGCAGCAGCTTCTTCTTCAACAGCTTCTTCTTTTTTACCAAAGTTTTGAGCTTTTTCAGCAGCTTTCACTACGAAGAAAAGAACAGTACCGATAACAAGGAAGTTGATAACAGCGCTCAAGAAGCTACCGTAAGCAACACCGTTCCATGTCAATTCAGCAATTTTTTCAACACCAGCAGCTTTCAAAGCTGGGTTCAAAATAAGTGGAGTAATGATGTCGTTTACAAATGATGTAACGATGGCTCCGAATGCAGCTCCGATAATTACTGCAACAGCAAGGTCAACAACGTTCCCACGAAGGAGGAAAGCTTTCAATTCTTTTAACATATCCTAAGTATGTCCTTTCATAATAATTTTTTACTATGATAGTATAACGGAAAATAGATAGACTGACAAGAAATATGCCTAAAATTTTTAAAATTAGTGATAAAGGGTGAAAATCTTTTCTTTTTAGTTTGAAATTGGTAGGAAAAAATTTACTTTTACTAACTTTTAGTATAAAATATAAAGTGATAATCTATGGTAAAATGGAGGCACTGTTTATGGTTGATAAAGAGCTAATTGCAGAGATTAAAAACAGTGTAAACATTGTCGAAATCATTGGGGAAGTTGTTTCCTTGTCCAAGGCAGGCCGTAATTTCTTAGGCCTTTGTCCTTTCCATGGAGAAAAGACCCCGTCCTTTAATGTTGTTGAAGATAAGCAATTTTACCATTGTTTCGGTTGTGGTCGCTCTGGGGATGTCTTTAAATTTATTGAAGACTATCGGGGAGTTGCCTTTATGGATGCAGTCCAGATTGTAGCAGAAAAAGCAGGGATTGCGCTTCAGTATCAGGCAAGGCCAAGTCAACAAGTGCAAACCAATCCCAATCAAGAACTCTATGTCATTCATCAGGAAGCTAGCAAGTTCTATCAAGCCATTCTGATGACGACAAAGATGGGGGAAGAAGCAAGACACTATCTGCATGAACGTGGATTGACTGATGAGGTCATCCGACATTTTCAATTGGGCTTAGCACCGGCAGAAGGGAACTATCTCTATCGCAATCTATCTGAGAAGTTTTCTGAAAAGGTTATAACGGATTCTGGTTTGTTTACTATATCAGATGCTGGGACGGTTTTTGATGCCTTTCAGGATCGGATCATGTTTCCTCTGACGGATGATAGCGGACGAGTCATTGCTTTTTCTGGCAGGTTATGGAAAAAGATGGACGATGGGAGTCATCAAGCCAAGTACAAGAATAGTCGTAGTACCCGTCTCTTTAATAAAAGTTACGAGCTCTACCATTTAGACCAAGCTAAGACTAGTGCAAAAAAACAGCATGAAATGTATGTCATGGAAGGCTTTATGGATGTCATTGCGGCTTATCGTGCTGGGATTGAAAATGCAGTTGCCTCTATGGGGACAGCATTGACACCGGAGCATGTCCAGCACTTGTCTCGTTTCGCCAAAAAAGTGATCCTGACCTATGATGGGGACAAGGCTGGACTTGAAGCGACAGCTAAGGCCTTGGAAGTTTTGCAGGATCTGGAACTAGAGATTGTCCGTATTCCGGATCAGATGGATCCAGATGAGTATCTCAAAAAAACCTCCCCTGAAGATCTAGCAGGCCTCTTGAAGAATTCTCGCATCAGTAAGGTTGAATTCTTGATGCATTACTGGAAGCCCCAGTATATTGAGAATTTGCAAGCACAAATTGAATTTGTTGAAAAACTGGCACCGATGATTGCTCAGACCCGCTCCATTACTGCGCAAAATACCTACATTTACAAACTGGCTGATTTATTACCAGATTTTGATTATTTGCAGATTGAGCAGATTGTGAATAATAGTCGCTTGCATCAACGGCAAGAGGCTCAAACGAGTGGGCGCGCAAAAACGTCGAATTTTTCAGTAGATCTCTTGCCGAATCGTGGGATGACGCGCTTGATCAAGGCAGAAAATCATTTGTTGAGTAGGATGAAGGATTTTCCTATGGTGCTGAATGATTATCGATTACGACCAGATTTTTCCTTTGATACACCCGAGCTTCAGATCTTGTATCAATTGCTCTGTCAAAATGGGGAAGTTACTTCGCAGGATTTGTCCGAGCAAACTGAAGGGGTCCAGCATGCCTGGTACCGCATGTTAGAAGAAGATTTACCAGAAGAGATAGCGGATGGTGAACTCGAAGAAGTAGAAGCGACAAGAAGTCGTGAACTCCTTCGCAAAGAAAGTCAACAAATTGGAAATAAAGTGAAAGAAGCTTCCTCAACTGGGGATGCGGAAACAGCTTTATTGGAACTCGAGCGTTTGATCGCTCAAAAAAGAAGAATGGAGTAGGAATGGCTAAAGAACAAAAAGATATTACAACATTGGACGTTCAAATTGCAGAATTTATTCGCAGCCACAAGCAAAGTGGAACTGCAACAGATGATGAAATTAATGACAAGTTGGTTATTCCTTTCACACTGGATGCAGATGGGATTGAAGATCTTTTGCAACGGATTCAGGATGCAGGGATTTCAATCACAGATAAGGATGGAAATCCAAGTGCCCGTGTCTTAAACAACGAAGAAGAACCAGAGTTGACAGATGAGGAATTGCTTGGAAGCAACTCTGCTAAGGTCAATGACCCAGTGCGGATGTACTTGAAGGAAATTGGGGTCGTTCCTCTTTTGACCAATGAAGAAGAACAAGAATTGGCCATCTTGGTGGAACAAGGAGACTTGGAAGCTAAGCAACGTTTGGCAGAAGCCAACCTTCGTTTGGTTGTTTCCATTGCAAAACGTTATGTTGGACGTGGGATGCAATTCCTTGATTTAATCCAAGAAGGAAATATGGGCTTGATGAAGGCCGTTGATAAATTTGACTATACCAAGGGATTTAAATTCTCTACCTATGCGACTTGGTGGATCCGTCAGGCTATCACTCGTGCCATTGCAGACCAAGCCCGTACTAT
This sequence comes from uncultured Streptococcus sp., assembly GCA_963543165.1. GTDB lineage: Bacteria > Bacillota > Bacilli > Lactobacillales > Streptococcaceae > Streptococcus. The sequence continues at coordinate 7,636 of CAUUAM010000044.1, read as the reverse complement.
TCGAATTCCTGTCCACATGGTGGAAACCATTAACAAGTTGGTTCGTGAGCAACGCAATCTCTTGCAAGAATTGGGACAAGATCCTACACCAGAACAAATCGCTGAACGCATGGATATGACGCCTGATAAGGTGCGTGAAATCTTGAAGATTGCCCAAGAGCCTGTTTCTTTGGAAACGCCAATCGGGGAAGAAGACGATAGCCATTTGGGAGATTTCATCGAAGACGAAGTGATTGAAAATCCAGTAGACTACACCACTCGTGTGGTACTACGTGAACAATTGGATGAAGTCCTTGATACTCTTACCGATCGGGAAGAAAACGTCTTGCGTCTTCGTTTCGGTTTGGATGATGGAAAAATGCGGACCTTGGAAGATGTGGGCAAAGTCTTTAACGTGACCCGTGAACGGATCCGTCAGATTGAAGCCAAAGCACTCCGCAAACTCCGCCACCCAAGCAGAAGCAAACCATTGCGCGATTTTATAGAGGATTAAAAAGATCCAGTGGATCTTTTTAACGGCCACCTAAAAACAAGAGAGTGGCCAGGTCCGGGGGCCCTTTTTAACGGTCGCCAAGAAATAAAAAAGCGACCTAGGTCCGGGGGACCTTTTTAACCCGAGCTAAGCAATTCTATTGAGAGTAACATAACAAAAAAAGGAAGTGTCATATGGCATATACAACTGAGCAAATTGAAGAAATTAAAAATAAAATCTTAAATGCTTTGGAAGAGGTAATCGATCCTGAGCTTGGGATTGACATTGTTAATTTAGGTCTTGTTTACGAGATCCATTTTGATGGTGAAACTGGAGCGACCGTTATTGATATGACGCTAACGACCATGGGATGTCCATTAGCGGATCTTCTGACAGATCAGATTCATGATGTTTTAGCAGAAGTAGAAGAAGTGACATCTGTGGATGTGAAGTTGGTCTGGTATCCTGCTTGGACGGTTGAAAAGATGAGCCGTTATGCACGGATCGCACTTGGAATTAGTTAAAAATTCTATTCATCAAAACAAATCAGAGGTTAGGGAAACTCTAACCTCTGATTTGTTTGTATCCCTTTTTTTGAACAAGCATTTACAAATTCTTAGCAAATTTTCAGATAAAGTTGCAATCATTAAGGGGACAAGGTATAATAGCATAAATAGAAAATAAAGGAGATTTACATGAATCAGTATCCTTTGGTCTACTTGGACCATGTGACAAAGAATTATGGGCATGAAGTTGCTCTCATGGATGTTAGTTTGAACATTCAACCTGGCCGTATTATTGGCCTTTTGGGTCCCAATGGTAGTGGGAAAACAACCATCATTAAATTGATTAATGGTTTGTTGCAGCCAAGCCTTGGAAATATCTATATTCATGGGCAATTACCATCCCCAGCTTCTAAAAAAGTTGTTTCCTATTTGCCGGATACGACTTATCTGAATGAAAATATAAAAATTAGTGATGCTATTAGCTATTTCCAAGATTTTTATTCAGATTTTAATGTCCAACGAGCTTACCAATTGCTCAACGATTTGCATTTGCATCCAAATCAAAAATTGAACAGCCTTTCAAAAGGGAACAAGGAAAAAGTACAATTGATTTTGGTTATGAGTCGTGAAGCTGACTTGTATGTTCTTGATGAACCAATCGGTGGGGTTGACCCAGCGGCGCGTGATTATATTTTGCGGACCATTATTCAAAATAGACGTCCAAATTCTTCTGTCTTGATTTCCACTCACTTGATTGCGGATATTGAGCAAGTTTTGGATGAGGCGATTTTCATCAACCAAGGAAGAATCCTCTTGCATGAAAATACGACTGTTTTACGCAATCAACACGGAAAATCAATCGATGAAATCTTCCGTGATCAATTCCGTGTTTATTAGGAGGACCCCATGTTTGGTAAATTATTAAAATATGAATTTAAATCAACAGCGAAATGGTATCTGTTGATTACTTTGATCGCACTAGGTTTGTCAGTAATTACAGGTATTATCGGTGGAAGTGCTACAAACGGTTTTGTGAATATGGAAACCAATAGTATGCAAATCATAACGGGGACTCTTGGGATTCTCATATTTGGAGGAGTCATTGGTCTTTATCTTAGTAACTACTATATTATTATTCGTCGTTTCTATTCTAACTTATACGGACGCGAAGGCTATTTGACCTGGACCCTTCCAGCTAGCCCTCATGCCATCATTTTGTCTAAATTTGTGGGAGCTTTAGTAGCGAGTCTTTACTGCTTATTCCTTCTATTTTTGAGTGGTTTTATCACAATACTTGTGATGGGAGCTGTCATTGGAGAAGACCTCTCTCCTGTATTTAGTATTATCTCTGAGGCTTTTAATCATTCAATTGTTTTTTGGATTATCATTTGGTGGATTTTTACTACAGCTTCAGGAATCCTTTTGTTCTATGTATCGATCGCACTTGGTCAACTGTTCCAAAATCGTCGTGGATTGAAGGCTATTCTGTTTTTCTTTCTCTTGTGCCTTGTGTTAAGTATCATTGGTACAGCAGTCAATCCATTAAAAGATTCATACGCAGTCGGGTATGCATTGGTTTATGGAAATATTGATGATTTTGGACCTAACTTCATCCCAGGTCTTATCTATGAAGTGATCAAGATTGTTTCTATGTACTTCACGGTTCACTATATCAGTAAGTACAAGTTGAATCTTCAATAATAATAGTTAATTGAACAAGGAGCTCCCCAGTGAAAGCCTTCTTGTTCAATTTTTTTCTTTTGCATTTTTAGCTACATTTTGATATACTGATAGTATTCGTTTTGGGGTCGTTACGGATTCGACAGGCATTATGAGGTATATTTTGCAACTCATCTAGCGGATGTAAAACGCCAGTTAAATATAACTGCAAACAATAATAATTCTTACGCTTTAGCTGCCTAAACACCAGCAGGCGTGACCCGATTCGAATCGCTCGCGTTTGATGACAGGTCTTTATTTTAGCGAGATACGATCTAACTTTGTCTAGGGGTTAGGTAAGAGATTGATAGACTCGCAGGTACAGGGCTTGAGTTATGTGTCGTGTAGCTGTTAAAACAAGACATAACCTATGGTTGTAGACAAATATGCTGGCAGGTGTTTGGACGTGGGTTCGATTCCCACCGGCTCCATATATAATTTTGGAAGATTACTCAAGAGGCTTAAGAGGCCGTGTTGGAAACGCGGTAGGCGTGTAATAGCGTGCGTGGGTTCGAATCCCATGTCTTCCGTTGTTGAGACATCATTGTGTAGCAGTGGTGTTTTTTTGTACAAAAAAGAGTTCCAGAAATAGACAATGCAGAAAGGAGAAAAAAGTGATTACACAGCTAGATACCAAATCAGTCTATACCTTTATGGAAAGTCTTGTGACCATAAAAGACTATGTCCAAGTGGCTAAAAGCATGGGGTATGGCGCATTGGGAATCATGGATGTAGATAATTTGTATGGTGCTTATGAATTTATCGAAGCCTGTCAGGCCCACAACATCAGCCCCTTGGTCGGTTTAGAAATTGGACTAAAAGTTGACAATGAAACAATTCCGTTTCGGATGATCGCCTTGTCAACGAAAGGCTACCAGAATCTGATGAAGATGTCGACTGTCAAAATGATGGGGAAAAACAATTGGGAAGATGTGAAGCACTTGACGGAAGGAGTAGCGGTCATTGTCCCAGCGCCTTTTGCTAGTGAAGATATACCGCTTGGTCTAGATTACTTCATCGGAGTTTTTGCCGACACGCCGGACCAAGAGTTTAGCCACCCTGTGCTCCCTCTTCATACTGTGCGTTTTTTTGAGGCGGAAGATATGGAAGCCATGCAGATGCTCGCGGCCATCAAGGACAATCAAAGCTTGACAGAAACAGGACAAATTGATCCGACAACAGTCCTAAAAACTCCTCAGGATTTACAGAATGATTTTGCTGAGCGATTTCCTCAAGCCATCACAACTCTTGAAAAACTTGTCCAAGGGATTCAATACGACATTGATACTCAGTTGAAATTGCCTCGCTTCAATCCTCAGAAACCAGCCGTTGCGGAATTGAGAGAATTAGCTCAAGCGGGTCTTCTTCGAAAGAACTTGACCAGTCCGGTCTATCAAGAACGTTTGGAGCATGAATTAGACATTATTCACCAAATGGGCTTTGATGATTATTTCTTGATTGTCTGGGATCTTCTTCGTTTCGGACGGAGTCAAGGCTATTATATGGGAATGGGGCGTGGGTCTGCTGTAGGCTCACTGGTAGCTTATGCCCTGGAGATTACAGGGATTGATCCAGTGGATAAGAACCTCCTGTTTGAGCGCTTTTTAAATGTGGAGCGCTATACCATGCCGGATATTGATATTGATATTCCTGATATCTATCGTCCAGAATTTATTCGTTATGTGAGAGACCGTTATGGGAGTTACCATGCGGCTCAAATCGTCACCTTTTCAACCTTTGGGGCCAAACAAGCCATTCGAGATGTCTTTAAACGTTTTGGGGTACCAGAGTATGAATTAACCTCCATTACCAAGCGGATTGGGTTTAGAGATACGTTGACAACCGCGTATGAACAGAATCTAGCTTTTCGACAAGTGATTCATAGCCGAGCAGAATTTGAACGTGGCTTTGAAATTGCCAAAAGGATTGAGGGCCAACCTAGACAGACCTCTATCCATGCGGCGGGTGTTGTGATGAGTGACCAGGATTTGACGGATCACATTCCTCTCAAATATGGAGAAGACATGTTTGTCACCCAGTACGATGCTCATGCGGTTGAAGCCAATGGTCTATTGAAAATGGACTTTTTGGGTCTGCGAAACTTAACCTTTGTTCAAAAAATGAAGGAAGCCGTCTATGAAAAGTACCAAGAAGAGATCGTGATTGAAGCCATTGATTTGGAAGATCCAGAAACCTTGGCCTTATTTGCTGCTGGGGATACCAAGGGGATTTTCCAATTTGAACAGGCTGGAGCCATTCGCCTTTTGAGACGTGTGAGACCCAATCGTTTCGAAGAAGTGGTAGCGACCACCTCTCTTAATCGTCCAGGCGCTAGTGATTACATTGATAATTTCGTCAAAAGAAAGCACGGCCAGGAAAAAGTTGATATTCTGGATCCAGCTATTGAAGAAATCTTACGGCCCACTTATGGGATCATGCTTTACCAAGAGCAGGTTATGCAGGTAGCCCAGCGTTTTGCAGGCTTTAGCCTAGGGAAAGCCGATATCTTACGTCGGGCCATGGGCAAAAAAAATGCGACTGAAATGCACAAGATGGAAGACGATTTTGTCACTGGTGCTCTTAAACTTGGTCATACGGAAGAAAAAGCCAAAGAGGTCTTTGCGATTATGGAAAAATTCGCAGGCTATGGGTTTAACCGTTCCCATGCCTATGCCTATTCTGCCTTGGCCTTTCAGATGGCCTATTTCAAGGTCCATTATCCAGATGTTTTCTTTGATGTCATGCTCAATTATTCGAGCAGCGATTATCTGACAGATGCTTTCCAGTTTGATTTTAAAGTCGCGCCATTATCCATCAATACCATCCCTTACAGAGATAAGTTTCAGGATCGAAAAATTTACTTGGGAATGAAAAATATCAAGGGACTCCCAAGAGATTTAGCGTATTGGATCATTGACAATCGTCCCTTTGAAAGTGTCGAAGATTTCATATTGAGACTTCCTAACCAGTACCATAAATTGCCTCTTTTGACGCCTTTAGTAGAACTAGGGTTGTTTGATAACTTTGAGAAGAATAGACGCAAGGTGCTTCACAATTTGCCGAATTTGTTTGTCTTTGCAGATGAGCTAGGAAGCTTGTTTGCAGATTCCAATTATTCCTGGATAGAGACAGAAGACTTTAGCCAGGCTGAAAAATATGAGAAGGAAGAGGCTATTATTGGAGTTGGGCTGAGCACCCATCCATTGGTTGCAATCGGGAAAACGAGTCCCTACGAGATTCAGCCAATTTCTCAACTCATACAAGGAGAGCAGGCGCGAATCCTCGTAGAAGTGCAAGCTATTCGGACTATTCGAACCAAGTCGGGCGATCTCATGGCTTTCTTACAAGTCAGTGATACCAAGAAAAAACTAGATGTGACCCTTTTCCCTGAAACCTACAATCGATTTTCCTCCTTGATAAAAGAAGGTGGCTTTTATTACTTGACGGGGAAGGTACAGGAGCGTGATGGGCGCTTACAGATGATTCTAGCAGAGGCTCAGCTAGCGACTAATGAGAAATTCTGGATTCAGTTGCTCGATCATCGTCAGGATCAAACGATTCTTTCTATCTTGAAAAAATATCCAGGGCCATATCCTGTGGTATTACGCTATGAAGATGAGAAAAAAACTCTTCAATTGAAGGGCTATACAGTTCAGAAAAACAAAGAATTGGAAGAGGAACTAAAGAATCTCGTTATGAAAACGATTTATCGGTAAAAACTGCGAAAAATACGAGAATTTTAGTCTTCTTTGTGTTATAATTACGTAGAATGTAAAAGAAAAAAAGGAGCAAACAACGAAATGAAACGTATTGCTGTTTTAACTAGTGGTGGAGATGCCCCTGGTATGAACGCTGCTATTCGTGCAGTTGTTCGTCAAGCAATTTCAGAAGGAATGGAAGTCTTCGGAATCTATGATGGATACGCGGGAATGGTTGCTGGTAAAATTGAGCCACTTGATAGATCATCTGTTGGTGATATTATCTCCCGTGGGGGAACTTTTCTTCACTCTGCTCGTTACCCTGAATTCGCTCAGCGCGAAGGTCAATTAAAAGGGATCGAACAATTGAAGAAACATGGAATCGAAGGAGTTGTCGTAATTGGTGGAGATGGTTCTTACCATGGAGCGATGCGCTTGACAGAACTTGGATTCCCAGCTGTTGGTCTTCCTGGTACCATTGATAATGATATCGTTGGAACTGACTTTACAATTGGTTTTGATACGGCAGTTACAACTGCAATGGAGGCCATTGACAAAATCCGTGATACTTCATCTAGTCACCATCGTACCTTTGTTATCGAGGTTATGGGACGCAACGCTGGAGATATTGCTCTTTGGGCAGGAATTGCTTCTGGTGCAGATGAAATCATTATTCCAGAAGAAGGATTCAAAATCGAAGAAGTTGTTGAAAGTATCAAAGAAGGATACGCTAAAGGTCGTACCCACAATATCATCGTTTTAGCTGAAGGTGTGATGTCTGCAGACGAATTTGGTAAAGCTTTGAAAGATGCTGGGGACACAAGTGATCTTCGTGTTACCGAACTTGGTCACATCCAACGTGGTGGTTCACCAACTGCGCGTGACCGTGTTCTTGCTTCACGTATGGGTGCACATGCAGTTAAATTGCTCAAACAAGGAATCGGTGGTGTAGCCGTTGGAATCCGTAATGAGAAAATGGTGGAAAGCCCAATACTTGGTAGTGCAGAAGAAGGGGCGCTCTTTAGCTTGACTGAAGACGGTAAAATCAAAGTGAACAACCCTCACAAGGCTGACTTGAATCTTGCTGAGTTGAACCGTAGCTTATCTTCAATTTAATTTTATTTCATTAATTCGTTAACCTTGTCTTAAAAAGACAGATATATTTAAAAAGGAGTCATATATATCATGAACAAACGTGTAAAAATCGTTGCAACTTTAGGTCCTGCGGTAGAAATCCGTGG
>CAUUAM010000043.1:0-12299 GCA_963543165.1 uncultured Streptococcus sp. | reverse complement strand
CGCATTGGAAATTTGCATAGCCTCTCCTTTCAAAATCTACATTTGTAAATCTTATTATCTTATTCTACCCCTATGATTTACATTTGTCAACCATGGAATTTTAAAAAGAGAGTAGGACAGAAATCGGTCATTCGTTAGAATTCGATTTCGTCCCCCCACCTCCGCTCAGTTGAGTAGGGCTGTAAAAGCTGATGAAATCAGCGTAGTAGAGCCCACTCAACCACTGCGTCTTGCTCGACAATCCAAAGACAATTGAGAGGCTAGGACTTTTGTCCCAGCCTCCTGATTTCAAACTTTTTGCTTTATCTTCTACAGTGCCTATCTCTATAACGTCTCCTGCAGAGCTTGAGCTAGGATGCGATACCCAGCTACACTTAAGTGAAGACCATCTATCGTATAGGCTTCTGCCAACTGCCCCTCTTCATCCAGTAAAGATGAATACACATCAACATAGCTGACCTGGTGGTAAGCCTGGGCCAATTCTCTGTATGCCTGATTAAGGGCTTGAATTTTTTCATTGGTCCGTACATAGACTTTTTGTTTGTAGCGCTCTTCTTGACTGACTGGTAGAACCGAGATCAGGTTGATGTTCGTCAACGGAAAGTCCCGCATGATCACTTGTAAGACTGCTTCTACATTGTCTAAGGTTTCCTTTTGAGGAATTTCTTTTCCGATATCATTGGTCCCGATCAAGAGAAAGATCTGATCCACTGCCGTTCCAAAGACATGGGCGTCTAGATGCTGACGAAGGAGATCTGTCTTATAACCTCGAACTCCCCGATTGACCATGTGTTTCGGACTTTGGAGCAGTTCATGAATAGGAAAATACTCCACGATCGAGTCTCCGATAAAGATCAAGCCTGGCTCCTTCAGAGGAGCTTGATTGAGTTCCCGATAGGTTGTTAGGATTTTCTCCTGCTCCTTTAAGAGCCAGTCTTCTAACAGTTGTACCGCCATCTACTTCTTTCCTTTCACTTGTTCCCAGGGGGTCAATCCTAGATACTCTTCGATCACCTGGTAGACACCACCTTCCTGATGGCTCGGTGCTAGGTGTTTGGCAACAGCCTTGACAGCTTCTTCTGCATTGGCCACAGCATAGGAATGACCCGCCATTTTAAGCATTTCGATGTCATTTTCGCTATCCCCAAAGGCCATGACCTGGCTCGCATCGAGCTGCCATTTCTCCATTAATTGAGCAAGTCCCCAGGCCTTATGAATCCCTGCTTGCAAGAGATCCATGCTCCCAAAACCGCTTGATACCGCCATCAGCTGATCTCCAAAAACCTGCTGGACTTCCTGACTCACCTGGTCGAGACGATCTAGGCCAACCACCAAGCTCATTTTAAGCACCTGGTCAAATTGATCTGCTGTCAGTTCCGGGACAAACTTCATCCGCTTGTACAAGGCTTCAATCACTTCCGGCTGCATGAATTTCTCAACTTCTGTAAAGACCGTTCCTTCCTTGACAAAGCCACCATTGACAGCTGATACAACCAACTGATCTGAAATTTCCCGGCCCTTAAAATAAGCAAGAACCGCCTCCACCAATTCCCGATCCCAGAATTTTCCTAGAACCATCTGGTCATTCTCAAAAATCCGAGCTCCGTTGGCGACGACTAGGGTCACCCGCTTGACCAAAGGACCCAAGAGATGGCGCATGCGATGGATTTCATTTCCCGTCGCAATGACAAAGCGAATCCCTTTTTGATCCAAGTGGTCCAAAAGCCTTTCCAGACGCGGAAGATCCACCTCTCCTCGCTCATCTAATAAGGTTCCATCCATATCTGTTGCAATTAGTTTGATCATAGAAAGCCTCCTCGTTCCAAGTTGCTAATACCTATTCTACCAAATTAACAATCATTTAAGCATTCAAAAATGACATCGTTGGTGGCAAAGGAAGCTCCATTTTGACAGTGGAGCTTCCGTTTTTGGCAACACAAACCAGTACAGGATTATTCACTGCTCATCCTTCAAATGAAAGTCTCCATCAATTGACCCTCTTTTAAAACAATGACAGTTGAACAAATTGCTTCAATTAACAACTGATTATGGCTAATAAATACGATCGTCATATTTGTTTCCTCTTGAACTTTTTGCAAAACTTGTATCACTTTTTCCTGGTTCGCTTCATCTAATGAACTCGTTATTTCATCACAAATCAAGCACTCTGGTTGTGCGAGGATAGCCCTTGCAATGGCACATCTTTGACATTGTCCTCCAGATAATTGATGAGGATATTTTTTTAGCCAATCCAAGTCTAACTCTAGTTTTAGAAATAATTCTTCTATCATTTGAATCCGTTCTGGACGATCCTTTATTTTTCGAATAAATCTTAATGGTTCTTCTAAGCTTTTCAATATCGTTTGATTCGGATTAAAAGATAATAAACTATTTTGGAATAAATATTGAACTCTTCGATAATAGCTTTGTTTTTCTTGAGCCAATACTTCTCTTAATTCTTTTCCTTCAATCAGAATATGGCCTTCATATGGAATAAAGCCAGATAAAATCCTTGCAAGAGTTGTTTTCCCAGCTCCTGAATGTCCGATGATTCCTGTTACTTCATATTTTGGAATATCAAGTGTAAGATGTTTAAGAATCACATTCTCATCTTTATAATGACTTGTTACATGTTTCAATTGGAAGAATGTTTCTTTTTTCTCATTCGATAATCGATTAAAATTGAATGTCTTATGAGAATCTTCCTTCTGTGCGACTAATTTTCCCTCTTCTAAAGTCAACACTTTTGTACAAAATTTATACGCTAACTCTCGTTGATGAGTCACCATAATCGTTGCTGTACGATATTGCTTTGCAAGATGAACAATTAATTGCATCATTTCCATTTGCAATGGGACGTCTAAAGCACTAAAGGGTTCATCAGCAAGGATTAATTTCGGCTGATTGATAAAGGCCATTGCAATCATCACTCTTTGCAACATTCCTCCAGATAATTCATGAGGATATAAGTGCAATACTGTTTCTTTCAATTGAACCATTTTCAGAGTTTCTATTATTTTTTGAGGATTGGCTTCTAGCATTATTTCTTCCAACTGTTGTCCAATTGTAAATAAGGGATCTAAACTATGTTGTCCATTTTGAAAAATGATGCCAATATCTTGTCGTAAATATTCTCTTCTCTTTTTACTAGATAAGGTCAACCAGTTTTCTTCTAAAAACTTCATTTCACTCGCATTCATCCTAACCTTTTGATGAATATTTCCAAGTAAACATTCTAAAAAAGTCGATTTCCCAATACCGGACTCGCCAATTATCCCGATGACTTCTCCTTCTTTAATAGAAAAGTCTAAATTTTTGAGGATGACTTCCTGTCCGTATGAGGCGTTTAATTGTTTGACTTCAAAAATAGTCTTTTCCATTAGTCTTTTACCAATTTATTCGTAATCTGATAGATGTCAGACGAATATAGTTCAAAATGATGAATAGAATTGTTCATTGCTGCATGTAAGTTGACAAATCCAATGTAATAAACAACTGCTTCGTCTTTTGCATAGTCTTGGATTTTTGCTACTTCACTACGTATCTTATCCGCATCTTCTTCATGAGCTAAAGCAGAAATTTTTTCATCTAACCATTGGTCTGAATTTTTCACATAATTCAATGCCCCTTCACTCGATAAAGCTGCATTTAGGAAGTAATAAGGATCTCCCGTTGGCAATGTTAATGAGGAAGCTAACGCGATGTCATAATCCAATTGATTAAATCCATCGACAGTTTCTTGAATATCAATTTTCAAATCAATCCCAACTTTTTTCAAATGTTGTTGCAAAGCTGTAGCAATTTTTTCATTAGCTAATCTCTTATAGGTTTTTAGAACAATTTGTAATGGTTCATTTTGTGCATTAACTAGAATACCATCTGCATTTTTCGTTTTATAGCCGGCTTCTTCTAACAATTTTTTCGCCATTTCTGGTTGGTATTGTTTATTAGTAAATTTACCACTTGAATATATACTTGAATCTAAAAAGGCACCATCTGCAGGAGTTACATGACCTTTTAAGTAATCTTGTGTCAATTCTTTTTTATTAATCGCATATAAAATAGCTTGACGAACTTTTTTATCTTGTAATTTTGCTTTATTCAACTCTAAATGATAGGTTCTTGTACTTGATTGATTATACACTTGTACGGAAGAATCTTTCTTTAATGAATCCGCTACATCATCATTTAAATCGACTCCACCATCTACTTCTTTTGATTTAATCGCTAATTCCAATGTTTTTTGATCCGGAATTAATTGATAATGAACTTCCTTAATGGAAGCATTGCCACCCCAATAATGAGTCGAAGCCGTTAATGAAATGGAATCATTTGGTTTAAATTCTTTCACCTCATAAGGGCCTGTTCCTACAATTTTATCCTTACTTGTTGCATCTACAATGGCCGTTTTTGAATCCACTAATTCATGAATAAATTGAGGACTTGGTTTTTCAGTATGAACTGTAAAAGTTTGTGAATTATTCGCTGTATAAGTAGCTGTTTTAAAAATTTCACCTTCCTTATGATTTTCTCCTACTCTTTTCAGGCTAGCAATGACTGCATCACTATTAACAGGCTTTCCATTTGAAAATGTTAGATTGTCTTTTAAATGAATTTCCCATGTTTGATCATCAATCTTCTTATAAGAGGATGCTAACCAAGGTTCTACTTTAAAGTCATTTGTCAAACGAAATAAAGTTTCGCCAATCCCAAAACGAATGGTAAACCAGCCTTCCCAATCTTTTGCTGGATCAATCCCTGCTGTAAATTGAGGATCCCCAATTTTCAAAATTGAATTTTGGCTACTTTCTTGTTGGTGAGATGTTGGATGTACAGGTGCACATCCAACTAATACTGCTGCTGCAATGATAAATAATACATTCTTTAATTTCATACATTTCCCTCTTTCGTCTGTTGAATCCAATGATGAATCCCGTTAAACATAATAATCGTTAGCGTAATCGCAAGTCCTGGAGCAATCATTAACCATGGCGCTTGTTCAAACGATAATCTTCCCTCATTTAACATAGCTCCCCATTCTGGTTGAGGGACTTTCACTCCTATTCCTAAAAAAGATAAGGTTGCTAAACTTAAGATCGTACTTGAAATATTGACGATCATATACGTCACTAATGGTCGTTGAATATTTTTCAAAATCGTCATCAGCCGATACCACAATGGAGCTCCTTGCATATACATCACTGTAACATATTCTCGAACTTTAATTTTACGAATTTCTCCTCTTGTTAATTTGGCATAATAAGGTAAATAACTAATGACAAGAGCAATGATCCCATTTCTTAACCCTCCACCTAATACTCCAGCTACCGTAATAGCTACGAGTAAACTAGGAATGGCTAACAAAATATCAATGATACTCGTTACGATTGTATCAATCCTCCCACCGAATATCCCTGCTAGTCCCCCTAAAAGAATGCCTCCTAAATAAGATAAACCAACAATGAAGAGAGAAGCTCCAATCGAATATCTAGCTCCTACAATCACTCGAATAAAAATATCTCGACCAAAATCATCCGTACCAAACCAATGACTAGCATTTGGTGGGCTTAAGACATCATTTGCATTCATTGTTTCATAGTTTAAAAATAATGTACTCCAAAATAGTAATACAAATACTAAAACAATCATGCCAATTTTCCATTTTCTCTTATTGGTCATGACAAGTCACCGCCTTTAATACGAGTATCTGTTCTATTTTGTATTCCATCAGAAATTTGAGTGAGCACTAAATATAAAAAGCTAATAGAAACTACAATCATTTGTACGAGTGGATAGTCTCTGGAACGAATACTATCCATTAATAACTTCCCAATTCCTGGCCAATAAAAAATGGTTTCTACTACAACGACACCCGCCATTAAAGAACCAAACGATAATAAGATAATGGTCACCATCGTAGGCAATATATTTTTCAATAAATGTCGTTGAAAGATTTTTGACTCTTCTATTCCACGGTAATAAAGCACTTTAACATATTCCTGTTGCAATTCTTGTTCTAACAGCTCTGAAAATTGTTGAATAAATTTTGCACTCATTGGAATAACAAGCGTCATAATCGGTAATATTAAACCATTCCCACCTTGGTTAGCTAGTAAAGGAACCCATTTTAATTGAACGCTAAATACATACATTAAGAAATAACCAATCACAAAAGACGGCAATGACATGTTGAAAAATAGAATCAATTGAAAGAGTAACTTTACAATCCGATTGTGACATCGTACAAAAAATATAGACAAAGGGATGGAAATTCCTAGTGAAACCATTAACGTTATTACTGATAATTGAATCGTATTCATAACAGCTGGAATCATTAAATTCTTAGTCGGGATATCTGATATTAAGCTCTTTCCAAAATCTCCTTGAAGAAATTTAAGGAACCAATTTCCATATTGTACAAGCAAAGGTTGATTCAGCCCCATTTCCTCACGCATGAGTGCAAGAGCTTCTGTAGAGACACGACCTGTTCCAATTGACATTTTGATAGAAGCGGGATCACTAGGAGCTAGATGGATGAGTAAAAATACAAAAAATGAAATGCCGATAAATAATACTAATATCGTTAAAAATTTTTTCAATACATTAAACATTTACTGCAACTCCTTACTTTTTAGTACAAAGCAAGAATAAAGGTGTTGGATTATAAAATTCATCTTTTTCAAGATAAATCCTTTGGCTAATAGATCGATCAATTTGCAGAGAGTCAACTTCTTGACTTAATAAATATTGTACATCCCATTGAGGTCGTACTTCACTAGAAATGGATAAACTTCTTTGAATCAGTTCGCATTCTGTTAATGTATCTTGACTTAAATGGTGATGAGCATGATGTTGTGGTAAATGACTCGTATCCGTCATACTAGAAGCACCATAATTTCCATCAATATTAATGAGGAATCCACCTTTCTTTAAAACTCGAAGCCATTCACGATAAGCTTTAGGAACATCCGGCAATGTCCAAGTGACATTTCTTGCAATCACCATATCAAAGCTTGCATCCGCAAATGCTAGATTTTGAGCATCCATGACCAAGAATTGCGCATCGAACTTTTCCTGTTTAGCAAAAACAGTAGCTAAATGAATCATTTCCTTTGTTAAATCAATTCCGATTACTTCATGTCCCATCTGACTTAAAATTCCTGTAAAGAATCCTGTTCCACACCCAATATCTAAAATTTTTAACAGTTTCTTTTGTGGTAAATATTTTTCAAGTTCTGTAATCCATCTATCTTTTAAGGGACTATGAAACTCTCTTGTTCGTTGTTCTAAAAAAGAGGAGCTTCGATTTGTCCAATAATGTTCAACTCGTTCCTGCATCGTTTGTTCCATGGTCATCACTTATCCTCCTTTACGATTTTGATACAAAACATTGGTGTTGCTCCGTAATTTAATTGTTCTTCATAATCCCACACTAAATCCCCAAAATTTTCCTCCGTTTCTACTGAGATCCCTTCCAGTGAAGAAAAATAGTCTATATCCCATTGCGGTCTTTGTTGATAGGTCAAAGGTAATTGCTGAACAATCCAATCCATTTTTTCCTCATCAATCCCTTCGCCTTGCCAATAATCTTCTAACTTCTCTTCAATAGCTCTTTGGCGTTTTTTTTCAAATTCTTTTTCTAATGATTCATTTTGAAGAAACGCATACCAGTTTGCGTCAAAAATCAATAAGGTTCCATTTGGTTTCAAGACTTTTAACCACTCTGAATAAGCTTGTTGTGGTTTTTCTAGATTCCAAGTTAAATTTCGACTCACAATGATATCAAAACTTTCTGGTTTAAAATCTAAATTTTGGGCATCCATTTTCATGAGTTGGATGCTTGAATGGCCTTTGCCATATTTTTGAATATTCTCTTTGGCAACTTCTAGCATGTTATTGGAAACATCGATACCAGTTATAGTTGTATAACCTAATTCTTCTAAAATAATTGTGAAAAATCCAGGGCCTGTTCCTATATCTAACACTTTGACATTTTGGTTAGCTGGTAACAATCGCTTCAATTGTTGTTTCCAACTTTCTCTTTGAGTTCCCTCTAATTCTTTTTCATTCACTTTAGAATAGCCTGTGTACCGATGATTCCAATAGTTTTGTATTTCTTCTAACAGGTTCACATTTGTTACTCCTTTTTCAACTCACTTATTTAATTTCTGTTACAAGTTTACCAAAGAATACTTGAATTAATGTTAACAAATCATCACATCGAAACTGATTTTTTTAATGAAACGTATGTTAACAAAAAAAAGAATTCCAGATGACATCTGAAATTCTTCTCCCAAAATTCATAGCTTGATGCAATTCAAGAATCTGTTGCAATTAGTTGGATCATAACCATTCACCCTTCACCTTAGAAATGAATCCAATCTTTCATCCTTTCTCTTATTTTATCCTATTTAAGGACAATCCCCTCCTTTTTGGAATACTTCCATTTTTCTAACAAGACTACAAGGGCAATTAAAAAAGCTAACCGATCTTTACCGGTTAGCTTCTGCTTTTTCACCCAACAAAGGCCCAAATAATGGCCATCAACACTGCTGGAAGGAGGTTGGCGACCTTGATTCGTTTGCCCCAAATGAGGTTAATTCCCACACAGAGAATAAGGCTGGAGCCGACTAGTGAGAGATTCGACAGGGCCTGTGGGGTCATGATCGGTGCGATCAAATGGGCTAATAGCGTGATCAATCCCTGAAAAATAACGAGTGGAACCACCGCAAAGATCGCGCCCTTTCCTTTTGAAACGGTCAAAACCAAAACGATGACCATATCCAGAATAGCCTTCGCCAACAAGGTCGAAGTGTCGCCTGCCAAGCCATCCTGGACTGCTCCGACTACCGCCATAGCCCCGATACAAATGGTCAAGGCCGTGGTCATAAAGGCATCGACAAAGCTGGTATCCCCTTGATTGCCCGTCTTTTCCTTCAGCCAGGTTCCCAGGCACTCAAAACCCTCCTCAATCTTCAAGAGTTCCCCGATAACGGTCCCGATTACTAGACTCAGAATCAACATCATACTGCCGTGACTTTCCACATGACTTCCATGCACCACCAGCATCTTTTCCAAGGTCCCTGCGATGCCCAAGACAAAAACAGCAACTCCTGTCACTTTCAGAAGGGTCTCATGAAAATCTTCTGATAAACGTTGACCGATGAGCAGTCCTAAAAGCCCACCAAATACAACTCCTAAGGCATTATAAAAGGTCCCTAAACCGATCATTTACAAACTCCTTCGTTCGTTTTTCATTCTTTTTCAATTTCTTTCAAAGACCAGTGCCCCGTCTCTTCATACTGGTCAATCAAGTCCTTGGCTGTTTGCGTAATCTCCTCTGGATAATGCAAGCTTTCTAGAGTATTGACCGCATTTTTGGTCACCGCTGACCCTGGCTTGATCTGGTAGTCAAAGACGATCTTGCCATCCACATAGCGACTGTCAAAATGGTAATTATCATTGACCTCACCAGAGGCCGCGACCAGCTCAATATCATGACTGGAAATCATGTAGAGGCAGTTTTGGGCAGCCAACCAGCGGACAATTCCAAGGCCTGATCCGATCCGCTCGATGGTATTGGTCCCCTTAAAGAGCTCGTCAATAAAGAAATAGTGAAAACCTGGCTCTTTGAGGTGCTGAATCATACGCAAAATAGCTTTACTTTCGGTGATAAAGTAGCTATCTCCAACTTCAATATCATCGCTCACATCCATAGCCGTTAGGACATGACCGTAAGGGAGGGCCAATGTTTCTCCATAGGCAAAGCCCAGCCCTTGAGCCATAATGGCATTGATGGCGACGGTTTTCAGATAGGTCGATTTCCCAGACGCATTGTCCCCACTGATGACCATATTTTTTTGAAAATGCACATCATTTGCAATCGGATTGGACAGCAAGGGATGATAGAGCGTCTCACCTTCAATCCCACCCGTCTCTGTAAAGACCGGCTGACAGACCACTTCTAGATCCCGCTTATGGCGCAAGAGACTAATAGCGACTTCCATCTCCCCTAGCAGATCCAGAAGCTTCTGGGCTTCTTTTTGATGAGCTTTCACCTGATTGTAAATATAAACCTGAGCGATCTGCGGGAGTAAAAAGAGGACGTTAAGGTAGAGCAAAATAATTTCCATCTCAGAAGTCCCCGTTGGACTCTGCAAGACACTGGCAAGGATCCGCGCTTTCTTAAAGGGTTTGACCGCTTGCTTGAGTTCTTCTCGTTGTGGTAGGGCTAGATGGCTCAAGCGTTCTGCCGAAGCAAAGATGCGGACCAGGTAGCTAACATTGTCCAGACGGATTTTATTAGACCAATTGCGCAAACTTGAAAAGACGATATTAAAGACCACACTGATCACCAAGAGGGTAATCGCCCCAACTGGCTCAAAGGGGATGACAAAGAGACAGAGGATCGGAAGACAGGCCAAGGCTATGTAGAGAGGCAAACCTGCATAATGCTTGCCAGGATTTGCGACAATGCTACGCGCCATGTTGTGGTTCTTCTTGCCCAGTTGGTTGAAAATGACCTGGACCTTGAGCCGCAAATCCGGATGCTCTTCAAAGAAGGCTTCTAAGTCATGAAGTTGGTCCTGAGGCTGGAATTCCAGCAGGCGCATTTTTTGATAGAGAGCTTCTGCCCCAAGGCTCGATTGGGTGTAATTGAGCTGATCAAAGACCGCATCCAAAGATAAGTCATGCCAAGTCTGATCATCCACTTGGCTATCGATCGTCCTTCCCTTAGCTGGATAAGCCAGACTGCCAATCAAACTTTCTTCCGTGTCTTTCTTACGAAAGAAAGGCGCTCCATCCCAAGCTTTTTTCAGCTTTTGCGCGAGACGGATGGCCGTCAGAAATTTGGTTGCCCAAATCACCACCATCAATCCTAGGATCCCAAGCGGGATCCAGTTCACATTTCCTTCCATGCTCTATTCCTTTCCACTCTGAGGCCAGTCCAAGTGAACATGTTCCTTCATTTCTCGGTAAGCCGTGTCCACTCTCTCCTTGGTCTCCTCATCCAGCTTATCGCGGAATTTGCCACCCTGGATAAAATCTTCCAAAATATAGGTCTGGTACTTGTACAACTCATAGCCTTCAGGAGAATAGGTCCCCTTCGGAGTTCGACTAACCCAGGTTGGATGAGCAGTAGCCGTCTTAATCTTTGTCTTGCGGCCGACCTTTTCGATGGTCACATCCATCAAGACTCCTCGCTCTGTCCACTGGGCAGTCTCCACGTCCCCCATGGTTTCCAGACGCTGATTAGAAAGGAAATTCCCCATCGAGTAGATGATGAGCTTGTTTTGACCATCTTTATTGACCACTTCAGCAGGCTCTACAACATGGGGATGTCCGCCAAAGACAATATCAGCTCCCCATGAAATCATCTTATGGTAGAGCTCTTTTTGCTCTTCTGTCGGCTCCAACTGGTACTCGATTCCCATCTGGGGCATGACAATAGTAATATCGGCCTCTTGCTCTGCCTTTTGGATCTCCGCCTTCATCCGCCCTTCATCCAGATCAGACAAGACATCTGCTTGCTCTTCTGGAGTAAGGGTCGATTCCATTCCATTATAGCCGTAAGCATAGGCTAGAATAGCAATCTTGATGCCATTCACTTCCTTGATCACCAAGGGAGCTTGCCCTCTCTTTTCATGCGTGTAGACACCGACAGGTGTGATACCTGCATCTTCAAAGGCCTTGGCTGTCGAATAGACCCCTTCTAGACCGGAATCCAAGATATGGTTGTGTCCCAAATCCATGACATCATAACCAGCATCCTTAATGGCTGGTACGACTTCGCTCGGTGCATTAAAGAGAGGATAACCTGACAAATAGTAATCCGGGTTAATGGTTCCCTCAAAATCGCCCAAGGCCAGATCTGCTTTTTGTAGCCAGGGTTTGACATACTCATAATTTTCATGAAAATCATAGCTTCCGTCTTCCTTTTGTGCACTCATATAGACCAGATCGTGGTAGAGCTGGTCACCATTCGCCATGATTCGCGCTGTATGAGGAATCTGGTCAGCCGGTGTTTTTGCCTTGTACACAACTTCCGGTCGTTCGGTTGCAGTGATCGGAAAACCTTGGAACTTTTGCACCCACAAGATGGCATTGGCCACGATAAAAACGACGGACAAGAGCACATAGACAAACTGTTCATTCGTCAGCTGAATCCTTGAAAAGAGACGATCAAAAGCCAAATCAAAGGCCGTTGACAACTCTTTTCCCATCGTTTTGATGGTCCCTTTCACATTCTCCCACTTCTCTATCATTTCTACCTCTTCTTCGTATCCAGTTTCTCCAAT
>CAUUAM010000042.1:0-12815 GCA_963543165.1 uncultured Streptococcus sp. | reverse complement strand
TCGACAATCTTTCAGAGACCGATTACCAAAACTTGGTGGACAATGCTAAGCGTGTTGGTCAGGAGATCCGAGAGGGTCACTACCTAAAGACGGCATTAGCAAATTTAACATAAGATGAAAAGAAGTCGTTAGGACTTCTTTTTTGTGTTTTAAAAAATATCACTAATTTTAAAAATTTGCCGTATAAAACTTTTCATCCTTAAAACCGTGTGGTAAAATGATTAAAGTATAAAATTTGTATAAAGGGAAGTTTATATGAAAAAGAAAGATCTTATTTTTTATGCAGGTGCAGCGGTCTTGATGGCTGTATCTGCTCAAGGAGTTAGCGCAGATGAGGTGGTTTCAAAAGAAGCTCCTTCTACTGAAGGTAATCAAGTCCAAGCTGAAAAAGCGCCAGAAGTAACTGTTGCTGACAAGACGGTAGCGCCTGTTGCAAGTAACTACGCTGCACCAGCAAATGTGACCGAACAGCCTGTGGCACCTGCGAGCAGTACCACTGCTACAGACAGTCGCCCATCATCTGTAGAGAACGCTACTGAAGTAGCGCCTACTGAGAAGACAGAAGAAACTCCTCTTCAGTCTGATGCAGGAACCACTACCTTCTTCAATACAGGTTCAAACGCCCCAGCGGGTCGTTCAACGGATGTGGCGGTTCAGCCAAAATCATTCGTTGATGTGAGTAGCCACAATGGAGAGATTAGCATTGGAGACTACCGCACCTTAGCTAATAAAGGCGTGGGTGGAGTCGTTGTCAAATTAACAGAAGACACCTGGTACAAGAATCCAAATGCGGAAAACCAAATTCGCAATGCGCAAGCAGCTGGTCTGCAGGTATCGACCTACCACTTCTCACGCTATACTTCTGAAGAAGCGGCGCGTGCTGAAGCACGGTTCTATATTGCAGAGGCGCAACGACTGAATCTTCCAAAAAACACCCTCATGGTCAATGACTTTGAGGATGCTAAGATGCAGCCGAATATCAACCGCACCACCCAAGCTTGGGTAGATGAAATGCGTAAAAATGGCTACACCAATTTGATGTTCTACACCAGTGCTAGCTGGTTGGATGAAAACAATCTTCGCAAGAAAGGTCCTGTCAATACAGCTCAATTTGGCCTTCAAAATTTCTGGGTTGCCCAATACCCTGCTCCAAAACTATCTGTAAACGATGCGAAAAGCTTGCGTTACAATGGGAAAGCTGGCGCCTGGCAGTTCACTTCTCAAGCGGAATTGCTTCCAGGCAAACACCTCTTTGACCACAGTGTGGATTACACAGGCCGCTTTACAGCTAACGCAAAACCCGCAGCTGACCCGACAGTAGGAACCTTAAGTGGAACGATCAACATCGCCAATAACGATACCATGGCCGGTCGCTTTGACGTTGTAATCTCAAATGTCAAAGCACCAAATGGAGTTCGAACAGTTTCTGTACCGATCTGGTCAGAAACAGGTGGCCAAGATGACCTTGTTTGGTATACAGCAAATCGTCGAGCAAATGGAACCTATACGGTCAATGTGAAAGCGTCAGACCATAAAAACTCAACCGGTCTTTACAATGTCCACCTTTACTATGTTCAGAACAATGGGCAATTGACAGGTGTTGGCGGAACAAGCACTCAGGTTTTCATTGGGAAGACGCCAAAAGAGTTGAAGCCAACAGCAAAATTTTCTATTGAAAATAATAATGCTGAAGCTGGAACTTTTGATGCAGTTGTTCGTAATATTACAGCTCCACTAGGAGTGAAAGAAGTCCTAATTCCGTCATGGAGTCTTGAAAATGGTCAAGATGATCTTATTTGGCATAAGGCTACTAAGCAAAATGATGGTAGTTATCGTGTCACTATTAAGGCAAGCGAACATAAAGGAAATAAAGGAAACTATCGTGCGGATGCCTATATCGTCGACGAATCGAATAGTCGTCACTATATTGCCGAACATGTTGTTTCTGTCGGCTATACTCGACCAAGTGCTGTCCTTACGATTGAAAACAACAATACTGTAGCTGGAACTTTTGATGCAGTTGTTCGTAATGTGGTGGCCCCTAATGGTGTTAAAGAAATCTTAGTTCCATCATGGAGTCTTGAAAATGGTCAGGACGATCTTATCTGGCACAAGGCTACTCTTCAAGCCGATGGTTCTTACCGGGTGACGATTAAGGCGACAGATCATAAGAACTCTACGGGGAAATATCGTGCTGATGCTTATCTTGTAGATGAATCAAACAATCGATTCTATTTGACTGAAAAAGTGGTAGAAGTTCGACAGTCCCGTCCAACTGCTTCGCTTACGATTGAAAACAACAACACTGTAGCTGGAACTTTTGATGCAGTCATTCGCAATGTGGTGGCCCCTAATGGTGTAAAAGAAATCCTAGTCCCATCATGGAGCCTTGAAAATGGACAGGATGATCTCATCTGGCACAAGGCTACTCGTCAAGCCGATGGTTCTTACCGTGCCACTATTAAAGCTAGTGATCATAAGAATTCTACTGGGAATTATCGTGCGGATCTATATATCGTTGATAATGATAACAACCGTTACTATGTGACGGAAACGATTGTAGACGTTAAGCAACAGAAAGTATCTGGAATTATTACGGTTGTCAACAACAACAAGGATACGGGAACCTTTGACGTCATCATTAAGGATGTCTACAGCCCTAAAGGCGTTCGGACCGTTCAAGTTCCGACTTGGTCTGATAAGGATGGACAGGATGATCTCCGTTGGTATGAAGCAACTCGTCAAGCGAACGGAGACTACAAGGTTTCTGTCAAGGCTAGCGATCACAAGAACTCTACTGGCAAGTACCATGTTCACCTTTATTACATCCAAAATGATGGTTCGCGGATTGGTGTCGGAACAACAACCACAGATGTGGAATTTAGAAATCTGACGACCAAGACCCAAGCAGCCATCAAGAATGTCAATGCAACGAATGGCACTTATACAGTAGCGGTAGATCAAGCTCCTCAAGGTCGTCAAATTAAGAACATCCGTGTCGCTGCTTGGTCTAAAGCTCATCAAGAAAATCTTTACTGGTATTCCGCAACCCCAACAGGTATGCACACAGAGATCACAGTCTCTGCCAATAATCACGGTAATGAAGCAGGCAACTATACCACTCACGTCTATGTGGACTACAAAGATGGAGGAGTTGAAGGTTTTAACCTGGGTCAAACAGCCTTGTCTCCACGGAATCAAAAGGTGAATCCACAAACAACCTATTATTCTCAACGAGACCCTCGTTGGGCTGGGAAGTGGTATGGTGTGAGCAATGTCGATCAGTCAGGTTGTGTGCCAACCTCTCTTGCTATGACCTTCACAGATATCCTTGGCAGAACGATTTTGCCAACAACAGTGGCTGATTATCTTTACAACAATACTGATTCATTTAACAAAGGTGAAGCAGGAACGGATGCAGATGGGATTGTATCTGCTACTCGTAACTGGGGCTTGAAGAGTCAATTGGTTAACGGAGCTGGAGGCATTGCAGAAGCTCTCATGGCTGGCAAGCATGTACTTGCTGCGGTAGGCAATAGCCAATTTACTAGCGATCCTTATACCCATGAGTTGGTCTTGCATGGCTATGATAATGGTAGAACCTATGTACGCGATCCATATAATAGCGGCAACAACGGCTGGTACTCCATCAATTATCTTCACTCTATTAAGAGTAAGGATCCGATGGATAACAAGCTTGGAGCACCTTTCTTCTCTATTTTTGCATAAGTTGATCAGAAGGCCAAATTGGCCTTCTGTTTTCTTTAAAAACAGGATAAAAATCTTCTAATGATATTGTTTCTTGATCCGGCGGTTTGTGCTATAATACTACTATGTGGGTATAAACCGTAAAAAAATGTAAGGGAAGATAAATGAAAAAGAAAGATCTTATTTTTTATGCTGGGACAGCAGCTTTATTGGCCTTTTCGACACAACAGGTCCAGGCAGATGAGCAAGTCGTATCCGATCAAACCTCAGAAAATACTTCAGCTGTCGTTTTGAAAACAACAACGGTAGCAGAAGCTCAGAATAGTGCAACCGATGGGGTGAACACTGATCAAGCAGTTCAGACAGAAAAACCTATTGCAACAGAGGCAGCAGCTGTCACACCGACTGTTGGCAATAACCAGTCTTTGGACAAGGATACTAGCGACAGGGTTGTATCAGAGCATCCAGTACCTACTGTGGTAGCTAGTCGCGCTCCGTACGGCGCACGGGCACGAGTGGTAGAAGAAAATAATAGTTTGCCAGTTGAAGAAGTGAAGGAGCCGAGCGGGACTCTCTCAATTGAAAATAATAATCCAGTATCTGGCACCTTTGATGCCGTCGTTCGTGACATTGTTGCTCCAACCGGTTTAAAAGAAGTTTTAGTTCCATCATGGAGTTTGGAGAATGGTCAAGATGACCTTATCTGGCATAAGGCGACTAAGCAAACTGATGGTAGCTATCGTGTCACCATTAAGGCGACCGAACATAAAGGAAACAAAGGAAACTACCGAGCAGATGCTTATATTGTTGATAACTCGAATAATCGTCACTACATTGCTGAGAAAGTAGTAGCTGTTGATTACACACGACCAAGTGGCGTCCTTACGATTGAAAACAACAATACTACAGCAGGGACGTTTGATGCAGTTGTTCGTGACATTGTCGCTCCAAATGGCATTAAAGAAATTTTGGTTCCATCATGGAGTCTTGAAAATGGTCAGGACGACCTCATCTGGCATAAGGCTACTCGTCAAGCCGATGGTTCTTATCGGGTGACGATTAAGGCAACAGATCATAAGAACTCTACAGGGAAATATCGTGCTGATGCTTATCTTATAGATGAATCAAACAATCGATTCTATTTGACTGAAAAAGTAGTAGAAGTTCGTCAACTCAAACCAAGTGGGACGCTATCGATTGAGCACAATCAAGATTCCACTACCTTTGATGCAGTCATTCGTAATGTGGTAGCTCCAAATGGATTGAAAGAAGTCTTGATTCCAACCTGGTCAGATAAAAATGGACAGGATGATCTTATTTGGCATAAGGCAAGCAAGCAAACTGACGGTAGTTATCGTGCAACCATCAAAGTCTCAGATCATAAAAATGATGATGGTAAATACAATATCCATGTCTACTATGTAGATCAAAATAACCAACGGAGCTATATCACAGAAACCACTACAGAAGTGCGTCCCCTAAAACCAAGTGGCACTGTAACAATTGAGAACAATAATACTGTAACAGGTACATTTGACGCAGTCATTCGTAATGTTGTTGCACCAAAAGGTTTGAAAGAAGTTCTGGTACCAACCTGGTCGGATCCAAACGGACCTGATGATCTTGTTTGGCACAAAGCAGTCCTTCAGAGTGATGGAAGTTACCGAGCTACCATCAAAGCCTCAGATCATAAAAATGATGATGGCAAATACAATGTTCATGTCTACTATGTAGATCAAAATAACCAACGGAGCTATATTACAGAAACTACAGCAGAAGTACGTCAAGCCCGTCGTTCTGGTACGATTGTAATCCAAAACAACAACAAGGATACGGGAACCTTTGACGTCATCATTAAGGATGTCTACAGCCCTAAAGGCGTTCGGACCGTTCAAGTTCCGACTTGGTCTGATAAGGATGGACAGGATGATCTCCGTTGGTATGAAGCAACTCGTCAAGCGAACGGAGACTACAAGGTTTCTGTCAAGGCTAGCGATCACAAGAACTCTACTGGCAAGTACCATGTTCACCTTTATTACATCCAAAATGATGGTTCTCGTGTAGGGGTTGGTACGGCAACCACAGATGTGGAATTTAGAAATCTGACAACCAAGACCCAAGCAGGTATCAAGAATGTTAATTCTGGTGCGGGAACCTTTACAGTAACAGTGGACCAAGCCCCTCAGGGACGTCGAATCAAGAACATCCGTGTTGCTGCTTGGTCTCAAGCTCATCAAGAAAATCTCTACTGGTATTCTACAGCACCTTCTGGTACGCATACAGAAGTGCAAGTCTCTGCAGCGAATCACCAGTACCAGAAAGGAAACTACACAACGCACGTCTATGTGGACTATGTGGATGGCGGAGTGGAAGGTTTTAACCTTGGTCAAACAGCCCTTTCACCTCGTGTGACGGCTGACCAAACAGCTTACAATCCTCATGTTTCTAATGGTCAACGGGACCGTGTCTTACGAGCGGCAGCAAGTCTTGTCGGTGTTCGTGGCGGTAGTGCAGCCCATCATCAATTGGTTAACGATTACAATAGCGTACGTCCCTTACCAGTTGGATACGCTGTGAAAAATTCTGACGACTGGTGTGATATCTTTGTCACAACGGTCTTCCAGCGTGAGGGCTTGAGTGGTTTGATTGGCCGTGAATGTGGGGTCGAACGTCACATCCAGATCTTCAAACGATTGGGTATTTGGAATGAAGATGGTAACTCTACACCAAAAGCAGGGGATATCATCACCTTTAACTGGGATCAAAATAGCCAGCCAAATAATGGCTTTGCGGATCACATCGGAATTGTTGAGAGCGTCTCAAATGGGATCATTCATACCATTGAAGGAAACTCCAACAACCAAGTCCGTCGCAATGCCTACCGGATCGGCCATGGCAATATCCGTGGATTTGCGAGTCCTCGCTATCAATAACAAAAAGAAGCCACAGGGCTTCTTTTTTGCTTCTTTTTTCAGGCTTTCAACCCTTCTTCGAAAGTCTTGGAAGGGGCTTCGACTTGAATGGTTTCAAGCGTCAGTGGATTGGTGAAAGTCAGGCGGTGGGCATGGAGCATGAGCCTATCTCCACGTGCAGGATTATAGAGAGGATCCCCGACAATCGGGTGCCCATGATGGGAAAGGTGGACTCGGATCTGATGGGTACGACCCGTCTTGAGCTGGCATTTGACCAGGCTATTTCGTCCTAATTTTTTCAATTGCGTCACCTGGGTTTCTGCGTACTGACCCTTGCGTGGATCGACCAGGCGCTTGCGCCGATCATGGCGATCGCGTCCGATTTTATCCTTGTAGACGATCGTTTTTTGCGTTAAGCTACCTTGAATCAAGGCCCAGTATTCACGTTGGATTTTTTTATCTTCCAAAATCCGGTTGAGAATGGGGAGGATAAAAGGATTCTTGGCAAATAAAATGGCCCCACTGGTTTCTTTGTCTAGGCGGTGCACGACGTAACAGGTGGATCCAACATAGCTAGAAACATGGTTGAGAAGAGCGATTTCCGTCGGTTCATTGGCATGAGTCTTCATGCCTTCGGGCTTATTGACGATGATGACATGCTCATCCTGATAGAGTTCTTCGACCAGACTCGGGTCACCAGCTGGAAGCTCTTTTTCAGGATAATCATCCGCGTCAAAGATCAGCTGAATCTGGTCCCCTTTTTGAACAGGACTCTGCCAGTTGATGGTCTCTCCGTTCACCAAGACGTGTTTTTTGATCCGTAAAAAATGCCGGATCTTACGGGGGATAAGGAAGTAGTCCTCAAGAAGCTCTTTCACAGTCATCTGGGGAAAGGCTTTTGGGATGGAAAATTGATAGTTCATGCTTTTATTGTAGCAAAATCTAAGCTTAAAGAAAACTAAATGAGAATGAGAGAGGAGCTATCTTTTCTTGCTAGGACAGGGAGAAGGTGTTACAATAACAGGTATGAATAGAATAAAAGAATTATTTGAAAATGCGATCACTTTTTTTAGAAAGGATCATCCGCCCAAAACGGTGGCAGAAGAAGTGCCAGACACGGAGTTGCCAGAAGAGGGAGTGGAGCCGACCTATAGTCGCTCGGGCAAACACAGGAGCAAGCCCCTCTCTCAGCACCCCTTCCGTCGTTTTTGGCGCCGTTTCCATTTGACCAAGATACTCCTGATCATTGGGCTAGGCTTTAGTCTCTTGACAGGGGGCTATCTCTTCTACCTTGCTAAGACAACCAATGTCAAGGATCTGCAGAATGCACTCAAGGCGACCACCATTATTTATGATAAGAATGGGGACCAGGCTGGAAGTTTGACCGGGCAAAAAGGAACCTATGTCGAACTCGATGCCATCAGTGAAAATCTGCAAAATGCCGTAGTGGCTACAGAGGACCGGAGTTTTTACAAGAACAGCGGGATCAACTATGGCCGTTTCTTCTTAGCGATTTTGACCCTGGGTCGCTCTGGTGGTGGGTCGACTATCACCCAGCAGTTAGCTAAAAATGCTTACCTGTCTCAGGACCAGACGGTGGAGCGGAAGGCCAAAGAATTCTTCTTGGCGCTTGAAATCAATAAAAAATACAGTAAAAAAGAGATCCTCACTATGTACCTCAACAATGCCTATTTTGGAAATGGAGTCTGGGGGATTGAGGATGCTTCCAAGAAGTATTTTGGGGTTTCAGCCAGTCAATTAAGTCTGGATCAGTCGGCGGTCCTCGCTGGTATGCTCAAGGGCCCTGAGATCTATAATCCGCTCTATTCGGTAGAAAATGCGACCAACCGTCGCAATACGGTCCTTCAAAATATGGTGGCAGCTGGCTATATTGACCAGGCAACAGCCGATCAATCTGCTGCTGTTGATATCCAAGGCCAGCTAGTCGATGCCTATGAAGGGAAGTCGGAAGATTACCGCTACCCATCCTATTTTGATGCGGTCATCAATGAAGCGGTCAACGAATACGGCCTGACCGAAGAAGATATTGTCAAAAATGGCTACCGGATCTACACCGAGCTGGATCAGAATTACCAAGCGAGCATGCAGGTAATCTATGACAACACCGCTCTCTTCCCAGTCGCAGAAGATGGCACGCGCGCAGAGTCCGGTAGTGTGGCGCTTGATCCTAAGACTGGTGGGGTTCGGGCTCTCGTAGGTCGTGTCGGTAGCAATGAAAATCCAGGATTCCGGACCTACAACTATGCCACCCAAGCTGCCCGTAGTCCAGGATCAACCATCAAGCCTTTGGTGGTCTATAGCCCAGCAGTTGCAGAAGGTTGGTCGACCAATAAGGAGTTGGACAATAGTACCACCCAATATGGAAGCTATGAGGTCAATAACTACGCGGGAATCCAGTCTAGCCCAACGGTACCAATGTACCAGGCCTTAGCAGAATCCCTCAACCTTCCAGCAGTAGCGACCGCTAATGATTTAGGCCTTGATACGGTCTTTGAGTACGGAAAAAAATTCGGTCTCAACATGGACAAGGTGGAAAAATCGCTTGCAGTTGCTTTGGGAGCAGGTGTCACTACCAATCCGATGCAGATGGCACAAGCTTATGGAACCTTTGCCAATGGCGGGGTCATGAATGATGCCCACCTCATTACTAAGATTGAAAATGCAAGTGGTCAGGTAGTCAAGAGCCACAGTCAGAAATCAACACGGGTGCTTAGTGGGTCGACAACAAATAAGATGACCAATATGATGCTGGGAACCTTCAGTAATGGTACGGGGGTCAATGCTGCACCTTATGGCTATACCATGGCAGGAAAAACCGGGACGACAGAGACCAGCTTTAATAAGGACCTTTCTGGAGACCAATGGGTGATCGGCTACACACCAGATGTGGTCATCAGTCAGTGGCTTGGTTTCCCAACGACCGATGAAGGCCATTACTTGACCGACAGTAGTGCAGGGACGGCATCGGAGATCTTCCGCAATGTTGCAAATAGTGTCTTGCCTTATACCGACGGAACCCAGTTTGACTCCGTTGAGAACTCTTATGCTGAAAACGGCATTGCTCCAGTCGGAGAAGAAACTATAGAAACAGATACCAAGGAAGACAAAGGTTTCTTTGAGGAAGTCAAAGAGAAAGCGTCTAATATGGTTGACGATGCGAAAAAAGCCATCGACGAGGCCGATATCCCAGGAAAAGCGAAAAATGCTTGGGATACTTTCAAAGGTTGGCTTGGTTTCTAATCAAAAAAACGATTCAGAAGAATTTCTGAATCGTTTTTTGCAGATTGAAGATAAAGTCATCTTAGCAACTTTCCTTAGGTGAGTACGGACGTCAGCGAACTTCGAAGAAGTTCCATGACTAAATTAAGATACAAAGGGCGTGGCGGATAAAGTCAAAATAGGAAGTTTGACGCAGAATCTTTAGATTCTAGGAAGACTTATCTTTTTGACACGATCCGCAGCCCGTGTTCAATTCGTTTTGAACCCATTCGCTTTTCAAATTTTAGGCTCATGCTAAAACAGTTCCTCGAACTGTTTTACTTCCAAAACTCCCGAGTGCTAGAAACAATAGTGTTTCTAGCACTTTTCTCACGGCGGAAAGTTTCTGTTGAAATGATCTTAATAGTATTAATTATTTTAATTTTTCAACGTCACTTAGGTTGTTTTATGTAAAATGCAATTTGTCTATATTCTAAAAAATCGATTCAGAAGAATTTCTGAATCGATTTTTGTTTAGAGTTCACTATCTGATAAGCTAAAGGTATCGCCGTGTTGCAAGTCTCCATACTGGTAGCCCCGTTTGAACCAGCGCATCCGTTGTTCAGAAGTCCCGTGAGTAAAGCTATCTGGTACGGAGTAGCCATAGGCTTGTTCCTGAAGAGTGTCGTCTCCGACAGCATGGGCTGCATTCATGGCTTCTTCAATATCCCCAATATCTAGGAGGTTTCGGTCTTGAATGGAGCGTGCCCAGACACCTGCTAGATAGTCGGCTTGCAACTCGATGCGGACGCTGATGGCATTTTGTTCTTTTTCAGAAAGTCCTTGCTGCATCCGATGGTATTTGCCAAGGATCCCCAGCTCGTTTTGTACGTGGTGGCCGACTTCGTGGGCGATGACGTAGGCCATGGCAAAGTCCCCGCTAGCCTTGTATTTGCTTGTCAATTCCTTGTAGAAGCTCATATCCAAATAAATTTTCTTATCAGTTGGACAGTAGAAGGGGCCAGCAGACGCTTGCCCAACTCCACAGCCTGTCTTTGTCCGTCCGGTATAGAAGACTAGTTTGGGCTCCTGATAGGTCCGTCCTTCGGCTTGAAAGACTTTGTGCCAATGATCTTCTGTCGTTCCCAGGACCTTGCTGACGAACTGGGCGTCTGCATCGTCGACATGAGTTTGGTTGGTGCGTGTGACTTGGCTGGACTGGTAAGGTTGGGAGCTTCCGTTTCCAAAGAGTCCGCCAAGACTAGCTCCTCCCCCACCCAGAAGGACTATGAGGAGGATAAGGACGATCTTGCTCTTGAAGCTTCCAGGCGATAGCAAGATCTGTAAAATTCCCCCGCCAAGGTTGCTATTGCTAGAAGATTGGGAGTAGCTTTGGCCTCGCCGATCTTCGATATTTCTACTTTCTTTTAGGTTATCACTTTTCATATTCGTCTCCTTATGTATTATTTTACCAAAAATGAAGAGAAAACCAGAGTGATAACGCTTTATATCTGCTTTTTTCTTAGTGGGGAGATTTCTCATCTTGTCAAAACGTAGAAAACCTGCTATAATGGGGTGAACGGAGGCGTTATGGCATTAAAAAAAGCAAGTCTAGCGTGTACGGTTTGTGGGTCACGCAATTACTCCATTAAGTTGAGTGGGACGCCAAAACCAACACGTCTAGAAGTCAATAAATTCTGCAAACATTGCAGTAAGTACACCATCCATAAAGAAACACGATAGGAGAGAGTTGTGAAATTCATTAAAGATATTTTCGTCTTACTAAAAGATACAACTTGGCCAAATCGCAAGGAAAGATGGAAAAATTTTATCTCAGTGATTGAATACACCGCTTTCTTTGTAGCTTTGATTTATTTGTTTGACAAAGTCATTGCACGTGGCCTATTGCACATGATCAATTTCTTTTAAGAAAAGAAGCCAGTGGGACCCTCAGGGTCCCATTTTTTATGGCCCTTTCTAAAAAATAAATCAGCAAACCTCTTTGCATTCCTGCAAAATGTGGTATAATGAAGCTAGGAAAACGAAAGCCAAGAGGCTTTTTTTAGTATGTTCACAAAAGCTCGAGCAGGCTAAACAGAAAGAAAGGATGCCCAAATGGACAGTTTTGATAAAGGCTGGTTTGTATTACAAACCTACTCAGGATATGAAAATAAGGTAAAAGAGAATCTTTTGCAACGTGCGCAAACCTACAATATGTTGGAAAACATTTTGCGCGTTGAGATTCCAACTCAGACCGTACAAGTTGAGAAAAACGGTAAAACCAAAGAAATCGAAGAAAACCGTTTCCCAGGGTATGTCTTGGTGGAAATGGTCATGACAGATGAAGCTTGGTTTGTCGTTCGGAATACTCCTAACGTTACAGGTTTCGTCGGATCACACGGGAACCGTTCAAAACCAACCCCATTGTTGGAAGAAGAAATCCGCAGCATCTTGCTCTCTATGGGTCAAACCGTGCAAGAGTTTGATTTGGATGTCAAAGTGGGCGATACGGTTCGCATCATCGATGGTGCCTTCACAGACTACACTGGTAAGATCACTGAAATTGATAACAACAAGGTGAAAATGGTCATTTCTATGTTCGGTAACGATACGGTTGCAGAAGTGAATTTGAACCAAATTGCTGAATTGTAAGAAAAAAGAGAGAGTGGGACAGCTTCAACAGTCTGGGAGACTGTTGAAGGTTGCAGATAAAGGAAACATAGTTTCCGTCAACATAGGGCATCTTTGAAGCTTAAAAAGCGAACAAAGACTTAGGATACTTGCTTCGCAAGTTCTATCCGCCACCTCAAAGCAGTGCTTTGAGCACTCAACCACTGCGTCTTGCTCGACAATCCAAAGACAATTGAGAGGCTAGGACTTTTTATACGAAAACTCAAAAGAGCGCAAAAATACCCCCCTTATGATATAATGAAAGTGAAAAAATTGTATTAGGCTACTGGCTCGTCTCTAGTAGCC
>CAUUAM010000041.1:0-12827 GCA_963543165.1 uncultured Streptococcus sp. | reverse complement strand
GCTCAAATTTCGCTTTGGGATCAATGTGCCTAAGCTCGCTTCGCTTGCTAAGGCATTCAAGGATATCCCACGCTCAAATGTCGCTTTGGGATCAATGTGCCTAAGCTCGCTTCGCTTGCTAAGGCACATAGAAAAGCCCTCACACAAAAACTGTGTGAGGGCGTAATGTCCGCGGTGCCACCTCTTTTATAGGGAAAAATAGCTGGTCTTTCCCTACATCTCTATCTCCTCTAGCAAGGAGTTGCACGGTAAGGGGTGCCAACCGAATTCACATGGGTTAGAATTCATTCATAACAACAGTCCAATTTTCATCAGTCACTATTGCTTGTTCGCAATCTCCACAAGCTCCCTGAAAATAGCTGACTAATTACTTTTCTGTTGCTACCATTATAACCCTTTTTATTAGAAAGTCAATAAAAATTTTAGTCCTTTTTTATACTTTTTCTCCACTAATTTAATAAAAACAGCTCAGCTCTCCCCTATTGACTCTGCCTTTTTATCCCCAAAATAGGATACTCAACAAAGCCAAAATAGCAGGACCACCTTGGGTCAAGATAATCTTTTTATTAGCTGTCATCGCACCATAGACCGCAGCTCCAATAATAAAGAGCACAAAAATCGTAACAATTTCAATATTTTTGGACACAAACAATCCATACAAGAGGAAAACACCGATCAAGGCATTGTAAATCCCTTGATTCTTAAACAAAGACGTCACAGATGGACGAGCAAGCTCCTCTTTATCCATATTGAAAACCCGACTGGTGGTATCAGATGTGGTTCGGATGCTCTCCAAATAAAAAATATACAAATGCTCCAGTGCAGCAAGACTTGCTAAAATAATCGTCAGTAATGACATCGTAGATTCTCCTTTTTATTCAACTGTTATTTGTTCAATACCAGATACTAATTTATCCAGTAAATAAGAAAATTGCTCTTGTTCCTGAGTGCTTAAAATGTGGCTCATCTGATCTTTCACTGCCAGGTGATGGCGAGGAGGTCGATTGACCAAACGATTATAAGCAGTATCTGTCAGATGGATGACAATTTCCCTCTGGTTCTTTGGATTCCGGCTCCGATGGACAAATCCTTCCTTTTCCAAAATTTTGAAATGCCGCGTTAAAGCAGCTGGATCAATCCGTAAGCGCTCTTGAACCGCAATCTGATTGCAAGGTGCTTGTTCTAATAAATACTGCAAGATTTGGTAACGCGTTAAGCTAATCCCTAGCCGCTTTTCAAATAGCTGTGTAGTTGATTGATCTGCCAAACGTAGTTGGTAGAGCAAATCATTGATTTCTGCCATATTCTTTCTCCGATCCATTTTTGATAAATCAACAATTG
Organism: uncultured Streptococcus sp.; assembly: GCA_963543165.1. GTDB lineage: Bacteria > Bacillota > Bacilli > Lactobacillales > Streptococcaceae > Streptococcus. Next base: position 11,486 of record CAUUAM010000041.1, on the reverse strand, counting down.
ATTTATCAATTGTAATCTTTTTCTTGTATCCTTGCAAGAAAAAGAACTTGCTCTATTCTTTCGCACAAAAAAGCCGCCTGATTGGGCGACTCTTAGGGAGATTATTATGAAAAAGAAAAGTTTTAGGATTTTTCTAAACAAAGTTAGGAGGTCTTTGTTTATGGTTCTATTATAGCGGACATTTCTTAAAGAAAGCTTACGACTTTGTTTCAAAATGAAAACAAACTCTTTACAGATTTTTTTCAAGGCTTAAAATACTTGGGATATCCCGTAAGGTTTCCATCTGGTGATTGCCTTCATAGTCAGATGGTAAAAAATTGATACTCTGAATCTGGCTATTCCTTGCAAAGTCAATATCCAGGCTCCGATCCCCAATATAGTAGATATTTTCTGGATGTAGCTCGTACTTCTCTATCAGATACATGGCAGCTTCTGGGTCAGGCTTGCGGGCAAAACCACTTTGACTGGTCAAAATCTCTGTAAAAAAAGATTCCAAGCCCAAGTCCTGCAGGATGACCAAAGCATTCTCTCCCTTATGGGTATAGACAAACTGCTCGATCCCAGCATCCTTCGCCCAGGACAGGACATCACGCGCCCCCTCCATCAGAAGGACCTGGGCATTTTTCTCTGCTAGACTTTCTGCTCGGCGATGGTTTAAGTCGGTCACATCCAGTTGGTACTCCTCTGCCACTGCAACTAAAAGATCCTGAACCGAATACTTCAAGATGTACTCTTTAATGCTCGCTCGGTCAAACGGAAGCTGATAATAGGCATAGGTCTCCTCAAGACCTGCTAGGATTGCATCGTAGGAATCCAGCAAAGTCCCATCCAAATCCCAAATAAGGGCTCGTTTTGTCATTTTTTCTCTCCTACTCTTCGTCGATAAAGCTGACTCAAAAATAGCCAGCGAAAACCATTATCTAGCAAGGTTCCCGTCCAGACTCCTGGAAGGCCGAAGCCAAGGGTTACTCCAAGCAGATAACCCGCTCCAATTCGAATGACCCACATACCAATGGTCGTTGCATAAAATGGCAATTTCCCGTTTCCCAATCCTTGCCAAACAGCTGTATAGATAACCGTCCCTGCTGTAAAAGGTGTTCCCAACAAAGAAAAGAGAACAACAGATAGGCTAGCTTCCACAGCTTTCGTATCTTGGGTATAGAGGTGGGTCAGAAGAGTGCCACCAAAAAAGATTCCCAAGGCAATTGGCAACATTAACACGAAGGACAGCCAGTATGACTGCTTTCGAAGGTGGTCAATCTGCTCAAGATCACCTTCACCGAGGCTCCGCGCTACTAGCATGACCGTCGCTGTAGCCACTCCAAATACAGGCATGTAATTAAACTGGGTCAAGGTCTCTCCGATGGCATTGCCCGCAACGGCCTCTGTTCCAAAAGCGACCACAATCGCAATGATCACCACATCTCCAGCCCGCATCATCAAGCGCTCTCCAGCAGCCGGAAGAGCTAAGTTCAAGAGCTTGCGATCAATCCCCCACCGAAGTGGAGCAAAAGGCAACCGTACTTTTTGCCACAAGAGAAAGACACCGATCGCACGAGCTAGCACAGTCCCCAAAGCTGCTCCGACAATTCCCCAGCCAAAAAGGAAAATGGCAACAGAGGAGAACAGAGCATTTAATAGATTGGTCAAGAGGCTCACATACATAGGGAGACGTGGGTTGTTCGCCACCCGAACCAGCGAGCCCAAGGTTGTCATCAATCCTAAGAGAACAATGGTCCCGCCAACCAAGGAAAGGTAAATTCCCCCACTTTCAGCTACTGCAGCTTCGGTCCCCAAGAGCGAAATCATTTGGCGTCCAAATAACAGGGAAGCCCCTCCTAAGAGAGCACTTAGCAACAAGGTCACCTTCAGTGACTCTGTTGCATGGTAGGCGATCGTTTCTTGATTTTTTTCACCCAAACTTTTAGACATGACACTGGCAACTGCCGCACCCAGTGCTAAAAAGATGGCTTGATAAATGGTGATAATATTCCCCGCGACGGAAACACCTGAGATAGCAATCAAGCCTAGGTGAGCCACTAAATAAGAGTCTACCATGCCCATCAGCATTTGTAAGAAATTTTCACCCATGGCAGGAAGGGCGATATTTAAGATTTTTTTGTATGAATTCATGCGTATATAAAAGAGCCAAACGGCTCTTTTTATCTTTCTAATAGGGAACATTAAAGTCCCAAATAGTCTTCTACGGCTGCTTGCATGTCTTTAGCAGCCACGCTCGTGCGATGGCGAACTGGTGCAGTTTCAAGACCGTCTACAGCCGGCGGTACAGGGACACCTGAGAGGGTGTGTAATTTAGCCAAGGCTTCAAAATCAGTTAGACCTGTCTCACCTGTCACAGCTTCTACCGCTACAACTGGGAACTTGTAAGGGCTAGCTGTAGAGGCAATGACTGTTTTAGCAGCATCCCCTGTTTGGGTCCGGTATTTTTGATAAACGGCTGATGCTACGGCTGTATGAGGGTCTTCGATGTAATCAGATGCTTCATAGACCCGCTTGATCTCTGCAGCAGTTTCTGCTTCATCTGCGTATGCAGCCGCAAACAAATCTAAGATTTCTTCATCAAAGTTGGACAATTGGTATTGACCTGTTGCAACAAGGCTTTCCATCAACTCTTTAGTCTTTGTGGCATCGTTCCCTACCAAGTGGAAAATCAAGCGTTCCAAGTTTGAAGAAACCAAAATATCCATCGATGGACTAGTGGTTACTTTGAAGCTGCGTTTTTTATCATAGACACGTGTATTAAAGAAGTCTGTCAAGACATTGTTCTCGTTTGAGGCACAGATCAATTTCCCAACTGGAAGACCGATTTGTTTGGCATAGAAAGCTGCCAAGATATTTCCAAAGTTTCCTGTTGGAACAGTGAAATTGACTTTTTCTCCAGCAGTGATTTGACCTGTCTTCACCAATTGAGCATAGGCGTATACATAATAGACAACCTGAGGCACCAAACGACCGATATTCATCGAGTTAGCTGATGAAAATTGCATCTTGTTCGCTGCTAATTTTTCACGAAGTGCCACATCATTGAACATGTGTTTCACATTGGTTTGGGCATCGTCAAAGTTTCCATCAATAGCGATCACATGAGTATTGTTCCCAGTCTGAGTGGTCATTTGTAACTCTTGTACCTTGCTGACACCGTCTTTTGGATAAAAGACGATAATTTCTGTCCCTGAAACATCCGTGAAACCTGCCATGGCAGCCTTTCCTGTATCACCAGATGTGGCCGTCAAGATGACAATCTTGTTTTCCAAGCCGTGTTTCTTAGCAGCTGTCGTCATAAAGTAGGGCAAAATCGACAAGGCCATATCCTTAAAGGCAATGGTTGAACCGTGGAAGAGTTCCAAGTTGTATTGGCCATCAAGTTTGACAAGAGGCGCAATAGTTGGCGTATCAAACTTACTGTCATAGGCATTGGTGATACAGTAGTCCAACTCTTCTGCTGTAAAGTCATCCAAGAAGGCTGACAAGACAAGTTTGGCCACTTCTTGGTAAGAAGCATCTTTGAGGGTATCAAAGTCTAACTCTACTTGAGGGTATGCAATAGGGGTAAACAAGCCACCATCTGTCGCCAAACCTTGAAGGATAGCTTGACTGGCTGTTACAGTATTTTTTTCATCTCGTGTTGATTGGTAAACTAATGTCATGACTGATTCATTCCTTTACTAGTAGTCTTCTCATTATATCATAAATGTCAGAAAATTTAACGGCTTTTCGCCAAATCTTGGCAAAGGTCGGCAAACAGAATCAAAATAAAAGAAAGCAGGAGCAACCATTTTGCCCCTACTCCCAGATAAATCTTGTCTACCCTTGTCTTTCCCGTTTGATCAAGCCAATCCCAACTCTGCTAAAACCGATGGGAAGTCCTGCTTCAAGTTTTCAAGAGTTACTGTTACTTCTTGACGGGTTTGATTGTTTTTCACGGTTACTTGACCGCTCTCAACCTCACTGCTTCCTAAGGTTATTAAGGCTTTGGCCGCAAATACATCAGCTGACTTAAATTGTGCCTTGAGCTTCCGTCCAAGATAGTCACGCTCTACTTTGAAACCTTGAAGTCGAAGAGCCTGTACCAAACTAAGCGCTGCTTCATTGGCCTCATCTCCCAGGACGGCGATATAGGCATCTAGGCCTGTTTCGACCGGTAATTCAATGCCTTTCTTTTCAAGGACGAGAAGAATCCGTTCCAGACCAATCCCAAATCCAAAAGCGGCTGTCGCAGGGCCACCGAAGTATTCGACCAAACCATCATAGCGACCACCCGCACAGACTGTTAATTCATTGCCTTCGATTTCTGTAATAAACTCAAAAATCGTGTGGTTGTAGTAATCCAAGCCACGTACCATATTGGTATCGATGACATAGGCTACCCCCAAGTCTTCCAACATCCGACGAACCGCATCAAAATGCGCTTGGCTTTCTTCATCTAGATAGTCTAGGATGGAAGGAGCCTGTTCAACCGCCGCCTTGTCTTCTTTTTCTTTTGAATCCAAGACACGAAGCGGATTTTCTTCTAAGCGACGTTGGCTGTCCTTAGACAATTGATCCTTGATTGGCAAGAGGTAGTCGATCAAGGCTTGACGATACTCCTGACGACTTGCTGGACTTCCCAAGGTGTTCAAGTGCAAGGTCACATTGTCAATTCCCAATTCTTTAAGGAATTGTGCCGCCATCGCGATCGTTTCAACATCCGTTGCAGGATTGCTCGATCCAAAGCATTCTACCCCAATTTGGTGGAATTGACGTAAGCGCCCTGCTTGAGGACGTTCATAGCGGAACATTGGACCGATGTAATAAAATTTACTTGGTTTTTGTACCTCAGGCGCAAAGAGTTTATTTTCAACATACGAACGAACAACAGGGGCTGTTCCTTCTGGACGAAGTGTGATATGACGATCTCCCTTGTCATAGAAGTCATACATTTCCTTGGTGACAATATCCGTCGTATCCCCTACTGAACGGCTGATGACTTCATAATGTTCGAAGATCGGTGTGCGGATTTCATCATAATTGTATCGCGCAAAGACCTTACGTGCAAAGCCTTCTACGTATTGCCATTTAGCTGAATCGCCAGGAAGGATATCCTGGGTCCCTTTTGGTTTTTGTAATTTCATAGCCTTCATCCTTTGTCTTACTTTTGCCTCTATTTTACCATAAATTCGAAGAGAAATGGAGGCTGGGCTGTTTTTTCGTTCGGCTAAATCGGTCAAATGACGGATCTATTCTTGCTTTATGATCGGAATTGTGAGAAAATAGTTTTCATCAAAAGAGGGAAAGGATAGCGAGATGAGAGAAGATATCAAGGTGAACGACCGCGCCCTAGCACTGGAGAAACAGTTAATCGAAAAATTAGAGCTAGTATTTGATACGGATGTTGAGTTGGACGTCTACAACCTGGGTTTGATTTACGAGTTGGATCTAGATGAGGAAGGAACCTGCAAGGTAGTGATGACTTTTACAGATACTGCCTGTAGCTGTGCCGAGAGTCTTCCTATCGAAATCGTCGCTCGCCTAAAAGAAATCGATGGGATTGAAGATGTCAAAGTAGAAGTAACCTGGTCACCGGCTTGGAAAATTACCCGGATCAGTCGCTATGGACGTATTGCCCTCGGATTACCACCACGATAACAATCATTACCTTTTAAGAAACGCAGTCAACTAATAAAGGAATACCTCTTTGGGAATCCGATCCACAATAAAAAAACGAGGAACACCAGCTCTGCCATCAGAGTTTGTTCCTCGTTTTTTATGATGATTGAATCCATTAAAACTTTTTCACTACCCGAACAAACTAAGCCTCGTCAGCTTTTGGTTCTGGAAGGATTTGATACAACACGATCCCAAGAATCGTTGACGTTGCAACACCAGTGATTTGAAGTCCCCCAATTTGGAACACCAAACCACCGATTCCTGATACCAGGATCACACTTGCGATCAAGAGATTCTTTTTATTGTCAAAATTAATCTTGTTTTCAACTAAGATTTTCAAACCGCTAGCCGCGATCACTCCAAAGAGGGCGATCGAAATGCCTCCCAAGACAGCGGTCGGAATCGAATTCAAAAGAGCTGATACCTTACCAATAAAACTCATGACAACCGCAATCACTGCTGCACCTGCGATGACATATACTGAATAGATCTTATTCAAGGCCATCACCCCAATATTTTCACCATAAGATGTTACCGGAGGAGCTCCGAAAAATCCTGCGATGATTTGTGCCAAACCATCTCCTGTAAGAGTACGGTCCAAACCAGGATCTTGGAAGAAATCTCGACCTGTCAGACTATTCAAGACCATCACGTGACCAAAGTGCTCTGTCATCGTCACAAAAGCAATAGGAGCCATAGTCAAAATAGCACTTGGGTACAATTTAAAATCATAATTGACAAATGGGATATCAAAGCTTGGAATTTGGAACCACTTGGCTGAAGCAACTGATGCAAAGTGGACAATCTCTTGGCCGGTTACCAGACCTAAGACAAGAGAAAAGAGATAACCCACGATCAACCCTAGTAAAATAGGAATCACTCCGATAATTTTCTTGCCATACATATTAAAGAGAATAACAGCAAAAAGAGTGACCATTGAAATGAGCAGGCTCGTACCGCTGTATTTCCCATCGATCATGGTTGCATCGCTCACAGCTGTTGAGGCAAGACTCAAACCAATCACAATGATAATTGGCCCTACTACAATCGGTGGAAGTACTTTATCAATCCAGGCATTCCCAGCAAACTTGACAATCAAGGCCACCAAGAGGTAGACCAAACCACCCGCCATGGCACCTTGGGCAACCGCTGCGATTCCATCTGTCTTCATCAACATCTGCATAGCAGCAATATAAGCAAAACTAGATCCCATGTAGGCAGGAATCTTATACTTGGTCACCGTCAAGTGAGCCAAGGTTCCTAAACCAGATGAGAAGAGGGCAATGGCAGGATCAATTCCAACCAAAATTGGTACCAGTACTGTCGCCCCAAACATGGCAAACAAATGCTGGAATGACAAACCAACCAGCAAGCCTGGTTTTGGCATATCAGATACATCATATTTTACATTATTCACGATCGTAAAAACCTCCTAGAACTCAGATGCAACAAGTTATGGCTGAACAAAAACGTCTACCTTCGATAACCAAATCGTAAGGACGCACTCCCTGCTTCCATCATCGACGATTTCTCTTTTTCATCAAACCACTTTTCAACTATACAAAAAAATCCCCCACAACAAGGAGATACACAAAATATAGGCTGGTCTTCCCAGGCCTTTCATTTCCATAGCTCCTTGCCTGCCTCTCTGGACAGTATTAAAGGATTGATTCGATTAGTCACAATTATAGCAAATTATAGACGGATTTACAAGAAAAATGACAGATGATACACTCAAATCCCCCAAAAAGTAATATTCATACGTTTCAGCGACAGGGTCGAAAATAGCCACTCTGAGCCAAAAAAGAGTGAGGCAAATGTCGATCACCAACATTCATCTCACTCTCTCTTTAGATAAAGTAGTCCTTCTAATTACTGTTTACCAGACTGTTCCATATTCCAGAAATCTGTCACGGCACCGCGTGAAGCAGAGGATACTGTGTGGGCGTACTTACCGAGAACCCCACGGCTATAGAGTGGCGGCAAGGTTGTTTCAGCCTTCCGTTTCGCCAACTCTTCGTCTGAAACATGCATGGTGATTTCTTTGGTATCTTGGTCAACTGTTACCATGTCCCCTGTGTGGAGGTAGGCGATTGGGCCACCAACCTGGGCTTCAGGCGCGATGTGTCCGACAACGAGACCATAAGTACCACCAGAGAAGCGTCCGTCTGTCAAGAGGGCAACCTTGTCTCCTTGGCCTTTCCCAACGATCATGGATGACAAGGACAGCATTTCCGGCATACCAGGACCACCCTTAGGACCTACGAAACGGACAACGACAACATCGCCGTCAACGATTTCATCTGAAAGAACGGCTTCGATGGCAGCTTCTTCGGAATCAAAGACCTTAGCAGGACCAGTAATGTTACGCACTTTCACACCTGATACTTTGGCAACCGCCCCTTCTGGAGCCAAGTTCCCTTTCAGGATGATCAATGGACCATCCGCACGTTTCGGATGTTCAAGTGGCATGATGACTTTTTGACCTGGTGTCAAATCAGCAAAGCCTTCTAAGTTCTCAGCTACTGTTTTACCGGTACAAGTGATCCGATCCCCATGAAGGAAACCATTCTTAAGAAGGTATTTCATGACAGCTGGTACCCCACCGACATTGTAAAGGTCTTGGAAGACATATTGTCCAGAAGGTTTCAAGTCTGCCAAGTGAGGCACGCGCTCTTGGAAATCGTTGAAGTCTTCAAGGGTCAAATCCACGTTGGCCGCATGAGCAATCGCAAGCAAGTGAAGAGTCGCATTGGTTGAACCACCAAGCGCCATAGTCACCGTAATGGCATCTTCAAAGGCTTCACGGGTCAAGATGTCTGATGGTTTAAGTCCCATTTCAAGCATCTTGACAACTGCACGACCTGCTTCTTCGATATCGGCCTTTTTGTCAGCTGATTCAGCAGGGTGAGAAGATGAACCTGGCAAGCTCATTCCAAGGACCTCAATTGCTGTCGCCATGGTGTTGGCAGTGTACATTCCACCACAACCACCAGGGCCAGGGCAGGCGTTACATTCAAGATCTTTCACTTCTTCAGCCGTCATGTCACCATGGTTCCATTTACCGATCCCTTCAAAAACGGAAACCAAGTCAATATCCTTACCGTTCAAATTACCTGGTGCAATCGTACCACCGTAGGCAAAGATCGCTGGAATATCCATATTGGCAATGGCAATCATCGAACCAGGCATGTTCTTATCACAGCCACCAATGGCTACAAAGGCATCCACGTTGTGACCGCCCATCGCCGCTTCGATAGAGTCCGCAATGATATCACGAGATGTCAAGGAGAAGCGCATCCCAGGCGTTCCCATAGCGATCCCGTCCGCAACGGTAATGGTGCCGAATTGGACCGGCCAAGCTCCCGCATCTTTCACACCTTCTTTGGCCAATTTCCCAAAATCATGCAAGTGGATATTACATGGTGTATTTTCTGCCCAAGTCGAAATGACTCCAACAATCGGTGTTTCAAAGTCCTTATCAGTCATTCCAGTAGCTCGCATCATGGCACGATTTGGTGATTTGACCATGCTGTCGTAGACGCTACTACGATGGCGTGTATCTAATTCTGTCATCTGATTCCCTCTCTCATCGTTTTTCTATTATTATAGCATAATTTACGACCCAACGATAGAAGAAAATTCTTGAATTTTCAGACAATTTAGCTCAATCGCTTACTTGCTAAAATAATTTACAGTTATATCTTGACTTTTGCGAATAAAGTGATATCATTTAGATATCATAAAGAAAGAAGGGCTCGTCCCATGGAAGAAAAAATTTTAACTCAAAAGAAAAACGGCTTAGCTGTCCTTGTAGGCTTGCTAGTTGGAGATCTTGTTTTAGTTTTTGCCTTTATTAGTGCGATTGCTAGTTTACCAGAAGGTTTCCCGCTTGCAATTGGAGTTATTACCTGTATTTTTCTCTTTATTGCTAGTCTGGTGTGCTATGCGGGGATCAAAATTATTAAACCGCAAGAGGCCTTGGTCTTGACCTTGTTTGGGGACTATATTGGAACCATTCGCGAAGCGGGTATTTACTTTGTCAATCCCTTCTGTGTCGCTGTCAATCCTGCCAATAACACCCGCTTGGGACAAAGTGGTGATGTCACCACCAAGTCCCCCATGTCTGTCAGTAAAACAGCAGAAGGCAACAATATTTCCATAGAGACAGGTAAAAAGAATATTTCCTTAAAAGTGATGACCTTGAACAACTCCCGCCAGAAGATCAATGACTGCTTAGGGAATCCTGTAGAAATTGGTATTGCAGTTACTTGGCGCGTAGTGGATACGGCTAAAGCAGTCTTCAATGTGGATAACTACAAAGAATATCTCTCATTGCAGTGTGATAGTGCCCTTCGTAATATTGTCCGCATCTATCCTTATGATGTAGCTCCTAATGTCGATACGACAGGAGATGGCCAGGCAGATGAGGGTAGTCTCCGAGGCTCCAGTGAAATCGTGGCCAGTCGCATTCGAGAAGAGATTCAAGCACGTGTTAAAGATGCTGGGCTCGAAATTCTAGAGGCTCGCATTACTTACTTGGCCTATGCTCCAGAAATCGCAGCTGTAATGCTTCAACGCCAACAAGCGTCTGCCATTATCGATGCGCGGAAGATGATTGTCGATGGAGCAGTTGGGATGGTTGAAATGGCCCTTGAACGCTTGAGCGAAGGAGAGATTGTAGAGCTAGACGAAGAACGGAAGGCTGCCATGGTATCGAACCTGCTTGTCGTCCTCTGTGGTAATCATGATGCACAACCAATTGTCAATACGGGAAGTCTCTATTAAGAATGGCTGATCAAAAGAAAAAACAAGTTCCACTTAGATTGTCAGCCAAGTTATATGCTGCTCTCGCATCATGGGCAGAAGATGACTTTCGATCGGTAAATGGTCAGATCGAGTACCTGCTGACAGAATGTGTCAAACAACGAAAAAAGGATGGCAAATACGTTTCGGAAACGATTGATGAGCCATTTGAAATAGACCTTTAAGGAGAACTCCTGTCCCATTTGATGGGGCGGGAGATTTTTTTAATAATTTTTTGTCAAGTAACTTTACTTTACAAAAAAGTTTTGTTATACTGTTACAGTTGATGAAAATCAAACCTAATTGAATTTATATCTTAAAAGGAGAAAAACGAAATGGCAGTACCTGCACGTCGCACATCAAAAGCGAAGAAAAACAAACGTCGTACGCACTACAAAGTAACAGCTCCATCTGTAAACTTTGACGAAGCAACTGGAGATTACTCACGTTCACACCGTGTATCACTTAAAGGATACTACAAAGGACGTAAAATCGCTAAAGCTAACGCAGCTAAATAATAGAAGGGAGATACCATGCGCGTAAATATTACACTTGAACACAAAGAATCTGGTGAACGCTTGTACCTTACTTCTAAAAACAAACGTAACACTCCAGACCGTCTTCAATTGAAGAAATACTCACCAAAACTTCGCAAACACGTTGTGTTTACAGAAGTGAAGTAAGCATTCAATACAAATCAATACATAAGAAAAGCGCTGATTTCAAGCGTTTTTTCTTTTTGCCAAATGCAAACTATTGCACTGTATTTCAATTCAAACTCTACCTTTTTCCCTACCTTTTTTCTTAAGACCTGGTTTGGAAAGTATGGGTTTCAGTTGCACTAAAAACAGTGGAATATTTTTAGTTCTGTAAGTATTAATCTATACGCTTACATATATCTTTTGGTCTCTATCCCTTTAGGTAAAAATACCGATTTTATGGTATAATAAGGATAACTCTATACAAGGAGGTGTGCCATGACTCTTGATGTAAATAAAGAAGAATTAACAATT
>CAUUAM010000040.1:0-13038 GCA_963543165.1 uncultured Streptococcus sp. | reverse complement strand
AGGTGGGACGACGAAATCGAATTCTAACGAATTACCGATTTCTGTCCCACTCTCTCTTCTATTATTCCTTCCAAAAGGTCAGGCTCTGGGTAAATCGGTAGTTTGAACTCTTGGTAGATACTGTCGTTTTAGGATACTTTTCCAGTAATTGTTGGATTTTGTACAAGCCAAGACCACGGCCATCTCCTTTACTTGAGTAGTCCTTTTCAAAAATTCTCGCCAGATCTATTTTTTCAGTTTTTGTACTATTTTCAACTATTAAGATGAGGGAACTTGCCTCCTGAAGCATGGCAAGAGTCAGCTGTGGGTCCTCTGATTCAAGACTCGCTTCGATAGCATTGTCACAAAGGATGGATAAGAAGGTGATGAAGTCTAAAACCTCGATGAATAAATCACGAACAGGTTCATCGATCTCGATAGAGATCCCAATCCCTTTATTTTGAGCTTCCAACAATTTTGCGGACAGAACACTTTTTACAGCTGGATTTTCGATGTGACTGAGTTTTGCAATATCAAACTTGCTATCGTAAAATTGTTGGCCACTCTCTCGAAGAACGTTCTCATAGACTTCCCTGATCGCCTTGAGATCTTCATGCTCAATACTTAACTTGAGACTGGTTAAAATATTCAGATAATCATGACGAAAGGTACGAATCTCCCCGTAGAGCATTTCGATGTGTTGGCTATAGGTGGCTAACTCCTGTAGTTGCCTATCTTTTTGCTCTAGAATCTCTTGTTTCAATCGTTCTTTGGACACTGCATTGAAATACAAGAGCATTACAAAAAATAAAATCAAATAAATACTATTTAACTGTTCCCGTAAAGCATCTGCATGCGGAATAGCATCCTCAAAAACCACCAGACTTACAACACTGACTAAATACACAAACATGGAAAGATCCATCGGGAGTAAAAAACGATTAAAATACTGCCGTTGAAACCCTACTTTTAAATCTGTAAAATCCAGTTTTAACAATTTAGTGAGCCCTAAATAGACAGGAAAGACCAGCAATTCAAGTAGAGCACCATACCAGCTGACAGATGCCTCATGAACAAGTACAATCCCTAGCATTGGAAAGACATAAAAGGCTAAGAGACGCCCAATGAGACTCTCCATGACAACCGGGTAGAGCCCATAAAAAATATTCAAAAGGGGTCGTATTTTTCGATTTCGATAGAAACTATAGGCAATAAATACTAAGAAATAGCCAAAAAAGCCTACCGGTGGCACAAGGGTGAAGACGACTGCAAAGAAGAAAGGGCATAAAAAGAGCCAGCGACAAGCGAACTCTTGTCTACTGATATGACGATAGATCAGCATGCTGACGAAGAACTTTAAGTAATATATGAGAATATCTAACAGCAATTTCTTCTTCTTTCTATTTTTTCAAAGCTTCTAGTAAGCCTCTATACTTGGTCCGTGAGATCAAGCAATTGTCCCCATTTTCAAAAAAAGCTTTCTTGGCTTCTTTATCAATCTTCGTAATATTTTGTGGATTCACCACAAAGGAGCGGTGACACCGATACAAGCGGGGATCTGCTTTTTCGATATCAGCGATACTAGCATAAAATTCTAATCGCTCATCCTGGGTGTGTAAAATAACCTTGTGAATGGTTGGAGACGTTTCAACATACAAAATCTTATTAAAGGGAACTTGTACACGCGCCATCGCACTCTCAAATGTAAAAGCATCTTGCGCAATCGTGGTCCCAGCTTGCTCCAAGGTATAGTCGATGGCCGAGTCGATTCTTTCTCTGAACTCTTCTTCGCTCAGCGTTTTATCAATAAAATCCAAGGCGGCTACTTTGTACTGAAAGGTAATGGGCATGAATTCAGAGTGAGTGGTGACAAAGACAATGGTCGCATGGGGGTCTTTCTTACGAATCTCTTTTGCGATCTCTAGACCCTTTTTCTCCTCACCTTTAATCTCGATATCTAAAAAGAATAGGTGATGAGCGCCTCTCTCTGTGATAGCATCCAGCAACTGACTTGACTTTCCAAACACTTCTGGCGCTTTGCATTGCAAGGATTTCTGAGCAATCAGTTCCTGCAAGACCGATTCGATTCGTGATTGCTGGATCCACTCATCTTCTAACACAAAAATCTTCAACAAAGTCCTCACTCCTTCCCCTCGACGAATATGTTCTATTTTACCATAAATAATAGCTGCTGAGCCACTCTTTCAAAGTAGACTCAAAAGGCATTCTATCTTTTTCTCCCTAACAAGAAAAAACTCTCCCGGAGGAATCCGGAAGAGCTTGCGCAAGGGGAATTTGAAAAATATTTTTTAATATGAAAAAGGTCGATAAAATCTACACTATGTTCAAACTCTCATTTTACTAACAGCGATATTACGATCAAGTTTTATTGTCAATAGACATGTATGTGGGAAGTTCTCCCCTTGCAACAATGTAGACCTGTGATCTACTCTTAATAGTATACACTAGAATTATTACAAAATCAGTTAATTTGTATTGCAATTTGTTGGCAAATACTCCTCCATCAAAAAATACCGCAAACGCTTGATTTTCAAGCATCTACACAAGTCCTCTTTAACTAGTATTTATCATTTCTGTTACAAAATTTAAAATAAAAATATTATCCCTTAACAAAAAGGAGCAAGTAAGAAGAATAACTGATAACAAGAAAAAGGGAGGAACGATACCTTCCTCCCTTTGAGCTAGTAAGATGATTAGGTAGACCGCAACATAGCGGCTACCGTCCAGTGATTCGGTACTTTAGCACCAATCATTGGTATCAGGTTACATCATCCCACCCATCATGCCTGGATCCATTCCTGGTCCTGCTGGGGCTGCTGGTTCTGGTTTGTTGGCTACGACTGCTTCAGTTGTTAAAATGAGACTAGCAACAGAAGCTGCGTTTTGAAGGGCTGAACGGCTGACTTTAACAGGATCGATGATCCCTGCATCAATCATATTCACCCATTCACCTGTTGCGGCATTGAAGCCTGTTCCGACTTCGGCATTTTTCAAGCGATCAATCACAATAGATCCTTCGTAACCAGCATTGTGAGCAATTTGGCGAACTGGCTCTTCCAAAGCACGAAGAACAATATTGCGTCCGGTCGCTTCATCCCCTTCCAATTCAAGAGCTGCGACTGCAGAGATGACATTGACAAGAGCTGTACCACCTCCAGCAACGATCCCTTCTTCAACGGCTGCACGAGTCGCATTAAGGGCATCTTCGATACGGAGTTTCATTTCTTTCAATTCTGTTTCTGTTGCAGCACCGACCTTAATCACGGCAACACCGCCAGACAATTTAGCCAAACGTTCTTGTAATTTTTCACGGTCAAATTCAGATGTTGTGGTTTCGATTTGTGACTTGATGACAGCAACACGGTTAGCAATTGCTTCTGGGTTACCAGAACCTTCGACAATGACAGTGCTGTCTTTATCAACTGAAACTTTAGCTGCTTGACCAAGTGCTTCAATGGTTGCATCTTTCAATTCCAAACCAAGATCATCTGTAATGACTGTACCACCTGTCAAGATGGCGATATCTTCTAGCATAGCTTTACGGCGATCTCCAAATCCTGGTGCCTTAACAGCTACAACATTAAATGTACCACGGATCTTGTTCAAGACAAGCGTTGGTAGAGCTTCGCCATCTACATCATCTGCGATGATTAAGAGGGGACGGTTGCTTTGAAGAATGCTTTCCAACAATGGCAAGATTTCTTGGATATTTGAAATCTTCTTGTCCGTAATCAAAATGTATGGATTTTCAAGATCGGCTACCATTTTTTCATTGTCAGTCACCATGTATTGTGAAAGGTAACCACGGTCAAACTGCATGCCTTCAACCACTTCCAGTTCTGTTTCCATTCCACGAGACTCTTCAATGGTGATAACCCCATCTTTGCCAACTTTTTCCATAGCTTCAGAGATGTACTCACCGACTTTTTCAGAACGCGAAGACACAGCAGCTACTTGAGCAATAGCTTCCTTGCTCGATACTGGAATCGCATTGTTTTTCAAAGCTTCTACTGCTGTTGCAACAGCAGTCTCAATCCCACGACGGATACCGATTGGGTTAGCCCCTGCAGTGACGTTTTTGATCCCTTCACGGACGATGGCTTGGGTCAAGACCGTTGCAGTTGTTGTACCGTCACCTGCGATATCATTGGTCTTAGAAGCCACTTCTGACACCAATTTGGCACCCATATTTTCAAAATGGTCTTCCAATTCGATTTCTTTGGCGATGGTCACCCCATCATTTGTGATCAAAGGAGAACCAAATGATTTTTCAAGAACCACATTGCGTCCTTTAGGGCCTAACGTAACTTTCACTGTATCTGCTAAGACATCGACACCACGAACCATTGCAGAACGCGCATCAGATGAAAATTTAATATCTTTTGCCATTTCTCTTACCTCTTTCTTCTCTTACTCTACAATTGCAAGAATGTTTGATGTTCCAACGATGGTGTAGGTTTCCTCTCCATCTTTAACTTCAATCCCTGCATGGCTTTCCACCAAGACCTGATCTCCTGCTTTCACAGCTGGGGCAATCAGTTCGCCACTTAAGGTACGGACACCTTCACCAACGGCAATGACTTCAGCTGTTTTTGTATCGGCCTTGCTCGCACCTGCGAGGACAAAGCCACCAACTGTCTGTTCTTTTTCTTCTACTTTTAAGACCACACGGTCTCCTAATGGTTTTAACATATTTATTCCTCCATACGTGTTTTTAGCACTCTTCATACCTAAGTGCTAACTTATGTTTCTATTGTATCACTTGGTCAGAAATAGTCAAGAAAAAAACACCTCAAAAATAGATGAGATGTTTCTAAAATTTTAATTTAAAATTGTCAATTTTTGATTGAAATCATCGATCACTTTTTGAAGATTGATCCGCCCGCGGTAGATCCCATATCCAAAAACAATCATGCCTAAAATTCCAACCAAGGCTAGTAAAATCCCTAGGATCAAGAGTGGGAGGAAACTTTTGTGAAAGAGATAGATCAAGACCACACCAATACTGGCAATGATAAAGAGTAAGCTAAACCAACGACCAAGGTTTTCAAGCATGTGACGTTGGTACTTGATTTCTGTTTCATATCCATTGACAAGTTCTTGTTTTGTAACCATGGGATTCCTCCTGATAAAAATTGAGAATGAAGTGCAAGTAAAGGAGGTCCATTCACTTCATTCTCAAAAACTCCTACTAGCAAATTCGTTTTTTCTTTACCTTAGTATTTAAGATGTGGGTCAAAGATACCAAGGGCAACACCGATCAAAGCAACGACAACGAGAAGTAACATGACTTTGTTTGGTGAAATTTTTTTCTTAGACATCAACCACCAGCAAAGAGTGATGAAGGCCGCTGTCAAGAGACCTGGATAAACACCATCGATCTTTTCTTGGATGTTCAAGAAGACTTTCCCTTCAGAATTCTTGAATTGAAGGGCTGTTGTAACAGATACCCAAGTAGCTGCTACGGCACCAATAACCATACCACCGACAACGCTGATCGCTTTACGAAGAGCTTGTCCTTTTGGTCCTACAAGGAATTCAACGGCTTTATCCCCTAATTGGTAACCTTTGAAGAAGGCAAAGCGCATACCAAAGTAAACCAAGAGGTTCCATACGACGATGTAGAAGAGGGCACCAGCGATGTTCCCACCCTTAGAAAGGCCAAGGGCAATCCCTAAAAGAACGGGAATCAAGGTACCAACGACCAATGAGTCACCAATACCAGCGATTGGTCCCATCAAACCGGCACGCATTCCATTGATGGTTTCGCCATCCACTGCGTCTCCGTTGGCACGCGCTTCTTCCAAACCAGCTGTAATCCCTACAACAAGAGCTCCAAGTTGTGGTTCTGTGTTGAAGAAGGCTGTATAGGTTTGCATAGCATCTTTTTGTTCTTCTTTGGTGTCATACATTTCTTCTACAATTGGAAGCATAGAAGTCAAGTAACCGAAGGTTTGCATATGTTCTTGAGAGAAACAAGTCAAATGACCATAATACCAATGATGGAATGCTTTTGCTAATGTTTTCTTTGAAATTTTCTTTCTATCAGCCATTTTAAATATCCTCCTCATCATCGTCTAGGTCCACCACTCCGGCTGGAGCAGCTTTCATCGATTTGATCACTTCAAGTTCATAGTAGATTACTGCAAAGATTAATGAAACAACGGCGCTTGATACCAAGTTCAAACCGAGAGATTTAGCCAAGGTAAATCCAACAAAGAATGGAATGAAGTCAGTTGCTTCTGTAACAATTTGTTTCAACAAGATGGCAATACCGACACATGGGAGGAGAGCACCGACTGTAAAGAGGGCTTTCATCCAGTAACCATCCATAGGAAGGTATTGTTTCATCAAATCAACCATGTTTTCACCGTATTTGGTGATAATCATTGTTGGAAGGAAAGAGAAGAGGAAGTGAGAGATCCAAGGGTAAACCCAGTCAACAGCGTATAGTTTTTTGAAGTTTCCTTCTTCAACAGCTTTCCAACCAATGTGTTGCCATACCAAGTTCATAGTAGCAGTACCGTAGAAAAGAACGGTACCGATGGTCCCAACGGCTGCACCGATTGGAGCTGCAGCTGCAGCGATTCCTGCTTCATCTGTGATGTTATTGGCATGCACAAACAAGATAGCAAGAGGAACACCGATATAAGAGATGGCACGAACATCGGCAGATACGGTACCACCAGGTGTTACCAAGGCGATATAAACGACTTGAAGGGCAACCCCGACCATAATACCGGTTGTCACATCTCCAAGAATTAAACCTGAAATCAACCCACCGATCAAGGGACGACCGAGTGTATAGTTCCCGATACTGGAACCTCCCATACCAGGCATTGAAGACAAGCTGGCGAAAATACCAAGCAAGATTGCTTGAATCCATGAAATTGTCATAACAAACGCTCCTTTTGTTTGTAAATTTATTTACCTAACAGATGAGACTGTTGGGTTTAAAAACCAAATTTTGATTTGAAATCATCCCAATAACCGATTGAAACATCTGGCAACAATTGGAATTTCACCTTGTAGCCTGCTGCTTGAATGGCTTGGAAGGCTTCTGCTTCTTCCTGAGTGATGGATTGGTTATTTCCCAATTTCACAGCACCAGGACGATCATTTGCAGGGCCAACGATGATTTCTTTGACATCACCTGGAACAAACCCTTGGTCGACCAAAATTTCCTTCATGTCGATAGGATTCTTGGTGATCAAGAAGTAACGACTATCTGATTCCGTTACTTTTGCTGATTTTTCCTTAAAGGCTTCTTTTGTCCATACAAAGGTTTTCTTGTCGGATGCTCCTTTGTAAGCTTGGATCAAAACCTTGTTTGATGCTGCTGCATCGTTAACGGCAATCAAACCATCACATGGTTTTTCCTTCGCCCAGCGTGTGACTGTTTGACCGTGAATCATGCGGTCATCAATCCGTACAAATGTTACTACCATAAGGTACCTCCCTATTAAATATCATCATCTTCTTCAGCACTGGTAGCTGAAACTTCAAAAGGCTGGAGTGCAGATCGTGCTTCGGATAAGATGGTGGCTGATAAATCATCTCCATCCAACACATCCTTCATCACAACTGCCGTCAAAGCCATGGTGAGGTTCATTCCTCCAAGGATCAAGGCTCCATCGAGCTTTCCGGCTTCTTCTAAGACAGTAGCTGCAGTGGTTAATGGGCTCCCCCCTACAATATCCGCCAAGACCAACACGGAATCTTCTGCTGTCAATCCTGAAATGCTCTCTCTAAAATCAACTGCAAAGTCATCGACCGATTTTCCTTCTTTAAGTCCAACTGCGATAACCTGATCCATCTTGTCACCAGCAAACATGGCTAGTGATGTTTTTAGACCTTCTGCCAGTCCACCATGACTGACCAAAATGAGGTATTTCATTTTGTCACGCCTCCTTTATTTGACTCTATTGTAGATCTTTTGAAAACGCTTTTACATTGTCAAATGTCACATTTCAAATATGACATTTAGCAATTAAAAAATGACATCTGTCACTTGACAAAATGCCATCTTATTTTACTCTAAACTCCTACCTGTAGACTGCTTTCCATCTCCCTCTGAATTTGAGGCAAACGGTTCTCGATATCCTGATCGCGCAAGGCATTGCCGATCAAGTAGTCTAGCTTTTCTAGCACCTCTTTTGAGACATTTTTAGGACTGCTTTCAACAGCTTGCTCCATGATGCGGTTCAAGGTCTGGTTGGTCAAGGAATCTACTCCAAAATCATCCGCCTGCAGAAGGTCTTTACTGGAGCGACTCTTGACTACCTGTGGCATGACGGAGATCCCTTGAGATTGGGCAAAAAGGGTTTGTTGAATTTCTGGGTCCTCTGTCAAAACTTGCATCAACTCCCAGGCCAACTTGGAATGAGAAGTCCGAGCGGACATGGCAAAAGAAGTCGTTGTGACTAAGGTCGCCTTGGTCGTTTTTGACTTAGCAGGCATCGGGATGCAGGTCCAGGTGAAGTTTGAATATTTAGAAACGTGGTAGGGATAAGGTTTATAGGTCCGATATTGGGCCAAGGTCATAGGATAAAAGGCGACTTTCCCCTGGTCAAAATCTTTGGAGCTCACCTTATAATTTTTATTTAGATCTTCCAATTTTTGCAAAAAGGTCAAGGACTCTTTGACTTCTGGAGCCGTGAGCTTGAGCATCCCTCCCTGAAAGAGATGACCACCATTTGCTGCTAAGGCTTCTTTCCAGGTGTATTCTGTACTCCCAAATTGGTCTAGTTGTCCATCCCCATCGGTATCTTTGGTGAGTTTTTTACAAGTCTCATAAAACTCATCAAGCGTCCAACCTTCTTTGGGAACCGCGATGCCTTCTTTATCCAGTAGATCTTTATTGACACACATCAAAATAGGATTACTTTCATAAGGCAAGGCATAGGTTTGCCCCTGATAGACACCGGATTCAAAAGCAACGGGATAAAAGGCAGCCTGGTCTTTTCGATCCATGTAACCATTCAATTTCTCTAGCACGCCACGCGCAGCTAATAAGGAAAGATCTTGCTCAGAGACCATAAACACATCCGGCGTCTTCCCTGAAACAATCTTTTCTGAGAGCCAATCTGAATAATCTGACTGTGGAATTCCATTTTCATATTCCACACGGACATGGGGATGAGACTTTTCAAATTTTTGAATGGCACGATCCAAGGCATTCGAACGTTGGCTGGTCGGCACATCCCAACTAGATCCTGCATAAAGACCTATATGGAGCACAGTTGGTTGCTGCTTCCACCAATAGAAACCTGCACTCATACAGAGCATAGAAAGGAGGCCAATTCCCCAAGAAAGATACTTTCGCTTCAATTTCATTCCGAATTTCCTTTTGAAAAATCACGTCTGGTCACTCCTGTTTGGACAGACCAGATCGCTAATTGCGTTCGATCACGTAGGTTTAATTTTGCCAAAATCGTTGATAAGTAATTGCGCACTGTCCCTTCTGATAAAAAGAGTTTGGCTGCAATTTCTTTATTGGACTCCCCATAGCCGACTTCTTGGATAATGCGCCATTCTGTCGTACTCAAATCCTTGACATTTTCCTCATCCACAGCGATAGAGAAATTAGATTTGGCCATTTGTGAAAAGATTTGAAAGACTTTACTAGCAATATTGGGATTGATCATGGCTCCGCCTTGGTACACCACCTTAATCGCTTCATAAAGCTCCTCTGTCGAGGCTCCCTTTAAGAGATAGCCTGAAGCACCATACTTAAGCGCACTATAGATAAATTCATCATCATCAAAGGTTGTTAAAATAATAATTTTGATATCTGGGTAGTGCTCTTTGACTTCTTTTGTGGCTAAAACCCCATCCATTCCTGGCATCCGGATATCCATCAAGATCAGGTCAGGATGGGTTTGGGGAATGCTAGACAAGACGTGATTCCCGTCTTCCACTGCGGCAACCACTTCAATATCGGGGTGGGCCGATAAAATGATTTTCAGAGATTCTCGAATCAAGGCCTGATCATCTGCCACCATTACTTTCATTACCATCTCTTATCTCCCTTCTTTATATTTCGGTAAACTGACGCGCGTGAAAAATCCATCGCGGCTTTCAAATTGGAGCTGTCCTCCCAGAATGGAAATACGCTCCATCATCTGTTTGAGTCCATAGCCATAAGTCAAGGTTTCAAACCCCACTCCATTATCCTGTAATGTGATCAAGTAATTCTCTTTATCCTCAAAAAAATGGAGGGTTAACTGACTGGCATGGCCGTGGCGAACCGCATTGGTCATGGACTCTTGGATCACACGAAAGATCGTATCCTCAATCATGACATCCATATCGACATCGATCCATTCATAGTTTAGATCAACCTGTAAGTTTGAAAGCGCCTGATACTCACGGATCGTCTTTTCTAAAGCATCTTTGAGAGTTCGTCCCTCAAGAGCTCCCGGTCTAAGGCGGTTGAGAGACCCCCTCACATCTTGAATTCCTTCACGGACAACTTCTGATACGCTTTTCACCTGCTCTTTGGCCCGATTGGGATCGATATCAATCAACACCCCAACAGCATCGAGGCCTGCGGAAATCCCTGTTAGCGCGTGCCCCAAGGTATCGTGAATCTCCCGCGCAATCCGCTTCCGCTCTCGATCCTCTGCAATCTTCTCAGACAAGGCCATATAGTTGTTTAACTCCGTATTGACCTTCGAAACCATGGCTAACTCTTCTTCAACCTCATGATTTTCCGCAAGAACATTCATAATGTAGAACAAGAGCGAAATAATGAAGAGCACCATATTCAAGGCATAGAGGGAATTTTTTAGGAAAAAGGCTAGAATACGGATAGAGGCAGGATAAAAATAAATATAGGTATCTAGGGAAGGAATCGGAAAGAAAAGGGAAAAGACGTCTGAATTGGTCACGAGGAGCATCAAAAAACTCACTAAAATAAAAGCAAACCAATACTTACGGTCTCGCTTGGTATTCAACTCTTTGGAACCATAAAAGATATCCGCAAAAACCAAGAGGATGAGCCCATTATAAGCAATATTTTGCACCCACATCAGAAGCAACATCAGGAGAATTTCCAAAATATTCCACTGATCAAAAATAGACCACCGACTCGTTTGAGGCCGGTAACGACTCATAGAGATCAGGGCGATCCCAGCAAATAGGACCGCGGATAACCAAAAAGTTACAGATGGAGCAAAGGGAATACGTTCTAGGCGCTCTACTAAGAGAGAAGCTTGTCGTTGAGCAATGATATAGTTTGTAGCTTGAAGATAGATGATACTGTTGAGCATAACAGCGACAAAATTGACAACCATCAAGATGGCCAAACTGTACCTCACACCTCTAAATTTTCTCATCACTGCCACCCATTCACATCAAATTGATCGATGTTTTCCTTTGTCATCATTTGAACCGGAATAGTTATCTCTTTTTGGTAGCTCTTCCCAGCCGTCATATCTTGGATGACCTCCATGACGCGGTCTCCCATCTTCAAAGGAGACTGGGCAACGGTCCCCTCGACATCATCAGTCGAGTGTAGCAAGGACTTCATATCCGGCGAACCATCAATCCCATAAATCGCGATGGGGTGGGTGATCCCTTGCTCCTTAATGGCAGCCAGGGCTCCGATAGCCGAGCGATCGTTTAAAGCAACCAGGGTATCTATGTCAGTCCCAGATTGCAAGAACCCTCGAACAGCTGGCATGGCGATCTCCGTCTGCCCCTTGGTTTCTAGTTCCGAGACGATCTGATAAGCTCCATGCCCTTTGATGGTATCCTTAAATCCCTGAATCCGCGTATCTGCTGAAACAGTTCCCTTATGTTCCAAGAGGAGAACCCGAGCACTAGAAGAGCGTTTCATCAGCTCTTTCGCAATCAAGACTCCTGCTTGGTAGTTATCGGATACAATGCTGGCATCGGGCTTAAAATGCTTCAGCTGAGTATCGACCGCAATGATCTTAATTCCTTGCTTTCTAGCTTTTTTAAGGGCCTTTAAAATCGGCTGGCTATCCCCCTTGACCGGATTAATCACAATCACATTCACTTTTTGGGCGCAAAAATCATCGATCTGCTGGCTCTGCCTTTTTTCGTCCAATTCTGGATCTCGGACATAGACCAGAGCCCCTCTCTCATCAGCAATTCGACTAATTTCCGAATGAATACTTTTATAGAACTCATTGTTCATGGTCATATAAGTGACACCAATTTTAGTCTGTCCCTTAATGGTTGATGTCTGACAAACTGCATAAATCCACAAGAGGATACAGACCACTGGAATGAGCAGCAAAACCCGTTTTATCAACCATTTCAACTGCTCTGTTTTCTCTTTTTTATCTTTCAAACCCGTCTCTTTTCCGAAAATTTTCAAACGTATATTACTTTATTTTACTATTTTTTTTAAAAAAGTGCTGGCTTTTATTGTAAAGATTCTATTATCTATTCTTTTTTAAAAATAAAAATACCGAACGATATATCAAATAAAAAAGAAAAAGCTGGACTATTACCGAACCAGCTTTTCATTAATTACTTCTAAAAGGGAAGATCTTCCTCTTCTAAGATAATATCGGCCAAATCTCCTGTTCCACCATTTTCCCGCATAGCTCGCTGAGCTCGGCTCTCTAGCAACTGAAAACTTTGGCAGAGGACCTCCGTCACATACTGCATGGCCCCATTTTTCTCGTAGCGGCGCGTCCGAATCTCTCCATCTAAAGAAATCAAGCTGCCTTTACTAGCATAACTGGCCATGGTTTCAGCCAATTTTCCCCAGACAACGACATTGACAAAGTCGGTCTCTCGCTCCCCGTTTTGGTCCTTGTAGCGACGATTGACCGCAACGGTCACGCGAGCGACTGATTTGTCTGTGCTGGTTTTATGCAATTCTGGAGCCGCTACGAGGCGACCAATTAAAATAACTTTATTATACATATTTCTTCCTCCTACTTATATAATTCGTAGTTTTTTAGCCATTTGAGGAAAAAAATAAAAAAAAAGCTGGGACAAAATGAACTGCTCCCAGTCAAGTGGACAATGAAATAATAAAAGATTAAGCAACGGCCT
>CAUUAM010000039.1:0-13420 GCA_963543165.1 uncultured Streptococcus sp. | reverse complement strand
CAATCAAAAAGACTCAGAAATCCATCTGAGTCTTAAACTGAATTATGAATCTCCACCAGTTGCACTACTGCTGGAACTTTCTGTATCTGATCGTTCAGCAGAGGATGAACTAGATGTATCTGAACTAGATGAGGCTTTCGTACTTGAAGAAGCCGTCACTTTAGGCTCATATACCGTCAAGACAATTCGTGTTCGGTTAATATCCACCGTACTCGAAACTTCTGGAGTTTGACTGACAATTTGACCTGCAGAAACAACTACCCCATCAGGGAGATGTTCTGTTTTTCTTAATTCGATATTGGCTTCTTTAATACCATAGATCTCAATCAAATTACTTCTAGCGAAATCATAAGTTGATCCAACATAGTTTGGCATTTCAATTGAAGTCGTTTCTTTCGCTACTTTCAAAACAATCTTAGTTTTTGAATTCAGAGAATATTGCTCTCCTGGGGCTGGGGTTTGTTCAAGAACTGTCCCTGCAGCATAATCAAAGGTCTCAACTTCTTCAATCGTGATCATTTTGCTCGATACTTTATAAGTATTTTTCAGATCCTCTTCAGCCGCTGCCCGTGTTTCACCCACGTAATTTGGCATTTCAAAGCTGTTTGGTCCTTTTGAAACGATCAAATCAATTCGACTTTGTTCTTTCTTTTGGGCCCCTGCATTGGGATTGGTTCGAATGACATAACCTTCTGCAACCGAATCACTGTACTCTTCCTTCTCTTCACCAACTTGAAGGTCTTGTCCCTCAATGACCGCTCTAGCTTCGGCAATGGTTTTGCCGGAAACATCTGGAACGGTTTTATTGGCCGGGCTCATATACAACAAGAAGGTAAAGGCTGCAAGAACTAGGGCAATGGCAACAAACAAGACCTTGTAGCGCGCCCGCAAGCGTCTTCTTGGCTTTTTACTTGGCGCCATGGTCTGTTGGTTAGATAATGGTCGATTTGGATCTACCGAACTGATTTCATTGCGTACCTCAGAGATTGGAACAGGAGCCGTCTTTGGAGTTGGACTCACTTTTGGAAGAGTCTTTGTATCAGCTTTCGCTTGGTCTTCAAAAATCAGTTTTTTCTCATTTCTTCTCTCATAGGACAAACAACTTGAAAGATCCACATACATCTCTGCCACTGACTTATAGCGATCCGTCAGTTTTTTAGCTGTCGCTTTGATCACCACATTTTCTAGAGCTTGTGGAACATTCTTATTTTCCTCACGAATAGATGGAAGAGGCTTTTGAAAATGCTGCAGTGCAATCGTAACCGCACTATCTCCATCATAAGGAATGTGCCCGGTTAACATCTCATAGAAAATGATCCCCATAGCGTAGATGTCACTTTGAACCGTTGCTTTTGATCCACGCGCCTGCTCAGGGGACAAATAATGAACCGACCCCAACATCGAGTTGGTCTGGGTCAAGCTAGTCTCTGCAAAGGCCACTGCAATCCCAAAATCTGAAACTTTCGCTGTTCCATCTGGTGTCAAGAGGACATTCTGTGGTTTTAAATCTCTATGGATAATGCCACGCGTATGGGCAAGACGCATAGCTAAGAGAATCTGCCCCATCAAACGAACTGCTTCTTCATTTGATAAAGGTGCGTTCTCTTTGATGTAGCGTTTTAAGTCTAAACCTGCAACATATTCCATTGCAAGGTATTGCTGCCCTTCTTCTTCGCCAATATCTGTAATCCGGACGATATTTGGATGATCCAGCTCCGCCATCGCTTTCGCTTCACGCTGAAAACGTGCAACTGCAATGGGATCCGTCTGGTAATTCGTACGCAGTACCTTGACTGCAACTTCTTCCCCATCTAAAATCAGATCACGAGCAAGATAAACATCTGCCATCCCACCGCGTCCAATTTGTTGGATGATTTTATATCGTCCGGCAAAAATTTTGCCGATTTGAATCATGCTGCGTCCTCCTCAGTAAAGTGGAGCAGTACAACAGTGATATTATCCAAGCCTCCAGCATTATTGGCAAAACGAATCAAGGTTTGAGCTTTTTCTTCCAGTGAAACATCACTCAAGACAATATCTCTGATTTCATCTGGGCCAATCATATTGGTTAAACCGTCACTATTGATCAAAATATAATCATCTGCTTCAACCGTCACCAAACCATAATCCGGCTCTAACTCATCTTTTTGGCCAATGGACTGAGTGATGATGTTACGTTGAGGATGATGGGCTGCTTCTTCCTCTGTAATTTGACCTGCTCGCAAAAGAGCATTTACAAGAGAATGATCACTGGTCAACTGTTGGTATTCCCCCTGACGAATGAGACCAATCCGCGAATCTCCAACATGGGCATAAATCACTTGACCTTCTACAAAAGCCAAAGCTTCCAGTGTCGTTCCCATTCCTTTGTGTTCATCATCTTGCCCAGCTAAATGAATCCGACGGTTCACAGCTTCTAAATGTTCTGCAAACCATTCACGTACTTGATTAACCGTCTCGATCTCAGAAGAAACCCAGGCCGCACCTAGGGCTGTGACTGCCATTTCACTAGCAATATTTCCGGCACGGTGTCCCCCCATACCATCAGCAAGAAAAATCATGGATTTCCCTGCTTTGTTTCTATATTGATTTGCATAGTCTTGGTTATTTGTCCGTCTTTGACCTACATCGGTTAAGATCGTCATATCCATACTGTCAGTTTCCTCCTGATATTATGACATTCTCTTAAAACGACTGATAAAGAAGCCGTCGCTTCCATATAATTCAGGTGTAATAAGGATACAATCATTCTTGAGAATATCTTTTCTTTCGTGCTCCAATGGAACTTGTTCGAAATTTGGATGGTGTTTCAAAAATTGGTCCACCACTTCAAAATTTTCTTTCCCCATAATTGTACACGTACTGTACACTATTATACCACCTTTACGCACACTTTGACAAACACTATCCAGAATGGCCAATTGAATCGCTTGTAAAGAAGCGAAATCTGCACTCTCTTTATTATACTTGATATCGGGCTTTCTCCGTATCAAACCTATCCCTGAACAAGGGGCATCTACCAATATCTTATCGAATGCATCAGGGCCAAATGTTTCAAAGACTTTTGTCGCATCTAACTTCTTTGTCAAAATTTTGTCCGCAATATGAAGGCGATGAGCATTTTCTTGAATCAATTTTAGTTTGTGATCATAGAGATCCAAGGCTGTGACTTTCCCAGTCGTGAGATAAGAAGCGATGTGAGTCGTCTTTCCACCTGGCGCTGCACAGGCATCTAAAACCCTCTCATCTCCTTGCAAATCCAAAGCGGGCGCGACCAATTGGCTGGATTCATCCTGAATGGTGATGCGTCCTTCTCTAAATAAAGAGTGGCCTGCAAAATACCCTTGATCTTTCACGAGGGCAGACGGAGCAAGTAGAGAAGATTTTGCTTCTAGTGTCTGAGCCAACTCTTCTTTTTCGTCAAGATCAATCACACGAATACTTGATTTATTGCGCTGGTATAAACTATCAAAAATAGCCTGAGCCCGTTCTTCACCGTATTCTTCAATCAACTCTTTGACCAACCAGACGGGTAGAGAGTACTGTACCGAATAGCGCTTATTTTTTCGCTTAATGGTTTCAATAGCTGGCAGACCCTCGCGGATCAACTTTCTGAGAATGGCATTGACAAACTTTTCACTACCCTCTTTACGACTTTTTGCGATTCGGACAGCTTCATTGACGACGGCATGATCGGGAATGCGATCCAAATAGACAAGTTGATAGAGGCTCATCATCAAAAGGTAATAAAGCCACCGATCCAACTTTGTTCGGTCCTCGATCACGTGGGCAAGATACCATTCAAGCGTTATTTTTCGTGCTACGGTACCGTACACAACCTCTGTCACAAAGCTTTTATCCTTATCTGAAAGAAGAGAGTGTTCGAGCACTTGATTCAGGGCAATGTTGGAATAGGCTCCGTGTTCAAAGACCTCTTCTAAAACGCGAACAATCTGTTCACGCGCATTCATTTGTTTACCTTCCAAAGTGATCTCCTACTTTCAATTGACGGCCCGCACCATTTAAAAAGTCTGTAATGGACATTTTAGGTTTTCCTGCTGGCTGCACAACTTTGAGGGATAGCGCACCTTCTCCTGTAGCGACTACCAACTCTTTTTTAGTCAGATGAATGACCTGACCTGGACTTCCCTCTCCATCACATGGCTCTGCTACATAGATTTTAAATCGCTGGCCATTTAGCAAGGTATGAGCGACTGGCCAAGGATTCATCCCCCGAATCTGATTAAAGACTTGGCGATTGCTTTTGGTCCACTCCAAAACTTCTTCTTCCGGCAAAATATTTGGTGAAAATGTGACCAAACTAGGATCTTGTGGCCTTGGCTGGATCTCCCCTGCTAGGTAATCTGGCAAAGTATCTAGGAGTAGATCCCGTCCAAGGACAGCCAATTTTTCAAACAAGGTTCCCACATTGTCCTCATCTAAAATTGGTAGAGAACGAGCTGCAATCATGTCTCCAGCATCCATTTCCTTGACCATTTCCATAATTGTAACCCCAGCTTCTTCATCGCCATTGATCAAAGCATAATGAATCGGCGCACCACCTCTATATTTAGGCAACAAAGAAGCGTGGACGTTCACAGCGAACTGAAAGTTTTCTAATAATTTTGTCGGTAAAAATTGTCCAAAAGCAGCGGTCACAATTCCATCCGCATTCAAGGATAGGAGAGTTTCCATTTCTGGACTACCTGATAATTTCTCAGGTTGCAGAACTGGTAATTGGTGTTCCAAAGCTACTTGCTTCACTGGAGTCATTCGAATTTCTTTTTTACGACCTACTTTGCGGTCTGGTTGGGTCACTACTGCCAGAATTTCATAACGAGAATCTGCTAACAATCCCTTTAAAACGGTCGCTGAAAAATCAGGCGTTCCCATAAAAATTAATTTTGTCATTTTTCTTCCTTACATAAAACTTTGAGGTTCATTATCAATACTAACTCGTAAATCTTGGTTGCCTTTTTCTTGCGTAAATTCCAAAATTTGATTCAATACCTGTGTCATGCCTTCTTCAAAACGATACTTCACAATGATTTGATAATGATACAAATTATGTGTACGCGCAATTGGTTTAGGAGTTGGTCCTAAAATTTGGACCTGATCGGATAAGCCAGAATGGAGAATTTCCATGACCTGATGTGACTTCTTCATCACAATTTCCTCACTCTTATGCGATAGGTTCAACCCAACTGTGAAGTAATAAGGCGTATAGCCCAGCTGCCGACGAATCTGCATTTCATAGGCAAAAAAACCTTCATAATCTTGGTCTTTGGCAAATCTAATCGCATAATGATTGGGGTTGTAGCTCTGAATGATAACCTCTCCTTCTTTCTCTGCTCGTCCTGCTCTTCCTGCCACCTGAGTCAAGAGTTGAAAGGTTCTCTCTGAGGATCGATAATCTGGCAAATTTAAAGAAGTATCCGCGTTCAAAACACCCACCAAGGTCACATTGGGAAAATCTAGACCTTTCGCAATCATTTGCGTTCCTAATAATATATCTGCTTCTCCATTCCCGAAAGCATCTAGTATCGCTGCGTGGCTCCCTTTTTTTCGGGTGGTATCGACATCCATGCGCAAAATTTTAGCCTCAGGAAAGATCTCTTGTAATTCATCATAGGCTTTTTGCGTTCCTGTTCCGTAATAACGAATGGAACTACTTTGGCAATTTGGACAGTGTCGAGGAATTGCCTTACTATAACCACAGTAATGGCAATTCATCGTTTTTGTGTCCATATGGAGGGTCAAAGAGATGTCACAATTCGGACACGTATCCACTGTCCCACACTCGCGACACATGACAAAGCTGGAATAGCCACGTCGGTTCAACATCAAGACAACCTGCTCTTTTTTCTGCAAGCGATCAGAAATAGCTTCCACTAAGACAGGAGTGAAGTTTCCAGCTTCATTTTGGCCAATATAATCACGGAAATCAACGACTTTAACTTCTGGAATTTTGGCTGCCGGATTGGCCCGCTGGGTTAGACGAATTAATTCATAAATCCCTTTTGTTGCACGAGCCCGTGATTCTAGACTTGGGGTGGCAGATCCAAGAAGCAAGACTGCCTGATTGTACTGAGCCCTTAAGACTGCGACTTCCCGCGCATGGTAGCGCGGGTTACTATCTTGTTTGTAAGAAGCCTCATGTTCCTCATCAATGATGATGGCACCTATATTCTTCAAAGGTGCAAAGATTGCTGAGCGCGCTCCAACCACTACCTTGGCCTCTCCACGTTCTACCTTCCGCCATTGATCGTACTTTTCACCATTTGATAACCCTGAGTGCAAAATGGCCACTTCCTGACCAAAACGGGAAATAAAACGGTCTGTCATCTGTGGTGTCAGAGAAATCTCAGGAACCAACATAATAGCTGTTTTTCCCTTATTTAGAACTTCTTGAATAATCTGCAGATAAACTTCCGTCTTCCCGCTTCCAGTCACTCCTTCTAATAAGAAGGGCTTTGATTCTTTCCCAAGTTTAGAAACAACTGTTTTTACAGCCTTTGATTGTTCTGGATTTAAGACCAAAGCTCGGGTTTGTTTTTTCCCTTCATAGTAAGATGCTGCCCGATTCACTTCTCGTTCGGTAATTTCTAATACATCCTGATCAATAAAATAGGCGACTACTTCTCGTGAAAAATCCTGATACAATCCTGCTAAAGGTTGCTCCTCTTGCTCTAGCAACAGGCGTTCTTTCAATGCTAGTCTTTTTTTAGCTCTCGCAGTCGGTTGCAGTTCTTTTAATCGTTCCTGGTTAACGCGATACCATTTTTCTGTTTTAATTTGTTTCTTATCCTTGGCCTTGTATTCAAGTACCAAATCACCTTTTCTGACCAACCGCATCACTTGGGCTTGATCGGCCGCATCTAGAGAAGAAAAAGAAACTTCATTTTTTTCACCAAAAAGTTTCTCTTTGAGAGTTGGATCCAAAGATGGTTGAGGATACAAAATCTTGTCATAACTGGAATTAAGAAGCGAGGGAAGCATGGCTTTTAAAATCGTTATTTTGTAGGAAAAGACACTTTTTCGCAATTGATCTGCCAACCAGAACTGCTCTTGATTTAAGACAGGAGTGTAGTCTAATACCTCTCCAATCGCCTTCAATTCCTCGCTTGTATCTGCCTCTTCCACAACGTCTACCACAATTCCTTGAATGAGGCGATTTCCTTTTCCAAAGGGGACATGAACTCGCATACCCGCTTCTACCATATCCTCAAATTCTGATGGAATCTGATAAGAGTAGGGTTTATCTGTCTGCATCAATGGGACATCTACGATGACTTTTGCTATCACTTTCTCACCTCCAGCCTTTATCATATGTGCCTTACTTTACCACGGCACCCTTTAAATAGCAAAAAATAAGATTGAGAAGCTCCCAACCTTAAATTTTTTCACCATCTTCTTTTTCTTTGGCAATTTGTTCCTTAATTTTGCGCTCTTCTTCTTCTTTGCGAATTCGCTCTGCTTCAATGCGTCGACGAAGCGCTTCGCGTTTTGCTTCTGGATCCGGGTGAACAACCACGTTACCTGATTCGATTTCCTCGAGTGCTTGTAATGTTGACTTAACTGATTGGAATTCTTGGGTTGGAACCGCACCACTTTCCAATTCGTGGGCGCGTTTTGCCATAAGAATGACCAATGAATATTTGGATGGTACTTTATCAAGCAACGTATCAATAGAAGGTTTTAACATCATATTTCTATACCTAGTTTCTAATTTTTTATCTCTTCACAATAGTTTGTGTTTTGGGCAACATATCCAGATAATGACCAATGACACGATCCACACGGAAATGCTCTGCTTCGATCACACGTTTAACTCGCTCAGCCGCAAGAGGAACTTCGTCATTGACAATGGCGTAATCATATTCACGCATCATGGCAATTTCTTCTTTTGCTTTCTCGATCCGTTGCGCAATCACTTCTGCACTATCTGTTCCGCGTCCCACTAATCGATCTTGTAATTCATCCAAATCAGGCGGGGTTAAGAAGATAAAAACTGCATCTGGCACTTTTTTCTTTACTTGGAGCGCACCTTGAACTTCAATTTCAAGGAATACATCGACTCCCTTATCCAAAGTTTCATTGACATAGGTGAGCGGAGTCCCATAGTAATTCCCGACGTACTCAGCATACTCCAACATTTGTCCTTGACGGATCAAATCTTCGAATTCTTCACGTGTACGGAAAAAATAGTCAACACCATCTACTTCACCTGGACGTTGCGCACGCGTTGTCATCGATACAGAGTATTGAAACTGATTATCCGACTTTTCAAAAATCTCTCTTCTGACCGTCCCTTTTCCTACGCCTGATGGGCCAGAAAATACGATTAATAAACCACGATCCGCCATGATATCTCCTTCAATGTCTTTCTATCTAGTGTAACAAAAATCGGCCTAATTTTCAACTGATTTTTCCTTCAAAAAAAGCTTGAGATGCTAGATCCCAAGCTTTACCTTTATTTTGCGTAATCTACTGCACGCAACTCTCGAATAACGGTAACCTTAATGTTTCCAGGATATTCAAGATTTGACTCTATCTTCTCACGAATGTCATGAGCTAAGATCGTCACTTTATCATCCTTGATTGCCTCAGGGCTAACCATAATACGGATTTCACGTCCTGCTTGAAGGGCGAAACTTGTCTTAACTCCTTCAAAGCTGTTTGCAATTTCTTCAAGATCTTGCAAACGTTTGATGTAACTTTCAAGTGACTCACTTCGTGCTCCAGGTCGAGCTGCACTCAAAGCATCCGCTGCAGCGACAATGACTGCGATAACACTTTCAGGTTCCACATCTCCATGGTGACTGGCAATAGTATTGACAACCACTGGGTGTTCTTTATACTTACGTGCCAATTCTGTCCCAATCTCAACGTGACTTCCTTCCACTTCACGGTCAATCGCTTTACCGATATCATGCAAGAACCCTGCACGTCGTGCCAAAGTAGCATTTTCACCCAACTCACTGGCAATAATACCAGAAAGTTTGGCAACTTCAATGGAGTGACGCAAGACATTTTGACCATAAGACGTACGGAATTGCAACCGTCCCATGATTTTCATCAAATCCGGATGGAGGTTTGGCGCACCAATTTCATAGGCAGCGGCCTCACCGTATTCACGAATACGATTGTCAATTTCCTGACGGTTCTTCTCAACCAGCTCTTCGATGCGGGCTGGATGGATGCGACCATCTTTGAGAAGACTCTCCATTGTCATGCGGGCAATTTCACGACGAATCGGATCAAACCCTGACAAGGTAACTACTTCAGGCGTATCATCAATAATCACATCAACCCCCGTCAAGCTCTCAAAGGTACGAATATTGCGTCCTTCACGCCCAATAATCCGGCCCTTCATGCTATCATCCGGCAAATGAACCGTTGAGTTTGTTTGCTCAGCAACAAAATCACCAGCCATTCGCTGCATGGCTTGCACGAGAATGTCTTTTGCAATTTTATCAGAACGTTCTTTCACTTCCAGTTCTGCTTCACGAATCCGCGATGCAATTTCTTTTGAAAGTTGCTCTTCCGTCTGATTCAAAATAATGTCACGCGCTTCTCCTTGACTTAGAGCAGCGACACGTTCCAGTTCTTCTACTTTCTTGTGTTCAAGCTCTTCCAGCTGTTGTTCACGCGTATCAATGTGTTTAGTTCTATCTGTAAGACTTTGCTCTTTGTGTTCAAGAGACTGTTCTTTGCTTGTTAAAATGTCGTCTTTGCGATCAAGATTGCTAGCACGTTCTGCCAAACGGCTTTCTAATTGCTTCAATTCTTGTCGTTCTGACTTAAACTCAGCATCGACCTCTTCACGATATTTTCTGGCTTCTTCCTTTGCCTCCAAAAGTGCTTCTTTTTTAAGTGAACTTGACTCATGCTTCGCCTCTTTTAAAATCAAATCGGCTTCACGTTCTGCCTGTCCACGTAAATTCGTTGCTTCTTGTTCAGCATTTAAAAGGGTGAGTTCCGCAGCTTCTTTTGAAGCTTTCATTTTAAGAGCAGTTCCCACATATCCAATGACTAAACCAATGACCGCGGCAAAAACACCTGTAAATACAAAATTCATGCTTTTACCCCAAATCTATTTAATTAGTTGAATTAAAAATTCTTTTACATTTTACCATAAATTAGTAAAATTAACAATCTAAAAAAACAGGAAAAACCTTTTATATTTTTGCTTAGCCCTTATTCTTTCATCCACGTTTCTTTCATGGAACACCTGTGAGAAATTCATCTATTTCCACTTTGTTGAATCTGCTTTTTATGCTATAATCAAGAAAAACAAAGAAGGATTTGAGTATGACAAAAGAAGTAATTGTTGAAAGTTTTGAATTGGACCACACAGCCGTGAAGGCTCCTTATGTACGCTTGATTGGTGAGGAAACTGGACCAAAAGGAGATATCATCTCTAACTTTGATATTCGCCTAGTGCAGCCGAATGAAAATGCGATTCCAACGGCAGGGCTCCACACAATTGAGCATCTTCTTGCGATGCTCATTCGCAAACGCATAGATGGTATGATTGACTGTTCCCCATTTGGATGTCGCACCGGCTTTCATATGATCATGTGGGGACAGCATTCAAGTACGGAAATTGCTAAAGTGATTAAAGAATCATTAGAAGAAATTGCATCTGTCAGCACTTGGGAGGATGTCCCAGGCACAACCATTGAGTCTTGTGGAAATTACAAGGATCACAGTCTCTTCTCAGCCAAAGAATGGTGTCGCCTGATTCTAGATCAAGGAATTTCGGACGATCCATTTGAACGTCATGTTGTTTAAAACTCAAAAAAGGATGAACCTATGGTTCATCCTAGAATGTAGACAAACTATTTTAAAGTAAAATAAGTTAAGTGATTCTGCAAAAAAATAAAATTGAGTTTCAATTTTTAAATTGATTTAAGAAAATACTGAAACTTTCCGCTGTGAGAAAAGCGCCTGAAACAATAACGTTTCAGGCACTCGGAATTATTGAGACCTTAGGTTCAATAATTAGTCATGGAACTTCTTCGAAGTTCGCTGACGTCCGTACTCACCTAAGGAAAGTTTTTAAGATGATTTTGTCTTCAATCTGAGATGAGCCTGTGGTTCATCCTTTTTTATTGTCATTTTTCCCAGAAATGGTATGCTTGCTCAGGCATTAATAATCCAGAGCATCTGAATGACCTTTTCCGTTCCCTACGAAATAACCAGTCTTGGCATTGATACTAAAGAGATAGGTTCCATCTGGTTTGAAGAGATTGTAATAGCCATTACCGTTAATGATATTAACACGCTCTAAAATGTATTGATTGCCAGTGATATGTCCACGTTTACGAGCAATGTTCAATACTTTTTCAAGGATACCATCCCCAAACACCCAGGCCGGGTTATTGACATCATTGATAGCCGCTTGGTTATACGGCACACGGCTCAGGTTCCGCTGAAGTGGGACACCGTCACTCGGAAGACCGAAACCTGAATAGCCTGGACTTGCAGTTCCTGCACCACTTGTAGCAGCATTTACAGCCGGGGCTGTAGGCGTTGCTGCTTGAGCTGGGGCCGGAGTTGCATTGGAAGTATCTGCACCACCTGTTCCTGTCACTGGAGCTGGTGTCGCAACCTGTTGTGAACGTCCTTGCGCAACTGCCTCATTCAATAAGCTATCTAATTTTTCATTGCCTGTCTTTGTTTCTGCAAAGGTCGCATCACTTTTTGCTTTGGCAGTTGCATCAAGAACTCCATCTTTGATCACTGGAGAACTAAATTGAGAATTCACTTTTTGAATGGCAGAAACTTGCTTCACCAGGTCCTCATATTTTGTTTTAGCCGCATTATAATCACTGCTTCCTTCTAATTTGTCCAGCAGTTTCTTCAGATTTTCCAAGTCTCCAAATTTATCATTTTTAAGCCCACTTTTCGATTCGTCTACAAAAAAGGCATCGTAAGCTTTGGTAAACTCTTCCAATTTTTGAGCTTGTGTTTCACTGCTACTTGATTTAGAAGTAGAAGATGACTTGCTAGATGAAGAAGATACAACTGTTGTACCACCAGATTTTCCACGACTGTGCATCCAGTTATAGGTCACAAAAATGGCCGAACCGACAATCGCAAGACCTAATGCAGAGTATAGAACCGCTTTGATTCGTTTACCAGCATTGCTTGGAGTTTCCTCAGGAAGTTCCTCTGCTTCTACAATTGGTTCGGTCGGTGTTGGTCCAAATTTAATCTTAGCTGGTAATTCTGTTGAGATGGCATCCATTTCAGGCCTTTGTTCCAAGACCGTTTCCGTTACTTCCGGTACTTCCACTACTCCAGCAACTTCAGCAACTGTTTCTGTAGCTGCCAACTCTTCAGCTTTAGCCAATTCCTCTTTGGCCAAAATCTTTGTATCGTATTTTTCTGCTTCAATTTCTGCTCGGTGTTGTTTGATGTATTTGTCTAAGACATTATCGCCCTCTGTTACACCTGCTTCAATTTCTTCTGCCTTTCGATTGGCCTGCCCAATCGTCATCTCTTTAGCGTCTTCAAAATCTAAAATTGATTCTGTTTCTTGCTCTAATGGCTTTTTATCCTTCTCTGTCATAAAAATCCTTTCTATGCCTTTATCTGCCTTTTTACACGTTCCCCAAAATATTGGTAGAGATCAACTTTAAGGGTTCCGTTATAAAGTTTTCGTTTTTTATCTGCTTTACTACCGAATTTAGATTCAAAACCTTCATCACTGGTTAAGATAAATTTACTCCAGGTTTTGAGAGGTGCAAATACGTGCCCCATTTCAGTATACAATCTCGTCACGCCTTCATCATCGGATAAGCGTTCTCCATATGGAGGGTTAGAAATAATCACCCCATTGATCTTATCTGAGTGGAGATCTTGGACTCGCATTTGTTTGAAAGTAATGTCACTGCTAACGCCCGCTTTCTGAGCATTTTCTTTAGCAATCTCAACCATCCGTGCATCGATATCGGTTCCCATAATATCCAATTCGATCTCACGATTGATTTTCCTGCTCGCTTCTTGACGGACTTCATGAATCAAGCGATCATCCATCCAGTTCCATTCTTCAAAAGAAAAGGTCCGACGTAAACCAGGTGCCATATTTCTCGCAATCATCGCCGCCTCAATACAAAACGTTCCAGAACCACATGTCGGGTCAATCAAGGGTTTATCTGGATACCAGTTTGACAGCAGAAGAATTGCTGCTGCCATATTTTCCTTAATAGGGGCTCCCCCTTTTTCAGTCCGATAACCACGTTTGAAGAGGCTACTACCAGTGGTGTCAATCAAGACAGTGGCTTGGTCTTTAAGGATCGATACTTCGATCTTGAACTCTGCCCCATTTTCCATGAGAGGAACACCTTCTGGTCGGGCATAGTGTTTTTGTAACTTTTTAACCACTGCTTTTTTCGAAATGGCCTGAACG
>CAUUAM010000038.1:0-13831 GCA_963543165.1 uncultured Streptococcus sp. | reverse complement strand
AATAGGCTCCATAATATCCATAGGGGATTTACCCACTACAAATATTATAGAGCCTTTTTCTACAACAAAATAGGCTCCATAATTCCTATGGTGATTTTACCCACTACAGAAATTATAGAGCCAAAAAAGGTTGGATAAAATGATCCAGCCTCTTTTTTATTCAGTGGATCCGCGCCAAGTGTGGTATAATGAAAGGTAAGAATTTATTGGATAGCGGAGAGTTTCCATGCAACATTCCCCCTGGCATGAGGCCATCAAATCCCACCTTCCGGAAGGGTATTTTCATCAGATCAATGACTTTATGAATAAGGTCTATAGCAAAGGAGTGGTCTATCCACCGCGTGACAAGGTCTTTAAGGCCTTACAGACAACGGAGATGGATCAGGTCAAGGTCTTGATTTTAGGCCAAGATCCCTACCATGGACCGGATCAAGCGCAGGGTTTAAGTTTTTCTGTGCCGGATCATGTTCCGGCGCCACCTTCTTT
The DNA here is from genome assembly GCA_963543165.1 of uncultured Streptococcus sp. GTDB lineage: Bacteria > Bacillota > Bacilli > Lactobacillales > Streptococcaceae > Streptococcus. The sequence continues at coordinate 13,345 of CAUUAM010000038.1, read as the reverse complement.
GCAAAATATTCTTAAAGAATTGCGCTCAGACATTGGTGAGAAGCGGTCGCATGACCTGACCTCTTGGGCGGAGCAAGGGGTGCTCTTGCTCAATGCCTGCTTGACGGTTCCTGCTGGTCAAGCCAATGGTCATGCGGGACAAATTTGGGAGCTGTTCACAGATGCTGTGATCAAGGTGGTCAATGAGTTGGAGGAGCCGGTTGTCTTTATCCTCTGGGGATCTTATGCCCGTAAGAAAAAGCCTCTGATTACCCACGATCGACATTTGGTTCTTGAATCAGCTCACCCAAGTCCCTTATCGGCCTACAGAGGATTCTTTGGTTCCCAACCCTTTTCAAAAACCAATCATTTTTTGGAAAAAGCGGGACGCGAGCCGATTGATTGGTTAAGATAGGAGAAAGAAATGCCACAATTAGCAACGATTTGTTATATCGACAATGGGAAAGAATTTCTCATGTTGCATCGCAATAAAAAGCCCAATGATGTCCATGAAGGCAAATGGATCGGGGTTGGTGGAAAATTAGAACGCGGGGAAACCCCACAAGAGTGTGCTGCGCGTGAAATTTTTGAGGAAACAGGCCTGAAAGCCAATCCAGTTTTGAAAGGGATTATTACCTTTCCTGAGTTTACTCCAGATCTGGACTGGTACACCTATGTCTTCAAGGTAACAGACTTTGAGGGAGAACTGATTGAATGTAACGAAGGAACCTTGGAATGGGTACCTTATGATCAAGTCCTCTCAAAACCAACCTGGGAGGGGGACCATACCTTTGTCGAGTGGCTCTTGGAGGATAAACCCTTCTTTTCAGCAATGTTTCGCTATGATGGGGATCGATTGCTAGAGACCCATGTCGATTTTTATGAATAAAGGAGAACGCAATGGTTGTTATTAAAAATGGTCGCGTCATGGATCCAAAAACAGGTTTGGATCAAGTGTGTGATGTTCGCATCCAAGAAAAGAAAATTGTAGAGATCGCTGAAAATCTACCAACAGATGGAGAAGAGGTTCTTGATGCTACTGGTCTGGTTGTCGCTCCTGGTTTGATCGATGTGCACGTGCATTTTCGTGAACCTGGCCAAACCCATAAAGAAGATATCCATACGGGTGCATTAGCAGCGGCTGCGGGTGGTTTTACTCGAGTGGTCATGATGGCTAATACCAATCCGACCATTTCAGATAGTGCTACCTTAGAGGAAGTCTTAGCTTCTGCCGCCAAGGAAAATCTCCATATTCATACGGTTGCGACGGTAACTAAGAACTTTGACGGCCAACACCTGACAGATTTTGAAGGTTTGCTTCAGGCTGGTGCAGTAGGCTTTTCAGATGATGGAATTCCCCTTCAAAGCACCAAGGTTGTTCGTGAAGCCTTGGAAGAAGCAAAGCGTTTAGGGACTTTCATTAGTCTACACGAAGAAGACCCTGAGTTGAATGGTATTCTTGGTTTGAATGAAAATATTGCCAAAGAACATTTTCATGTCTGTGGGGCGACAGGGGTCGCCGAATACTCGATGGCAGCGCGTGATGCCATGATTGCCCATGCAACAGGTGCCCACCTCCATATCCAACACCTTTCCAAGGAAGAAAGTGTCAAGGTTGTGGAATTTGCCCAAGGATTAGGAGCACACGTAACGGCAGAAGTGGCGCCCCAACATTTTTCAAAAACAGAAAATCTGTTATTGACCAAGGGAAGCAATGCCAAGATGAATCCACCTCTTCGCTTGGAATCTGACCGCCTAGCAGTGATTGAAGGCTTGAAGTCAGGAGTCATCTCCGTGATTGCGACAGACCACGCGCCTCACCATGCAGATGAGAAGAATGTTCCTGATATTACAAAAGCACCATCAGGGATGACTGGTCTTGAAACCTCTCTTTCTCTCGGTTTGACCTACTTGGTGCATGCAGGACATTTGAGCCTTATGCAATTACTAGAAAAGATGTCCTATAATCCAGCACGTCTCTATGATTTTGATGCTGGATATATCGCAGTGGATGGACCGGCAGATCTCACGATCTTTGATCCAAGTGCGGACCGTCTGGTTTCAGATCATTTTGCTTCAAAAGCTGGAAATTCCCCATTTGTGGGTGAAACATTAAAAGGGAAAGTTGCTTATACTATCTGTGATGGACAAGTGATTTTTCAAGGATAAGCGATCGTATTCATATGAATCTTAAAAAAATGATGCAAGGCTTGGTTTTCTTTTTAACCAGCCTTCTTGTCTTTGTCTTTCTATTTCGTGCTTTGCTACCAACTGCGTCTCCTCGTATGACCAAGCCCAAAACGGCTGCAAAAGAAATCACCTATACTTATGTAGCTCTCGGAGATTCACTGACCGAAGGAGTAGGGGATAGCACTAATCAAGGGGGCTTCGTCCCCCTCCTTGCTCAAAGTTTGTCCAATGAAAATGATGGCCACTACCAGGCTGTCAACTATGGAGTGGCTGGAAATACGAGTGCTCAGATTTTAGATCGGCTCAAGAAGAAGGCAGACCTTCAGAAGGATCTCAAAGAGGCGCGTGTCATGACCTTAACGGTTGGAGGTAATGATCTTCGTAAAATCATTGTCGATCATCTGAGTGATTTTTCTCTTTCAGATATCCAAAAACCGCTCAAGAATTATACAGCTAATCTCAAAGAAATTATCACAAAGGCCAGAAAGAACAATCCTCATCTTCCCATTTATGTAGTGGGGATCTACAATCCTCTTTATCTGAATTTTCCTGAATTGACCAGCATCCAGTCGGCCGTAGACCAGTGGAATCAGACCACTGAAGAAACGATCGCGCAATTTGATCAGGTCTATTTTGTCCCTATCAATGATCTGCTCTATAAAGGTATTGATGGCCAAATGGGCGTATCAGAAATCAGTGACGGGAAGACAACCGTTATCAATGATGCCCTGTATGAAGAGGATAGTTTTCACCCCAACAATACGGGTTATGAAAAGATAAAACAAGCAATATTGGAGAAAATCAATGCCACGAAGAAAACTTGGAGTCAAAAATAATCCCATAAAAGAGAAGGTCCCCTTCCTTCAAAAAATCAATATTTGGAAATGGTTATTCTTGGGTTTGGTTAGCCTTCTCTTAGCTCTTGCTATAGTCGTAAAAGGACGCCTAGCAACGCCAAGAGAAGATGTTAGCCAGCTTCATCAAGCAGTTGGCACCAAAGATGTCAAAGTTGGAACTATGACAACGACTCGTGATCAACTCAATGATACCATCAAATCGCTCCTGAAAAAATATAAGCTGTCCGACTACAAGGTCTATGCAGATAATCAGCAAATCCTCTTAGAAGGACAGTTGAGTCTCTTAGGGAAGGACTATCCCTTATATATTTATTTTCAACCATCCAAGTTGGAAAACGGGAATATTCTCTTGACGGTGAAGGATTTTTCAGTCGGTACCTTTCAAATTCCACAAAAAATGGTTTTACAGCTCTTGAGCAAGAATAAAACTATTCCAGATTTTATCCAGATTTCTCCAAAGCAGTCTACTATCACCATTGTATTACCAGAAATTGACAATGACTTTGGGCTCTATGTCAAGGCCAATACCATTGATCTCTATAATGATAAGATCGTTTTTGATTTGTATCAGAAGAAGTAGAGCGAAAAGGGATATTTTGTTTCTATTCAAAAAATTCAGAATATTACAGAAAATTCTTGACATTGCTTTTTCCCTATGCTAAAATACTAAACAAGACATTGAACAAAGGAGAAAGTCAAACATGAAAACAGCTAAGTTTATTCAATTTGCTTTGTTGTTGAGGTATAAGGGCTAGTGCAGAAGCATTAGTCCTGTTTGGCTTACCAAGCGGGCAAAAACATCTCGCTTGGTTGACCGAGTGAGATGTTTTTCTTTATATCCACTATATAGAAATGAGGAGACCCTATGCGTAAAGTTGAATTTTTAGATACCAGCCTTCGGGATGGTGAACAGACTCCGGGAGTTAATTTCTCTATCAAAGAAAAGATTGCCATTGCCAAGCAATTGGAAAAATGGGGCATTTCTGCTATTGAAGCAGGTTTTCCTGCAGCTAGTCCGGATTCCTTCACAGCTGTCCAGGAAATCGCAAAAGTCTTGACCAAGACAGCCGTGACAGGTTTGGCTCGCTCGGTCAAATCCGATATTGATGCCTGCTATGAAGCCCTGAAGGATGCGAAGTATCCGCAAGTTCACGTCTTTATCGCAACCAGTCCCATTCACCGAGAGTTTAAACTCAACAAGACCAAGGAAGAAATTCTTGAGGCCATCAAAGAGCATGTTTCATACGCACGCTCTAAGTTTGAGATTGTTGAATTCTCTCCGGAAGATGCGACACGGACTGAATTGGATTTCCTCTTACAAGTCGTTCAAACTGCAGTCGATGCAGGGGCTAGCTACATCAATATCCCTGATACAGTCGGTTTCACGACACCAGAAGAGTACGGGGCCATTTTTAAATACTTGATTGACCATGTCAAAACAGATCGTGAGATTATCTATTCCCCTCATTGCCATGATGATCTAGGAATGGCGGTGGCGAATAGCCTTGCTGCTGTCAAAAATGGAGCTGGTCGTATCGAAGGAACCATCAATGGAATCGGGGAACGGGCCGGAAATGCGGCACTTGAAGAAGTAGCAGTTGCCCTTAATATCCGCGAAGACTATTACCAGGTTGAAAGTCCAATTGTGCTCAATGAAACCATCACCACCTCTGAGTTGGTCTCTCGTTACTCTGGTATTCCAATTCCTAAAAACAAGGCGGTTGTTGGTGGCAATGCCTTCTCACACGAGTCTGGAATTCACCAAGACGGAGTTCTTAAAAACCCCCTTACCTATGAAATCATCACGCCTGAGTTGGTGGGTGTCAAGAGCAATAGCCTCCCTCTTGGGAAATTGTCTGGTCGCCATGCCTTCGTCGAAAAGCTGCATGAGTTGGGATTGGAATTTACAGAAGAAGACATCAAGCCATTGTTTGCTAAGTTCAAATCTCTGGCAGATAAGAAACACGAGATCACTGATGCCGATATCCGCGCCCTTGTTGCCGGTACAGCAGTAGAAAATCCAGAAGGCTTCCAATTCAATGATCTCCGCTTGACCACCAATGCTGACGAAACCATTACAGCAGCAGTCAGCCTCAGAAATGAAGAAGGGGAAGTCCTTGAGTTCCTTGCCAATGGTCAAGGATCTGTTGAAGCCATCTTTAATGCGATTGATAAATTCTTCAACCAAACTGTTCGCTTGACCTCTTACAATATCGACGCGGTCACAGATGGGATCGACGCCCAAGCCCGTGTCTTGGTATCGGTGGAAAATGTCGATACGGATACGATCTTCAATGCTTCTGGTTTGGACTTTGACGTATTGAAAGCCTCAGCTATTGCTTATATCAATGCCAATACCTTGGTTCAAAAAGAAAATGCAGGTGAGATGGGACGAGCTGTCTCCTACCGTGATCTTCCATAAGTTTAAGAGGAGAGAAAGATGACAAAAAAAATTGTAACTCTTGCAGGAGATGGGATTGGCCCTGAGATCATGGCGGCTGGACTAGAGGTCCTGGCAGCTGTCGCTCCAAAAATTGGCTTTGACTATAGCCTAGAGGACAAACCTTTCGGAGGTGCGGGGATTGACGCTGCGGGTCATCCGCTTCCCCAAGATACCCTCGAAGCAGCTAAAGGAGCCGATGCTATTCTTCTTGCGGCAATCGGAAGTCCCGAGTATGACAATGCTCCTGTTCGTCCTGAACAAGGCCTGCTCGCTATTCGCAAGGAATTAAACCTCTTTGCCAATATTCGTCCTGTAAGGATTTTTGACGCCTTAAAACATTTGTCTCCATTGAAACCAGAGCGTATCGAGGGTGTTGACTTTGTAGTCGTGCGTGAATTGACGGGTGGCATTTACTTTGGAGAGCATATCTTAAAAGAAGATACAGCGCGTGATATCAATGATTACAGTGCAGAAGAAATCCGCCGGATTATGCGCCAGGCTTTCAAGATTGCGCAAGGACGAGGCAAGAAAGTCACCAGTATCGATAAGCAAAATGTCCTTGCAACCTCTAAATTGTGGCGCCAAGTGGCTGAAGAAGTGGCCAAGGAATTTCCAGATGTGGCCTTAGAACACCAACTTGTAGACAGTGCAGCCATGATCATGATCACCAATCCGGCCCGCTTTGATGTCGTGGTGACAGAGAATCTATTTGGAGATATCTTATCTGACGAATCGAGTGTCCTTCCTGGAACACTAGGCGTGATGCCATCTGCCAGTCATTCAGACCAAGGACCAAGCATGTACGAGCCGATTCATGGTTCAGCTCCTGATATTGCAGGTCAAGGCATTGCTAATCCGATTTCTATGATCCTCTCTGTTGCCATGATGCTCCGAGACAGTTTTGGCGAAACAGTAGGTGCAGAAATGATCGAAGAAGCTGTCAATCAAACCTTGAACCAGGGAATTCTGACGCGAGATCTCGGTGGTCAGGCCTCGACTGCAGAGATGACAGCAGCTATCATTGGGAATCTCTAAGATGACTTGGAGAGATCGCTGTTTAATGGTCATTGCTCTTTGGAATGGCATGGTCTTTCTGACCTATGGCTTAGATAAGCGTAAAGCCATCCAAAACAGGTGGCGGATTCCTGAAAAGGTCCTCTTACTCGAGAGCTGGATACTTGGTGGATTTGGAGCTCTTTTAGGTGGCTATCTCTTTCACCACAAGGTAAGGAAATGGTATTTTCAAGTTACCTGGTGGATGAGTAGCCTTCTCTTAGTAGGAATCCTCTTTCTAATCTTTCAATGGATTCCCTAGCAACAAGATAAATGGAGAAAGACGATGAGTGGAAAATCTATCTTTGATAAACTTTGGGACCGACACGTGATTACAGGAGTGGAAGGCCAGCCCCAACTCATGTACGTGGACCAACACTATATCCATGAAGTGACCAGTCCCCAAGCCTTTCAAGGATTACGGGATGCAGGACGCAAGGTTCGACGACCCGATTTAACATTTGGCACCTTTGATCACAATGTACCGACTGTTAATATCTATGATATTCGAGATGTGATTTCCAAAGCCCAGATTGATAAATTAGCTGAAAACGTAAAAGACTTTGGGATTGATCATGCGGCTCACGGTTCTGAAAAACAAGGAATCGTTCACATGGTAGGTCCTGAAACAGGACGAACCCAGCCTGGAAAGTTCATTGTCTGTGGAGATAGCCATACCGCAACTCATGGAGCTTTCGGTGCTATCGCCTTTGGGATCGGGACTAGCGAAGTCGAGCATGTCTTTGCGACCCAAACGATCTGGCAAGTCAAACCAAAGAAGATGTTGGTCGAATTTACCGGAACCCCGCAAAAAGGGATCTATTCAAAGGATTACATCCTGGCTTTGATAGCCGGCTACGGTGTTGCCTGTGGAGTTGGCTACGTCGTAGAGTATCGGGGAGAAGCGATTGATCGCTTGACTATGGAAGAACGCATGACCATCTGCAACATGTCTATCGAGTTTGGATCCAAAATGGGGATCATGAATCCAGATGAGACGACCTTTGACTACCTTCGGGGACGCGAATGTGTGCCAAATGATTTTGAGGCCGCAGTAGCGGATTGGAAGACTCTGGTCAGTGATGACGATGCCGTATATGACAAGGTCATCCGTATGGATGTATCTGACTTAGCTCCCATGGTGACTTGGGGGACCAATCCTTCTATGGGAGTGGACTTTGAAACTCCCTTTCCAGAGATCCGGGACATGAACGATGAGCGTGCCTATCATTATATGGATCTAGAACCTGGCCAAAAACCAGCAGACATTGAATTAGGTTATATCTTTATCGGATCTTGTACCAACGCGCGCCTCAGTGATTTGGAGTTGGCAGCCAAGTTTGTGAAAGGCAAAAAAATCGCCCCCAACTTAACAGCCATTGTCGTACCTGGTTCTCGTCCGGTTAAGCAAGCTGCTGAAAAGTTGGGCTTGGATCAAATCTTTATGGATGCAGGTTTTGAATGGCGTGATCCAGGATGCTCGATGTGTCTCGGGATGAACCCAGACAAGGTGCCGGATGGAGTTCACTGCGCCTCTACTAGCAATCGAAACTTTGAAGATCGCCAAGGGTATGGAGCCAAGACCCATCTCTGTAGCCCCGCTATGGCCGCTGCAGCAGCAATTGCTGGTCGCTTTGTCGATGTGCGCCAATTGCCAGAAGTCGAGTAAAAGGAGGAATCATGGAGAAATTTACCATTTATACGGGGACAACGGTTCCCTTGATGAACGATAATATTGATACCGACCAAATCCTCCCCAAGCAATTCTTGAAGTTGATTGATAAAAAAGGTTTTGGTAAATACCTCATGTATGCTTGGCGCTACTTGGATGATCAGTATACTGAGGATCTAAATTTTATCTTTAACAAGGCAGAATACCGCCAGGCAACTATTTTGATCACTGGTGACAATTTTGGGGCTGGCTCCTCTCGGGAGCACGCTGCCTGGGCTTTGGCAGATTATGGCTTTAAGGTCGTTATCGCTGGATCCTTCGGAGATATTCATTACAATAATGAGCTCAATAATGGCATGCTACCGATTGTGCAACCGCTTGAGGTTCGTCAAAAACTAGCCAACTTGAAGCCGACAGATCCAATTACGGTGGATTTGGAAGAGCAGAAGATCATTTCGCCTGTAGGAGAGTTTAGCTTTGAGATCGATAAAGATTGGAAGCACAAATTGCTCAATGGGCTGGATGATATTGGGATTACGCTTCAGTACGAAGACTTAATCGCAGCATATGAGAAGAATCGGCCAGCTTACTGGCAGTGATAAAATTGTATACTTAATTACGAATTTTCTGAAAATATATTGAAATTGAGACTAGTTTTTGATACAATACTAAAAAGAATAGAAAAGGAAAGAGACTTATGACAAAACACATTCAATGGGACGGACAACTTTCACAAGAAGGATTTGATATTTTGAAAGGTGAGGGTGGCTGTATCGTCTGCCCTACAAAAGTTGGTTACATCATCATGACCAGTGACAAGGCTGGCTTGGAACGGAAATTCGAAGCTAAAGAACGCAACCGTAACAAACCAGGTGTGGTTCTTTGCGGAAGTATGGATGAACTTCGTGCCCTTGCGCAATTGAATCCTGAAATCGAAGCTTTCTACCAAAAACATTGGGATGAAGATATCTTGCTTGGTTGTATCCTTCCATGGCGTGAAGATGCCTATGCTAAGTTACAAGCCTTCGGTGATGGACGTGAAGAACTCATGACAGACGTTCGTGGAACCAGCTGTTTTGTCATTAAATTCGGTAAAGCTGGTGAGCAAATCGCCAAAGAAATGTGGGAAAAAGAAGGCAAGATGGTTTACGCCTCTTCAGCTAACCCATCTGGTAAAGGAAATCGTGGGAAGGTCGAAGGAATTGGTGAGCGTATCGAAGGTGCAGTGGACTTGGTCATCGAAGCCGATGATTATGTAGCTTCCATCCAACCAGATAAGACCATTGAAACGCGCTATGAACAAGGAGTGATGGTATCAATGGTGGATGCAGAAGGAAAACTCATCCCAGAACAAGGAGCCGGCAGTCGTTCTGTCAATACTTGTCCAGTCATGATCCGTAAGGGATTGGATATCGATAAGATCATGATGCACTTATCTGATCATTTCAACTCTTGGAATTACCGTCAAGGTGAATACTATTAAGAAACAGAAAAAAGCATTCCGTTTGCGATGCTTTGTTGTGAATGGATAAAAGATGGTATAATAGAGACAAACGATGTTCCGAACAAGGAAGAAGCCGTTATTTGTAGCCCAATCAAAAAAAACTAGAGCGCTTGCTCTAGTTTTTTGGTTGTTGATGGGTGATATTCTTTCCCCAAGGGATGAGATTTTCTTTTTTCTCTTTGATCCGTTGGATATTGTCCTTGTGACGAAGAATGATCAAGGTCGCTAGTGCCAAGACAATGATTGTAAAAAGTGGATCATAGCTGTGCAAGATCCATCCAGTCAAAGGAAGAAGGAGGACCGAAAGAATGGCGAGTAGCGCAACGGTAACACTCGAAAACGAAATCATACTGGTTAAATACAGGCTGGCTACAAAATAAACTGCTAAAATGAGTAGCAGGATAGGCGAGAAACCAAGTAAGACACCAGCACTCGTCGCCACTGCTTTTCCACCCTTAAATCCAGCAAAAATTGGGAAAGTGTGCCCCAAAACGGCTAAGAGACCAAAGACCATCGGCGAGATCCCCTGAATTCCAAAGAAAGTCGGAAGGAGAACGGCCAAAGTTCCTTTCAAGAAATCAATCGTAAAGACAATGACCCCAGCTTTCTTCCCTAAAATCCGAAAGGTATTGGTCGTTCCTGTATTGCCCGAGCCATGTTCCCGTAAATTAATATGGAAAAAGATTTTCCCAATCCATAATCCCGAAGGAATGGAGCCTAACAGATAGGCTAAAATTAAAACACTTATTTCTTTTATCATACTCTCATTATATCAAAAAGCCATCGATAGAAAAAGCAATTTCTGGAGTTCAAGTGTGACATCTGAAGAAAGTGTCAAGCCAGCTTTTTTTACTGAGATATAGAAATCTCCATATAAAGAGAAAAAATTTTGCAAAATTTCCTAAAAAACTGTAATATAGAAAAGATGAACAAACAGGAGGTTCCTTGTGGCAAAAAAGGAAATCAATATTAATAATTATAATGACGATGCCATTCAGGTACTAGAAGGGTTGGATGCGGTCCGTAAACGTCCAGGGATGTATATCGGATCGACCGACGGAAATGGCTTGCATCACATGGTCTGGGAGATCGTGGATAATGCGGTCGATGAAGCCTTGTCTGGCTTTGGATCACAAATCGATGTAACGATTAATAAAGATGGTTCTCTATCGGTAGAAGACCAGGGACGTGGAATGCCGACCGGGATGCATGCTATGGGCAAACCAACCGTTGAGGTGATCTTTACGGTCCTCCACGCCGGAGGGAAGTTTGGCCAAGGAGGCTATAAGACATCTGGAGGTCTTCATGGAGTGGGATCTTCTGTCGTCAATGCCCTTTCTAGCTGGCTAGAGGTAGAAATTACGCGTGATGGAGCTGTCTACAAGCAACGTTTTGAAGATGGGGGAAAACCAGTTACAACCCTCGAAAAGTTTGGCTCTGCTCCCAAGTCTAAGACAGGGACCAAGGTCACCTTCATGCCAGATCCAACCATCTTTTCAACGACGGATTTCAAATTCAATACCATTGCTGAGCGAATCAAAGAATCAGCCTTCTTGCTGAAGGACGTGACGCTGACGCTGACTGATCTCCGCAAGGAAGAAGACAACCATGTGGCCTTTCATTATGAAAATGGTGTCCAAGATTTTGTAGAGTACTTGAACGAAGATAAGGAAACTTTGACACCTGTTCTCTACTTTAGTGGCGAATCAGATGGTTTTCAGGTAGAAGTAGCCATGCAATACAATGATGGTTACTCAGATAATATCTTGTCCTTCGTAAATAATGTCCGCACCAAAGATGGGGGAACCCACGAGACAGGTCTGAAGACAGCCATTACCAAGGCCATGAACGACTATGCAAGAAAGACAGGACTTCTCAAGGAAAAAGACAAAAATCTGGAAGGATCAGACTACCGCGAAGGCTTGTCTGCTGTTCTTTCAATCTTGGTCCCAGAAGCCCATTTGCAATTTGAAGGGCAAACCAAAGACAAATTAGGAAGTCCCTTGGCTCGTCCAGTCGTCGATAGCATTGTTTCTGATAAATTAACCTTCTTCCTCATGGAAAATGGAGAGTTGGCTTCTAATCTCATTCGTAAGGCTATTAAGGCCCGGGATGCGCGTGAAGCAGCTCGAAAAGCGCGGGATGAAAGCCGAAATGGCAAGAAGAGCAAAAAGGACAAAGGACTTTTATCTGGTAAATTGACACCAGCCCAGTCTAAAAATCCTAAGAAAAATGAACTCTATCTAGTCGAAGGAGACTCTGCTGGCGGTTCTGCAAAACAAGGACGGGACCGTAAGTTCCAAGCGATTCTCCCCCTTCGTGGGAAGGTTCTCAATACTGAGAAGGCCAATATGAGTGATATCCTCAAGAACGAGGAAATCAACACCATGATCTACACCATTGGTGCAGGAGTTGGGGCAGATTTCTCTGTGGAAGATGCCAACTACGATAAGATCATTATCATGACCGATGCGGATACAGATGGTGCCCACATTCAAACCCTTCTCTTAACCTTCTTCTATCGCTATATGCGCCCTTTGGTAGAAGCAGGGCATGTCTACATTGCCCTTCCTCCTCTTTATAAGATGTCCAAAGGCAAAGGCAAGAAAGAAGAAGTGGCCTACGCTTGGACAGATAGCGAATTAGAGGAGTTGCGTCGGACCTTTGGCCGTGGAGCAACCCTCCAACGTTACAAAGGGTTGGGGGAAATGAATGCGGATCAGCTTTGGGAAACCACCATGAACCCAGAAACCCGTACCTTGATCCGTGTCACCATTGATGACTTGGCGCGTGCAGAACGCCGTGTCTCCGTCCTAATGGGAGATAAGGCTGCACCACGCCGCCAATGGATCGAAGATAACGTTAAGTTTACCTTAGAAGAAAATACGGTATTTTAATTACTTTCTACTATAAATTAAATAAGCTGGGATGTAGAAATGGTAAGGAATCGACATGAGAACTGATACAGAAATGATGAATCTGATTTTGCAAATAGCTGATACTCTAGAAGTAGAAGCAATTGCTTTATCCGGATCTCGAACGAATCCTCAGTCCCCAAAAGATGAGTTTCAAGATTACGATGTGGTCTATATAGTTGATGATCTGGAAGACCTGATTTCAGATTTATCTTGGCTAAACCAGTTTGGAAATCGCCTGATTTCACAACATAACGTAGTAGACCACCGTCATCTTTATCTCATGCTTTTTGAAGATGGAAATCGCATTGATTTGACCCTCTGTCCTAAGGGGTATATCCAAGAGTGGGTAGACAGCGAAGCAAATTTTGAAGTTATAAAAGACGACAATGGCTTGTTTGAAGCCTATCAGCCTATTTCCAAGCGCTATTGGACCGCTCCGCCTACTGAAGAGGAATTTGCAGCCGCCTGCAATGAATTTTGGTGGGTATCTATTTATGTCGTTAAAGGGATTCGAAGAAATCAGCTCATCTATTCGACTGACCATCTCTACGGTATTTGTCAGCAAGAACTTCTGAAAATCCTAGCTTGGCAGGTAGCAACTGATAAGGGAATAGTTGATATCGGAAAGAACTACAAGCACCTCTTTCACCATTTGCCTGCTGAGAAGGAAAAGGTGTTCTCAGCACTTCTTGATCTATCTAGTATAGAGAAGGTTGGTCAGTCCTTATT
>CAUUAM010000037.1:0-14072 GCA_963543165.1 uncultured Streptococcus sp. | reverse complement strand
TCGATCAGTCAGCCACGCGGTCTGATTCGAGAGTGTCTCTATGCTAAAATTGAGATAGATGATTCTAATTACAAGGTAGAGTACTACACAAGAGACCATGTATTGTATCCTGAATTGACAAAGGAGTTTAGCAGATGATAGCAAAGGAATTTGAACGTTTCTTGCTGGCGCAGGAAGAGACGTTCTTAACTCCAGCCAAAAATTTAGCGGTCTTGATTGATAACCACAATGTAGACCATGCTGTCTTGTTGTTGAGCCAGATTAGCTATAGTCGTATTCCGGTAGTGACGGATGAACGCAAGTTTGTGGGGACGATCTCCCTAACGGATATTCTATCTTATCAATTGAAACACGAGATTCCTGAGGAGACTTTTGCCTCGATGGATATCTTAGACGTTGCAAAGAAGGACGTCGGTGTCATCGGCTTAGACTTCAATTTGACAGAAGTCCTTCACAAGTTGGTGGATGACTCCTTCCTTTCGGTGGTGGATGAAGAAGGCTATTTCCAAGGGATTATTACACGGAAATCGATTCTTAAAGCCATCAATTCGCTAATGCATGATTTTTCAAATGAATACGAGATGATTCCAAAATGAAAGAATTTATTGCAAGTTTTATTGATCAAAAAGAATTAAGTGAAAATTCTCAGTCGGCCTATTTCTATGATTTGGACCAATTTATTGAGTCGATCCATGGAAAAGTGACACCGACAAATTTGAGAATTTACCAAGCTTCGATTAAAGATTTTAAACCGGCGGTTCAAAAACGAAAATTATCCGCCGTCAACCAATTTTTATATTATTTGTATCAAGAACGCTTTATTTCTGAATACCATCGTTTGGTCTTGCCTAAAATTCAACCGGCCAAGACCCATGATCGGGAATTGATGGATCTGACCCATTTTTGGGAAGAATCAACCAACCCTCAGGGACGCTTGATGGCCTTGTTGATTCTGGAGATGGGCTTGTTGCCAAGTGAGATCCTCCAAGTCAAGGTAGAAGACATTCAGCTGGACTTTCATGTCATTCGAGTGGGCAAAGATGGCCAAAAACGGGTTTTAAAAGTTCCAGAGCCGTTACTGGATGAGTTGCAACTCTTCCTCGATGGTGTTTATCTCTTTGATAATAAGGGAAAATCTTACTCCCGTCAGTGGGGATTCCGACAATTAGAAGCCTTCTTGATCGAAAAAGGCAACCAAGACCTTTCGGCACAATCGATTCGTGAGCAGTATATTTTGAAACAACGAGAACTCGGTGTGGATCTTTTTAGTATTGCGCGTGAATTGGGCCTAAAAACCATGGTGACATTAGAAAAATATAAATAATGGATATTAAAATTAAAGATTTTGAAGGGCCTTTGGACCTCTTGCTCCACTTGGTCTCTAAATACCAGATGGATATTTATGAGGTCCCCTTGATTGAGGTGATCGAACAGTATCTGGCTTATCTGGCGACCCTCCAGGCTATGAAACTAGAGGTAGCAGGGGAATACATGCTGATGGCTAGTCAACTAACCTTGATCAAGAGTCGAAGACTTCTTCCTAAGGTTGCAGAGGAGATGAATGAAGCAGAGGATCTCGAGCAGGACCTCCTTTCTCAATTGGAAGAGTACCGTACTTACAAGCAATTAGGAGAGTTGATGGCCTCACAGCACGAGGAGCGCGCTCTCTATTATTCAAAACCAAAGATGGAATTGATTTATGACGATACCGAATTACTTCATGATCGCACCACGGTGGATCTCTTCTTGGCTTTCTCAAAACTATTGACCAAGAAAAAAGAAGAATTCCGCCAGAACCATACAACCATTGTAAAGGATGAATACAAGATTGAGGATCTGATGGACCAGCTGCGTCAACGATTCCACGATCGCTCACAAGTTCTCTTGCAGGACTTGTTTCTAGAAGCAACGGATCTCCAAGAGGTCATTACTCTATTTCTTGCAACCCTTGAATTGATCAAGATTCAAGAAGTAACGGTGATCCAGGATAGGGCTTTTGGAGAAATTTACTTAAATAGGATTGAACATGAGCAAATTAGCTGAAATTGAAGCACTCTTATTTGTAGCGGGTGAAGAAGGAATTACTGCCAGACAAATCGCAGACCTTCTCTCTTTACCTCCGACAGGTGTGGTGCAAAGTTTAGAAAAATTAAGCCAAAAATACCAGGAGGACACAGATACCAGTCTGTGTTTGATGGAGACAGCTTCCCGTTATAAACTGGTGACAAAGGCAGACTATGCATCGGTTTTACGAGACTATTCTAGAACTCCCATGAATCAAAGTTTGTCCCGAGCAGCTCTTGAAACCTTGTCGATCATTGCTTATAAACAACCGATCACTCGTGTAGAGGTCGATGATATTCGAGGAGTCAATTCCAGTGGAGCTATTGCCAAACTACTGTCATTTGATCTGATTCGCGAGGATGGGAAAAAAGAAGTCCTTGGGCGTCCCAATTTATATGTCACGACGGACTATTTTTTGGATTATATGGGTATCAATCATTTGGAGGAATTGCCGAAGGTTGAGGAAGTGGACATTGATCCAGAAGAAGGTCAATTATTTTCAGAGAGAACAGAGGAACTAGATGAGAATTAACAAATATATTGCCCATGCAGGTGTAGCTAGCCGTCGAAAGGCGGAGGAATTGATCAAGCAAGGCTTGGTAACGGTTAATGGCCAAGTCGTACGAGAGCTAGCAACCATCATTAAAACCGGTGATCAGGTTGAGGTTGAGGGGACTCCAATCTATAATGAAGAAAAGGTCTACTATCTTTTAAACAAGCCACGCGGTGTCATCTCTAGTGTATCCGATGACAAGGGGAGGACAACGGTTGTCGACCTCTTATCTCAAGTCCCTGAACGTATCTATCCAGTAGGACGTTTGGACTGGGATACATCTGGTGTCTTGATTTTGACCAATGATGGCGATTTTACAGATGAGATGATCCACCCGCGCAATGAAATTGATAAGGTCTATGTGGCGCGTGTCAAAGGCATAGCCAACAAGGAAAACTTGCGTCCCTTGACGCGAGGGGTGACCATTGACGGGAAGAAAACCAAGCCAGCGACTTACGAGATCTTAAAAGTAGATGTCGAAAAGAACCGTTCAGTGGTTCAGTTGACCATTCATGAAGGGCGTAACCACCAGGTCAAGAAAATGTTTGAAGCAGTAGGACTTTTGGTGGACAAACTATCTCGGACCCAGTTTGGGAACCTGGATGTGACAGGCCTTCGTCCGGGTGAATACCGCCGCTTGAACAAAAAAGAAATTAGCCAGTTGCATAATCTGGCAGTAACCCATTCGAAAAAAGCATGAAAACAATCCTGATTGCCATGGTCAGAGGCTATCAAAAATGGATCTCTCCCATATTTCCCCCTTCTTGTCGATTTCAACCGACCTGTTCCAATTACATGATCCAAGCGATTGAACGCTTTGGTGCGAAAGGTGTCTTGATGGGGATTGCGAGGATTCTGCGATGCCATCCTGGAAGCCAAGCGGGGCCAGATCCTTTGCCTGACCACTTTAGTCTGAGACGAAATGAAGAATCAAAATAGGACGATCGCAAATAAACAGAAACACCCTTAGAAATTATTTTTCTAAGGGTGTTTCTTTGTATAAGAGCTGTCTATCAGCGTTTAGACCATGTTTTAGGGATGAAGAGAAGAATCATTGGATAGATTTCAAGCCGTCCGGCAATCATGGCTAAGGAAAGTAACAGTTTTGAAATCGGACTAAAAATGGAGAAGGTTTGACCTGTACCAATCATCGGTCCAATATTGTTGAAACAACTAAAGACAGCACTGACAACCGTCATGAAGTTATTATTGTCTAGACTCACTACAAAGAGTAAGCCGATCGTAATAAAACTGTATATTGTAAAGTACTTGAGGATCTGATGCTGAGTATCCTTATCGAGTACCGTATCATTGACATGCAAGGTTAGAACTCGATTCGGAGACAGGGTCGAAAGAACCTGATTTTTTGCGATTCGCCATAAGGTCAAGCACCGAATAACTTTTAGCCCCCCTGCGGTCGATCCGGCAGATCCACCGATAACCATCAGCATCAAAAGGATGAACTGAGAAAAGAGAGGCCATTTTTCCGTCGTTCCATAACCAAAACCGGTGGTGGTGATGATATTGGACACTTGGAAGAAGGAAATCTCAAAACTCTTAGCGACATTGGCATAAAGATGAAGGACATTGTAAGCGATCAAGATACTGGACACGAGGACGATGGTGATATAGGTCCGCAATTCCTCATCTTTAAAGAAGGCCTTGAATTTTCGGATCATGAGGAAGTAGTAGAGGTTAAAGTTAACCCCGAAGACTAAAACCCCGATACTAACCAAATAGGTGATTAAACTACTATTGTAGTGGGCAATTCCGTCGTTAAAAACGGTAAAGCCCCCGGTCCCAGCCGTCCCCATGGCGATAACAAAACTATCATACAGGGGCATGCCAGCAAGGAAATAAAGAACTACAAAGAGGAAGAACAAACCCAAGTACAAGAAGTAGAGAATTTGAGCCGTGTTTTTTAATTTGGAAACGACCTTACCAAACACTGGACCAGGAACCTCTGCCTTCATGACCTCAAGGTGGCTGTTCTTGTTATTGTCCATAATCGCAAGGGCAAAGACCAATACTCCCATCCCCCCTATCAAGTGGGTAAAACTACGCCAAAAGAGGAGAGAGTGGCTGAGGACACCCACATCGTCTAAAATCGTTGCCCCTGTTGTTGTAAAGCCAGAGCTGACTTCAAAGAAGGCATCGATGATATTTGGAATTTGGCCAGAAAAAACAAAGGGAAGGGCACCAAAGAAGGACCATAAGATCCAACAGAGGGCCACAATGAGGACACCTTCCTTGGCGTAGATATGAAAGTCTTTAGGCTTTTGAAGACTCCCAAAAAGTCCTAGTCCTAGTAAGATGGCCATGGTTGCTCCAATAGAGAGAAAGACCTTTGCAGGTTCCTGATAGATTGTAGCTACCGTCAAAGGAACAAGGAGGAGGCCAGCTTCGATTAAGAGGAGTTTGGACAAGAGGTAACGAATCATACTTCTATTCATTTGGCTTACCTCTCAAGTAGATCGTAAATCTTGGTGACATTTTGGATCAAGGTGGTGACGACGATTCGGTCGCCAACCATTAAACGATCATCTCCATTAGGGAAAATGGCCTTGCCGTTACGAATAATCGCGGCGATTAGAACACCTTTTTTCAATTTCAATTCGGAGAGCGACCCTTGGGTCAGCTTATTATCTTCCTTGATTTGGAATTGCAAGGTTTCGATCCGGCCATTTGCAACATGGTGTAGAGCCTCTAAGTTTGAGAACTGTGCATTGTAGCGCCCACGAATGAAGTGCATAATGGTATCCACAGCAATGCGTTTTGGAGTGACGATACTGGTCATATCCTGATCCCCAATAATCTCTAATAGGCTGGTCCGGTTGACCTTGGTGATGTTCTTTTTGACGCCGATCGAATCTAGGAACATGGAGGTGATGATGTTTTCCTCATCAACTCCCGTCAAAGTGGCCACAGCATCGTAGTTTTGGGCACTTTCTTCTAAGAGGATATCCTTAGCTGTCCCGTCTCCATGGACTACATAGAGGTCAGGGAATTCTTGGCTAAAGAATTCAGCTCGTTCACGATTGACCTCGATAACCTTGAGATCGATCTTGCGACGCACATCTTGGAGAATATTGAGCAGGTAGTAGGCAATTTTTCCGGCACCAATCATCATCATGCTCTTAATGACTTGAGGGCGGACATTGTTGTGGAAGAGAACAACCTCGATCCGATTTCCTGTCACGAAAATCTTGTCTTGAGGCTGCAAAACAAAGTCTCCGTTTGGAATCGTGAGTTCATTTCCCCGTTCAATAGCACATACAATAACATTTCCATATTTCTTGCGGAATTGAGATAGGCTCATATCACAGAGATTACTATCTGGTTTGATCTTAAATTCCATCAAGGCTACACGACCATTTGCAAAATGCTCTACAGAAAGCGCATTTGGAAAATCAATAATATTGGCAATGTAACGAGCTGTCAGCAATTCTGGATTGACAACCAGAGAGAAGCCTAGGATATTTTTTTCCTTAAAGTAGGAATTGGAATATTCAGGATTGCGTACCCGGACAATGGTTTCTTTGGCTCCCATTTTTTTGGCCAAAACAGCAGAAACCATATTGACTTCATCGTATTCAGTCATGGAAATGAAGATGTCGCAGTTCTCAACATCTGCCTGCTCCAAAATCTTAAAGTTGGCTCCATTTCCTAGAATCCCAATGATGTCAAACCGTTTGGTGATATGGTTTAGAACGGATTCGTCTTTCTCAATTAAAATAACATCGTGGTTTTCAGCAACGAGAGAACGACAAAGGGCCGTTCCAACTTTTCCTCCACCAACAACAATAATTTTCATAGATTACCTCCAGAGTATGTCTCTATCATACTCTATTTTCAAGAAAAATTCATCTTTTTTAAGGCCTTTCTACGGGAATTTTACGAAGCAGAGAAAAAGTAGGAAAATGTTAAAAAAAGGAGAATGAAAACGGATCGAAGGCTCGGAAAAACTTTCTTAAAAAAATCTAAAAAAACTATTGACAGGAGCTTCAAAAGTGTTATACTAAGGAAGTACCTTCGTTGATTTACCTCAAACCTGTTGTGAGTTAAGTTAATGAAGCTGTAACCACGCTGTTTGCTGAGCTTGACTCCGGGCAGTGTGGCTATTTTTTTATCAGAAAGAGATCGAGTATGAATATTGAAGAACTGGACTATCAAGAGGTAGCTGCTCAAAATCACATCGTCTTGTTCCAACCTCAAATTCCACAAAATACGGGAAATATTGCACGGACTTGTGCGGCGACCAATTCTCCTTTGCATATTATTCGCCCCATGGCTTTTCCGATTGATGATCGCAAGATGAAACGAGCTGGACTCGATTACTGGGACAAGCTGGATGTCCGATTTTATGATAGCCTAGAAGAGTTTATGGAGGCAGCAAGTGATGGACAGGTGCACTTGGTGTCCAAGTTTGCCAATCAGACCTATTCAGATGTTTCCTATCAGGATGGAAAGTCCCACTATTTTTTATTTGGCCGTGAAGATAAAGGCTTGCCAGAAGACTTTATGCGCCAGCACGAAGAAAAGGTGATTCGCATTCCGATGAATGACGAGCATGTGCGAAGTTTAAACGTTTCTAATACCGTATGTATGATAGTCTATGAAGCGCTTCGCCAGCAAGGATTCAAAGGACTTGAGTTAACCCACCGGTATGAGCAAGATAAGCTCAAATAACCAAAGAAAATAAAAAATCCGAATGGTGTAATCTATGACATTACAAAAACTTGCCTTGGCAAGTTTTTTTTGTTATCATAAAAGGGTCTTCAGGGCAGGGTGAGATTCCCGACCGGCGGTGACTTTTACTAGCTATTTTGGCTTACTCGTCGTTGTCTTGTTTCGATATACTTTAGTATCATCTTCGACTGCGACGCCTAGATTAATCCAAAATATCTTCGTAAAAGAAGTCCGCGAGCGCAAGCTGATGTGGTGTGACTCCACAACCGACAGTATAGTCTGGATGGGAGAAGACGAGAGACGAATAGACTGACAGCTATTCTGATCTGTTTAGAGCTGATGCATAGGAATAAAACGTTAGGTGTTATGATTGACTAGCGGTGTTTTTCAATGGGGACCAGCTAAAGTGACTAGAATGTTCTCTAGTTTAAGCTTTGTTTAAATAGTTTAGAGTAGAATGATGGGGTAGACGTCTTTCCAGCTTCTCTAATTTTTAAAAAATTGGAGGAACCTGTTATGACAAATACACGTAAACTGACCCTAGTGGCTGTTTTATCCGCATTATCTTTTATTTTGATGTTCTATCAATTTTCTTTCTTGATAGATTTCTTCAAAATTGATTTGAGTATCATCGCCATTTTGTTGGCTTTGGTCTTGTTGGATTTCAAGAGCGCTGTTTGGGTGACTTTGATCCGATCTGTTCTTAAATTAGCTCTTAATAATAAGGGACTTGAGACCTTGATCGGACTACCAATCAATATCATTGGAGTTCTTGTTTTTGTCCTTGCTTTTGCATGGATTTGGAACAAAAAACGGACCCATGGTCGATTTGTCCTGGCAACAATTGTCGGGACGGTCAGCTTGAGTATTACGATGGTATTGGTGAACTATGTCTATGCAATCCCTTTGTATGCTCGTTTTATGAATTATGATATTTCGAAAACACTAGGGCTTGTTCACTATTTAGCTGCGATGGTTGCACCGTTTAACCTGATCGAAGGAGTAATTTGGGCCATAGCATTTTGGTTGATCTACACTCTTTTGCAACCGATTTTGAAAAGATATGAAAAATAAACAACAACATTGGGCGAAGGCAAGTTTCGCCCTTCTCATTTTTGTCATTCTAGGGTATGTGATTCGTTTCTACCCGCAACAATTAACTGGCTTTGACAGCTCGATTCAATCTGCTATTCGGGGGGATCTGCCTGCAGCACTGACTGCCTTCTTTACTAAGGTGACCCATATCATGGACACGAAGGTTATTGTGATCTGGGTAGGTTTTCTTCTGGCTGTTTTTGCTTATAAGAAATGGTACAGTGAGGCCCTCTTCCTTGGGAGCAATCTGGTTTTGACCGGCCTTTTGGTCCTGCTTCTAAAGAATATCTACCAGAGACCGAGACCAGCTCTTCTTCATCTAGTAGAGGAAAAAGGCTTTTCTTTCCCGAGTGGCCATTCACTGGCGTCTACTCTGGTTTTGGGAAGCTTGATCATCATTGTTGGCCAGCATGTAAAAAATAAAACAGCCCGCTATTGTCTTCAGGGGCTTCTGGTTCTGGGAATTGTGACTATTGTGGTCTCCCGCATTTATGTAGGTGTTCACTACCCATCAGATGTTCTTGGTAGTATGATCCTTGGCTTTGCTGTCTTGCAGTTTGAGTACCCTTTGTACGATCGCCTGCGCTTTCAATGGCGATTTACGGGAAAACAAAAGTAAAATCTTAACCACTTAGAGTTGGACTCATGTTTTGAGTTCGACTCTTTTTTTGCTATAATGAAGGGTATGAAATCCTATAATACCTTGAATGATTATTATCGAACCTTATTTGGAGAAAAGACTTTTAAAGTCCCTATTGATGCTGGCTTTGATTGTCCCAATCGAGACGGAACAGTCGCCCACGGTGGCTGTACTTTTTGTACGGTCTCAGGTTCAGGAGATGCTATTGTGGCCCCAGAAGCTCCGATTCGGGAACAATTTTACAAAGAGATTGACTTTATGCATCGGAAATGGCCGGATGTGAAGAAATACTTGGTATATTTTCAAAATTTTACCAATACGCACGATAAGGTCGAGGTCATTCGAGAGCGTTATGAGCAGGCCATCAATGAGCCAGGGGTTGTAGGAATTAACATTGGCACGCGTCCGGATTGTTTACCAGATGATACCTTGGCCTACTTAGCAGAGCTGACCGAGCGCATGCATGTGACGATTGAGTTAGGTCTTCAGACCACCTATGAAGCGACTTCTGAATTGATTAACAGAGCTCATAGTTATGAACTCTACATTGAAACAGTCAAGCGTATTCGCAAACAGGTACCTAAGGCTGAGATTGTCTCCCATTTGATCAATGGCCTTCCTGGGGAAACGCACGAGATGATGGTGGAAAATGTTCGCCGTTGTGTGACGGACAATGAGATTGATGGGATCAAGTTGCACCTCTTGCATTTGATGACCAATACACGCATGCAACGGGACTACCATGAAGGGCGCCTCCAACTCATGAGCCAAGAGGAATATGTCCAAGTTATCTGTGACCAACTTGAGATCATCCCGAAACAGATTGTGATTCATCGGATTACGGGGGATGCGCCGCGCGACATGCTAATTGGTCCTATGTGGAGCCTCAATAAATGGGAAGTTTTAAATGCCATTGAAACCGAAATGCGTCGCCGTGGAAGTACCCAAGGATGTAAGCTAGAAGAAAAGGAGAGTGCTGATGTTACGACCGCTTGAAATGGCCCATCAATTTTTAGCAGAAGTGATCACCAAAGAAGATGTGGTGGTGGATGCGACCATGGGCAATGGGCATGATACGGTTTTTTTAGCCAAATTAGCAGGTCAGGTATATGCCTTTGATATACAAGAGCAGGCACTTGCAAACACTCAAGAAAAATTGGAGAAGTTGGGAATTCAACATGTCCAGTTGATCTTGGACGGACACCAGCATGTGGACCAATATGTGGAAACCCTCAAAGCAGCTATTTTCAATCTGGGTTATCTGCCATCTGCGGATAAATCAGTCATCACCCTTCCAGCGACCACGATTGAAGCAATGGAGAAAATCTGTGCTCGCCTACAAAAAGGTGGGCGAATGGCTATTATGATCTATTATGGTCATGAAGGGGGAGACATCGAGCGCGATGCGGTGCTGGATTTTGTCAGCCAGCTCCCACAAAAAGAATATACAGCAACCATCTACCGGACACTGAATCAAGTGAATCAGCCGCCGTTTTTGGTTATGATCGAAAAATTAGAAAGCTACCGTCATGGATAAAGAATATTTAAAGAACAAAATTGAAGGAATGAGACATGATTTTGTCGAATCGACCATCCACGAGCGAGAAACAGGTTTTTTTGACGAAGCTCATATGACCAAAAAGATGCTCAAAATAAAAAAGAAATTGGTTTCGCTTGAGATGGAACGCTGTCAAAAGAAGATTGAGCACAAGGATGTAACCAAGATAGACCAAAAGATTGCGGAGTTGAAACAGCAATTTGAGACCTGTTGCCAAGAACGCTAGGGAGGAGTGCCATGGAACTACTCCTTTATGCAGTGATCTTTTCGATGATTTTGATCGTCTCAAATGCCACCAATAAACTGGTGCCGAGCCTTCCTCTGCCCTTGATCCAAATCTTACTAGGGATTGGATGGGCCCTCTTTGTCCCAGTAGAAAATTTTCATCTGGATACTGAGCTCTTTCTGGCCTTAGTTATTGGCCCTTTGTTATTTCGAGAGGCAGAAGAAGCAGATATTACTTCCGTCTTGAAACACTGGCGCATCATTCTCTATTTGATTTTCCCAGTAATTTTTATCTCAACCATTAGTTTGGGTTGGGCTGCCCATTCCTTGTGGCTGACTCTTCCTTTAGCAGCCTGTATGGCAGTGGGTGCGGCCCTAGGACCTACAGATTTAGTAGCCTTTGCTTCTCTGTCTGAGCGCTTTACCTTTCCAAAGCGAGTTTCGAATATCTTGAAAGGGGAAGGGTTACTAAATGATGCCTCAGGTCTAGTTGCCTTTCGAGTGGCCTTGGCGGCCCTTGCAACTGGAGGTTTCTCCCTAGGAGAAGCAGGCGTTTCCCTAGGTATCTCCATTATTGGAGGATTTGCGGTGGGGATCTTGACAGCCGTTATGAATCGATGGTTGCAAAAGTTACTTTTGAGTGTTCGTGCCAGTGATATTGCCAGTGAATTGATATTAGAACTCAGTCTTCCTTTGTTGACTTTTTTCTTAGCCGAGGAACTTCATGTATCGGGGATTATCGCTGTGGTTGTCTCCGGGATCCTCAAAGCTAGTCGCTTTAAGCACATTACTCTCCTTGAAGCACGGGTGGATACTGTTAGTCATACTGTCTGGAATACGGTCAACTTTATCTTAAATGGATCGGTCTTTGTGATCCTGGGAATGGAATTGGAAATGATTTCTAAGCCGATCCTAAGTGGCTCGATTTATAATAATCTTCTCTTGGTTCTTTCGGTCTTTGTGTTGACAGCTTTGCTATTTTTGATTCGCTTTGTCATGGTTTATTTCTTTTACTGGTTTCGAACCCTCCGTCTCAAAAAATCGGTTCGAAATTATCTAAAAGATGCCTTACTGCTTACCTTTTCCGGTGTGAAAGGAACGGTTTCGATTGCGACGATTCTTTTGATCCCAACCAAGATCGAAAAAGAATATCCCATCTTACTCTTTTTAGTGGCAGGAGTTACTCTCGTTAGCTTTATTACAGGATTGCTGGTGCTCCCAAAATTGTCAGAAGATAAGGAAGAAACCAATGATTACCTGATGCAGATCGCGATTTTGAATGATGTTGTCATGGAATTAGAAGCAGACCTAAAGAATAGTAAGCATAAGGGGCCCTTGTATGCAGCGATTGATAACTACCATGGTCGGATCGAAAATTTGATTCTAAGTCAGGAAAACAAGCTTATACAAAAGGACTGGGAGCAGTTGAAGCTCTTGATTTTGAGTATTGAAAGTGACGGTTTGGAACAGGCTTATGAAGAAGGAAAGATTCGAGAGCGTGGTTACCGCGTCTATCAACGTTATCTTCATAATATGGAACAACGTGTCAATCGTAATCTTTCATCTCGTCTAACATACTACCTCTTGGTTTCTTTCCGCATCTTGCGTTTGCTGGTCCATGAAATCCTAACATTAGGTTCTGGATTTCGAACTTGGTGGAACCGAGAAGATAGAAAGTTAGAAGCTATTGATTATGACCAGATTGCAGCCCTTTATTTGGCCAATACGGAAATCATCATTGAAAGTTTGGAAGACCTCAAAGGGGTTTATCGGAGCAGTTTGATCTCTTACCTGCAAGAATCTCGTCTGAGAGAGACGGCCATTATTACTAGTGGAGCCTTTGTGGAGCGGGTTATTAACCGGGTGAAACCAAATAATATCGATGAAATGTTGAGAGGCTATTATTTGGAGCGTAAGATTATTTTTGAATACGAAGCGCAACACCTGATTACCGCCAAGCAAGCGCGTCGCATGCGTCAAAATGTCAATGAATTAGAAAGCTACTCCCTAAGAGAAAGTGCCAACACTCTTCCATACGATATGATCGAGTATGCACAAAATCGATAAGCGTAAAAGTAAAAGTGCTAAGATGAAAATCTTAGCACTTTTCAGATTGGGGACAAAGTTATCTTAAAAACTTTCCTTAAGTGAGTACGGACGTCAGCGAACTTCTACGAAGTTCCATGACTAATTATTGAGCCTAAGGTCTCAATAATTCCGAGTGCCTGAAACTTAATAGTTTCAGGCACTTTTCTCACGGCGGAAAGTTTCAGTAGATGATTGAATAATTCTAACGAATAAATTTTTTTATTTTTATAGAATTTATTAGATTTGTAAAAAAGAACTGTTTGTCCATATTCTCGAAGTGCTAAGATTTTATCTTAGCACTTTTTGATTTATTCATGGTCTTCTGTGTGTCTGATTTCTGGTTTGACAAAGAGTCGCTCATCACCTAGATCAATAAGGGATACTGGTGCTTCGTAAAACTGGCTAAGGACATGAGGAGTTAGGATGTTTTCCTTTGGTCCTTGTTCGACAACTTGGCCATGTTTGAGCAGGAGCACATGGGTCATATCTTTTGTAATTTCTTCTGCATGGTGGGTGACGTAGATCATGGTTGGCGCGTGATCCAGTTGTTTGATATGATGGATCTGACGGAGGAGCTTTTCTCTGGCAAAGAGATCCAATCCACTTGAAGCTTCGTCGAAGATGATCAGATCTGGCTGGTCCATGAGGCTTCGTGCAATGAGGACCGTCTGCTTTTCTCCCTGGGAGAGCTCCCGGTATTTGTGACCGATCAAAGAGCTAGCCCCAATCGAAGTCAGCATATCCCGTGCCCAGTTTAGTTCTTCCTCCCCGTATGCAGCATATAAAATACTACTCTTGTATTGACCAGTTAGGACAATTTGTTCTGTCAAAAGATGCTCTGGCAGTCTTTCTGAAATAAAGGAGCTAACGATCCCAATACGCTTCCGCAACTCAGGAATGCCCCCTTCTCCAAAGCGGGTTCCAAGGACCGTAACCTGTCCTGAACTAGCCCAGTATTCAGACATCAACAGTTTGAGGAGGGTCGATTTTCCTGCCCCATTGAGGCCTAAAATGGCCCAGCATTCATTTTCTTTTACTTGCCAGTTAACGTCTTTTAAAAGGGCTTTTCCATTGCGGATCAAATTGACGTCTTGTAGTTCAATCAAATTCTTCATAACTTCGTCCTTTTGATTAAAATCTCCTTTATTCTATCATAAAAT
>CAUUAM010000036.1:0-14102 GCA_963543165.1 uncultured Streptococcus sp. | reverse complement strand
CTCTTGCAGACCTGGAAAATTATGACCAGCGTGACTGGGGATCTGAAGCATTTGAGAAAGCCTTAGAATTGTGCCTAGAAATGGTTCATCACTTGTAGACCTATTCACTTTTTATGATACAATGAAACTATGTTAGTCAACTTATTTTTTAAAATATGGCGGGCCAAGCTGACCCGCCTGTCTCCAGCAAGGCGAATCTTTCTCAGCTTTGCCTTAGTTATCCTGGTGGGCTCCCTCTTATTGAGTCTGCCTTTTGTCCAGCAAGCGAGCTCAAAAGCAGGCTATATCGACCACCTCTTTACAGCGGTCTCCATGGTCTGTGTGACGGGGCTCTTTACCCAGTCGGTAGCCTCGACCTATAATGCCTGGGGGCAGTTGATCTGTATGCTCTTGATTCAGATCGGGGGCCTGGGGATCTTGACTTTTATCGGACTCTTCTTTATGGAAAGTCGTCAAAAGCTCAGCTACAAGGACCGGCAGACCATTCGGGACAGTTTTAGTTTTAGCAATAACCAGAGCTTGGCCCGTTTTGTCCGCTCCATCTTTATTACCACCTTTACCATCGAAGGGGTGGGGGCCTTGCTCCTCATGACCCGCTTTATCCCTCGCTTTGGCTGGGGGCATGGGATCTTTAACTCCATCTTTGTTGCGGTCTCGGCCTTTTGTAATGCGGGCTTTGATAATTTTGGAGGCGATAGTATGATGAGCTTCCAGACCGATTGGTTGGTCAATCTGACCTTGTCTGCCCTTATTATTACTGGGGGCTTGGGCTTCATGGTCTGGTTTGACCTAGCCACCAAGGCTCGCAATCAATCAGGACGGCGAACTCTTCGCTTCCATACCAAGGTGGTTCTCTGGTTAACAGCTGCGATCCTCCTCTTTGGGACAGTGACCAGTCTCTTGACCGAGTTTAATAATCCAGCAACCATTGGGTCCCTTTCTTTCGGAGACAAGGTCTTGGTCAGCTTCTTCCAAACCGTCAGCATGCGAACAGCTGGTTTTGCCTCGCTGGATTATACGACAGTCCGGCCAGTGACGCTCTTCATCTATATCCTCCAGATGTTCTTAGGTGGAGCACCAGGCGGGACAGCAGGGGGCATGAAGATCACTACCTTCCTAGTCTTGATCCTTTTGGCTCGCAAGGAATTGCTGGGACTACCACATACCAATTTGGGTAAACGAACGATTTCACCAGACTTGGTCCAACGCTCTTTGGGGACGGCAGTGATTTTCCAGTTGACTTTTCTCCTTGGACTCTTTGGCCTTTGTCTCGTGACTCCGGATGGTCAACGCTTTTTGTACCTGGTCTTTGAAGTGGTATCGGCTCTAGCGACAGTGGGCGTGACAGCCAATGTGACCTCGACCTTAAATGGAGCGGGACTATCCATTATCATGGTCCTCATGTTTATCGGACGGATTGGTCCCCTGACCCTCATGGTCAGTTTGAACAATTACAAAGCTAAAAAGGCAGATGCCTTGCAATATGCTAAAGCAGACATCATTATCGGATAGGAGAGACTTATGGCAAATCGAACCATTGGAATTTTAGGATTAGGAATTTTTGGCCAGAGTGTCCTGAAAACTCTGCAGGATCAGGATGTGGATATTATTGCAATTGACGATCACGAGGACGTGATTAATCAGTATGAATCCATGATTACAACTGGAATTGTCGGGGATATTACAGACTTAGACCTCTTGGACGCGGCAGATATTGGGAACTGTGACACGGTCGTCATCGCGACGGGTGAAAACCTAGAGTCCAGCGTGCTGGCTGTCATGCACTGTAAGGCACTTGGTGTTGAGCACGTCATTGCCAAGGTCAAAAATGAAGTGACCAAGGAAGTCCTTGAGAAAATTGGGGCTGATTTGGTCATCCTACCAGAGGTAGAAGCGGGAATGTCTCTAGCTAAGATGATTCTCTTCCAACATGGGATTGAAGTTTTCCATTTGGACGAAGAAGTAGTGGTAGCGGAGTTTACGGTTCCAGCTAGCTGGGTAGGAAAAAGCCTTCAAGACTTGACTGTCAGAGAGGAGTACCATCTCAATATTATTGGTTATCGAAACGCGGAAGGCCAACCGCTTCAGCTTCAGATTCATCCAGACTTTATTTGGCCAGAAGGCGTACGCGTGATGGCAGTGACGGATAACCAGTATTTGGATAGAATCCAAGACCTCTTAGAGGAAAGGAACTAAGAAAACGACCGAATGGTCGTTTTTTGGTTTTATAAAATTTCCAAAATATTATTGGAAACAACAAAAAATTGACAACATTAATTTATTAGATTATAATAAAAAACATACCACTAGTATGATAAGGAAGAGTTATAATGGCAAGAAATAGAAACTCACATGAAACTAGAAAAAAAATACTAGAAGTTTCGAAAGATTTATTTTTAGAAAAAGGATTTGATAATACGTCAATACAAGATATCATAGATGGCTTAGGTGGATTAACAAAAGGTGTTATCTATCATCATTTTGAGTCTAAATATGATATACTGCAAACAATCATTAGCGAAAATAATCAAGAAATTTTAAATTATAATTGGAGAGGAAATACTGGATTAGAAAAGATACAAAATTCTTTGATGGACTCTTTCTCTAATTTTGAACACCAAAGGCTCGTTTACTCTGCCTCAATCATGTTAAGAAGTCCACGTTTGTTAGGAGAGCAGTATCTAGATCTATTTTCTGATTTTTTACCCGAAATTAGAGAAAAAGTTTACGAAGGAGTTGAAGATGGGTCTATTAAAACAGAATATCCAGAAGAGCTAGCAGATTTAATTGTTTTAACTCTAAATATTTGGATTGGTTTTCAAATTTCCGTTTTTTCATTAGTAGAATTAAAGCGTAAAATGAATTTCATTAAACTTACTTTTGAAGGTCTAGGGGTACAGTTAATTTCTGATGAAATGATGGAGGTAATTTTCAACTTATTTGATCACTTAAAAAATAGTAAATAAGTAGTCGCATGACATTCTTGTTAATACTAATTTCTATTTATGTATTATCAATTCAATAAATTATCTTACATAATTTATAATTAAAAAATAACATACTTTAAGTGTGTTATTAAAAATCTATTATACATACTACTGGTATGTTTGTTTTTAGCATATACATACCGATAGTATGTGTAGTGTCGTTGTCTGAAAAATAAGCTAATTTTTAAATATTTGTTGAGATTAGTTTGAATAGTTTACTCTTTATTTACATTTTGGGGGAAAGAATCTATGTTGTCGCTTATAAAAATTGAATTAAATAAAGTTTCGAAATCTAAATTATTTTTAGCCTGGTTGTGTACTATATTTATAGTGTTAGGTATTACAGGAATCATTATTATGGGATTAGGTACTGACAATAAACTAGGAGAATTCACTGGACAGGATTCTAATGTTATTAGAATTACTGGTAAATGGGAAGGTTGGGCAATTGTAGCTTCATTGTTTTCATCTTTATTTACAAAAGCAGCATTTTTGATTTTCGAATCTTATTTATTATCTACGATTATTATTGATGAATTTAAACGAAGAACAATTTTTCAGTTGTTTTCTTACCCTATTTCTAAAATAAAGTTACTTTGGGGAAAAATTCTTTCAGTCATTCTAATAGCATTTATTGCCCATTTTTCTGCACATTTAGTGATTCAATTATTCATTAGATTCATGGCTGTTGTAACTGAATCTAGTTATATCCCTCTAGCTAGTCAATTAATTAACTTAGCTGGAATAACGTTTGCAACAGTACTAATAGGGTTACTACCATTTGTTTTAGGTATGATTAAACATTCAACAGCTATAACAATGCTTTCAGGACTTGGTTTAGCAGCATTACTTTCAAATGTAAGTCCAGGAAGTTTATCTAATAATATTGCTGATAAATTATTCTTTTTGATATTTGCAAGTTTCATAAATTTAATGATTACTTCATTTTCAATTTTTAATATTTCAAGACAAGATATTAGTATCAAGTAGCATACCTAAGTTTAATTGAAGGAAAGTGATAATTCCTTAATGATTTCTATAAAAAAAGAGACTGTATAAATTAGTATTTATGCTCAGGGAGAAAAATTCTTGCATTTAAAACTGGATATAGAAAGAGAGATAGAAATGAGAAATATTGTTGAAATAAAAGAAGTTTTTAAAATAATTGATAAAGAAGAAATTTTAAGTGGTATCAACCTTCAAATTGTTGAAGGAGAAATCTATGGTTTTTTAGGACCGAATGGTGCTGGAAAAACAACGTTAATGAAATGTATGTTGTCCTTATCAACAATTACATCAGGTAGTATTGAAATTTTTGGGAAAAATCTACAAGAACACAGAGAAGAAATATTAAGTCAGATTGGAAGTATTATTGAATCACCAATTTTTTATGATAATTACACTGCAAAAGAAATTTTGGAAATTCACGCTCAGTATATGGGGAAAAATATTATTGAATCAGATATAATAAGAGCCTTAAGAATGGTC
The DNA here is from genome assembly GCA_963543165.1 of uncultured Streptococcus sp. GTDB lineage: Bacteria > Bacillota > Bacilli > Lactobacillales > Streptococcaceae > Streptococcus. The sequence continues at coordinate 9,627 of CAUUAM010000036.1, read as the reverse complement.
GGATTAAAGAATACGACTAAAAAAGTAAAAGATTTTTCGTTAGGAATGAGGCAAAGGCTTGGTTTAGCTCGTGCCTTTCTAACAAAACCTAAATTGTTAATTTTAGATGAGCCAATCAATGGTTTAGATCCAATAGGAATTCAAGAAATTCGAAATCTTTTGTTGTCGCTTTCTAAGGAGCATGGAATTACAATACTAATATCGAGTCATATATTATCGGAAATTTCACAGATAGCAGATAAAATTGGTTTTATCAAAAATGGAGAAATTGTAGAACAGGTCTCTATGAAAGAGATTAGGAGAGAGAATATTAACTTAGAAGAATATTTTATGTCTCATTTTCTAAATGAAATTAAGAATTATGAGGTAGATTAAGGATGAAACAATTGATAAAGAATCATCAGAAGGCTTTTTATGCTTTCATGATATTTAATATACTGGTCCCTTTAACTAATATTGCTTTTGCTTATTCTATTAAAGGTATCATTGATAGTGGCATGTCCAAAAATAAAGAAGCCTTAACTCAAGCAGTACTAGTAGGAGCTATTGTTATTTTCATATATGCAGGGCTCAACTTTATATCTCTTCGATTGAAAAATAAACTTGTTAGGCAAATCATGTCAAGATACAAAAATAAGGTGTTCCAATCTATTTTAGATAGGGATTATAGAGACTTTTCTAAAGAAAAATCAGGGAAATTTATTTCTGTATTAACCGAAAATATGAAGAAAATTGAGCAAGATTATCTACACCAGTATTTTAATATTTCAAAAAACCTTTCCTTAATGATTTTTTCGCTCCTAGCTATGTTTATAGGTAATTGGTATTTGACCTTATTGGTTATCATTGCTAGCATTATTCCAATGATGATTTCTGGATTCATTGGACAAAAATCAGCTTATCTTCAAAAGAGTGCCATGATTGCCGATCAGAAGTATTTAGCTAAGGTTAAAGATATTTTAGCAGGGTTTCTAGTTATAAAAAGTTTTAATGTGAAAGAGGCTATCCGTCAAGATTACAGAAATGAAAGCGAAAAATTGGATGAGATATATCTTATGAAAGGAAAATTTGATGTCTTAGCTAATGTTATTTCGCAGCTTTCGGGGATGATTGTTTTTTTAGTAGCCTTTGGTGGAGGAATGTATCTTGTTTTTAATGGCTATACCACAATTGGAAGTGTAACAGCTATTGTTCAACTGGTCAATTTTGTAGTAATGCCACTAAATGAAGTTGGTATGGGAATGAGTAAATTCCGTGAAGGTCAGGCAACACTAGATGCATTTGAGGTAAAAGATGTAATCGAACTTCAAACTGGTAAAACGAAAGAATATTTCGATGATGTTATTTCTTTTTCAAATATAGATTTTTCTTATCCTAATACTGAAGAAAAGATTTTTAATCATTTATCTTTGAAGATTCAAAAAGGGGAAAAAATTGCAATTGTAGGAATGTCAGGGAGTGGGAAATCAACTTTGCTCAATCTATTACTGCGTTTTTACGATGTAACAAGTGGGCACATCTCCATTGACAATAAAGATTTGCAAGCTATTTCAGCAGAGAGCCTTTATAACTTAATGACAATTGTTCAACAAGACGTTTATATCTTTGATGATACTTTAAGAGCAAATATTACTCTTAATCAATCCTTCACTGATGAGGAAATAAAGAAAACTGTACAGCAGTCAGGTTTAGAAAGTTATGTTTTAGAAAATGAATTAGGTCTACAAGCTTTATGTGGAGAGAATGGATCAAATTTATCTGGCGGACAAAAACAAAGAGTTAGTATTGCTCGTGCCTTGATTCGAAAAACACCAATCTTATTATTGGATGAGGCTACTTCATCTTTAGATAATCAAGTAACTACTGAAATTGAAAGTTCAATCTTGGATATTCAAAATTTGACTGCACTTGTAGTAACCCACAAGTTGAATGAAAACATTTTGAAAAAATACGATAGAATTCTCTTTATGAAAGATGGCGTTATTGTTGAAGATGGTTCTTTCAGTGATTTGATGGATAGGAGAGGTGAGTTTTATAAGTTGTTTGAGTTGAGTGTGTAGTGATAATATATTTTCAAATATCAATATTACTAAATCGGATGAGTTCTACATAGAAAATTGTATCCCGCTTACCTTTTTGAAAGAAGTGAGAAAATATAAATAGGTTCAAAACTAAGCCGTGGAACTTGGAAGAAGTTCGCTGATGTCCATACTCACACAAGGAAAGTTAGTAAGATAATTTATCTTCATGTTAAAATAACAGCAGGTTTTTATAAAAAAATTATTACTAGCTGAAAATTTGAGTTCTTTTAAGCTATTTATTGTATAGTTACACTATCAAATACACTTCCAATGTGGGAATAGAAGGATGAATGATGAAAATTCTTAAGTTGATACGACCTGAAAAGCCTTTAAAAGAGCTTAAATGGTATGATATCGCCATTGTGACTGTGATCATGTTTGGGCAGTTTATTGTTTGGTCAACGCAAGCCTTTATTGCTAGTTTCCAACCAGTTGCCCAAACCGTCACCGCAACTACTGAAACGACTACCAATACAGCTACGGATGGGGCCGCATACTCTAGCAACTTCACCTTACAGATCATCTTATTAGCGCTAGCATTAGGCTACTTGATTCTAAGAAATTTCGATTTTAAACAGTTGCCGATTCGCTTTAAATGGTCCGTCCTCTTTTGGGTACCCTTTATTTTTGCCATCGTCGGTCTGTTTGGGGATATCGTGACAACGGTGAGTGGTGAGTACGATTACTTCAATATCAATCTCCTCGCTTATATCGATCCCATGCAGATTATTCATAAGTTCTTAGCTCTTAGTCCCATGGCGATTGCTTATGGCTTGCTCAATGGTTTCTACGAAGAGTTCTTCTTCTTAGGAGTTATGACATCTGTTAATGATAAGTACAAGTGGTGGGCACTGGCTTATTCAACCTTGATTCGGTTCTCCTTCCATACCTATCAAGGTTTGCTTTGGGCAACGGTTATCGGAGTGATCTATGGACTCTTCTACTATGTTCTCTACAAGAAGGTGATTAAAAATCTCTTGCCATTTTTCCTCATGCATGCCTTGGCAGATATGTTTGGATCGAGTCTCATGTATCTCTTGATCCATTGGGGAAGTTGATATTATAAAATTTTAGGAAAAGCTCTGTCAGGTGTTGACAGGCCTTTTTTTGAGTGCTATAGTAAAATCGTAAACGCTTACACAGTGAGGCGGAGCAGATAAAAAGCGGGCAGTCAGATGCTCCATAAAAAGAGGAGGAAAGACAAATGGCAGGATCAGTGATACAGGGAAAGAACTACCGAATCTCCGTATTAACGGAATCTTTGGTGCGCTTGGAATATTCAGAGGATGGTATTTTTGAAGATGGTCAGACGCAAGTTGTGCAAAATCGTGATTTTGGACTTGTTTCCTGTGAGGTCGTAGAGACAGAAGAGGTCCTCGATCTGCATACGGAGCATCTCCACCTTCATTTTGAAAAGGGACCTTTTACACCGGATCGGCTTTTTATCGAGCTCAAGGGTCAGTATGCAGTCTATGGTAGCCGGTGGCACTATGGAGATCAGCCTGAGACCTTGAAAGGGACCAGTCGGACGCTTGACGAGGTCGATGGAGCTATGGAGTTGGAAGATGGGATCTTGAGCAAGGCCGGTTATGCTCTTTTGGACGATTCCAGTTCCTACTTGTATGATGTCGAAAGCGGATTTAGAGCACGGCCATGTCCAGAAGTGGATCTGTATTTCTTCGGTTATGGGCGCGATTATCTAGGGGCCTTGAAAGATTTTTACCATCTGACGGGACAACCCCCCCTCTTGCCACGTTATGCTCTGGGAAACTGGTGGAGTCGGTATTGGCCTTATACCAGTCAGGAATACACAGATTTAATGGATCGTTTTAAAGCTGAAGGGGTGCCTTTGGCTGTCAGTGTGATCGATATGGACTGGCACAAGACAGCGATTCCTGCTCGCTTTGGAAGTGGTTGGACGGGCTATAGTTGGAACCGGGACTTAATTCCTGATCCAGCTGCCTTCTTACATGGTCTGCATGAGCGTGGTTTAAAAGTGACCTTAAATGTCCATCCAGCAGATGGCATTCGCGCCTTTGAAGATGCTTACCCCATGGTCGCAAAACGCTTGGGATTAGATGCGGAAAAAGAAGAAGCGGCTAGCTTTGACTTTTACAGTCCAGCCTTTCGCGAAGCTTATTTCGAAGATGTCCACCATCCCTTGGAAAATCAAGGAGTGGACTTTTGGTGGATTGATTGGCAACAGGGAAGTCATGGCAAGATGGATCCCCTTTGGTTGTTAAATCACTATCATTATCTAGACAATTGCCGAAAAGGCCAAGCTGGTCTCATCTTATCGCGTTATGGGGGTCCTGGCAGCCACCGGTATCCGATCGGTTTTTCAGGGGATACCATTGTGACTTGGGAATCCCTAGCCTTTCAACCCTATTTTACCAGCACGGCTTCAAATATCGGTTATACGTGGTGGAGTCACGATATTGGTGGCCATATGCGGGGTTACTATGATGAAGACTTGGCTCTTCGCTGGTTGCAATTTGGGGTCTTTAGCCCGATCAATCGTCTCCATAGTTCTTGTAATGCCTTTAACAGCAAGGAACCGTGGTTTTACTCGCTTGAGACCTGTCGCTGGATGAAGCAGTATTTGCGCCTGCGTCACAGCTTACTGCCTTATCTTTACACCATGAATGTGGCGACGCATGAAGAAGGACTGCCTTTGGTTCAGCCCCTCTATTACCATTACCCAAACGAAGAAGATGCTTATGAGGCTAAAAATCAATATTTCTTTGGTAGTGAACTCATGGTGGCCCCAATTACAGAGGCTCTGGATCCTGTCTTTCATAGTGCTTCTGTAAGTGTTTGGTTCCCAGACGGAGTTTGGTATGATTTCTTCCATGATTGGAAGTACGAAGGGAAAGGCAAGCTCACAGTCTTTAGAGCAAGCCAGGATATTCCGGTCTTTGCGCGTGCAGGAGCCATCATCCCTATGGATGCACAACCGCAGACAGGGGTAGAGCTTCCGGAAATGCTGGACTGGCATCTTTTCCCAGGTGACAATCGTTCCTTCGTACTCGTTGAAGGAGAAGGAGATAACCGGGTTGAAACCCGCCTAACTGTCAATTGGGATGAAAGAAAGATTAGGCTGGATTTAACAGGTGATCGAACGCTGCTTCCTGAAAAGAGACAGCACCGGTTCTTCCTCCATACCTTTGAGACAGCCCCTATCTTAGTGGACAATCACAGTCAGGAGATTGCGATGGGTGAGTTGCAATCGCGTCCTATTGCCAAAGAAGATCGGATGTTTGAGCTCTTGAAATCTGCCAACCTGGCCTACGATAGGAAGAATGAATTATTTGCGGCTTGTTCAACAGCCAAGGATTGGAAACAGTTGATGAAGATCATTACGCCTTTAGAGGAAGGTTTGCGTCAACGTCTCTTTGAAGTGATTTATTCCAGTGAAGAGAATGAAGACTTGTAAATTCTTGCAATTTCATCCCTATTTTTGTAAGATGAAAGTGATTTCACAAGCATAAAGGAGAAGAAATAATGGAACAAAAATGGTGGCATAATGCCGTAATTTACCAAGTATATCCTAAAAGTTTCAAGGATAGTAATGGCGATGGCATTGGAGATCTCAAAGGGATCACGAGCAAGCTCGACTACTTAGAAAAACTAGGGATTACAGCCATCTGGCTTTCGCCAGTCTACAAGAGTCCCATGGATGATAACGGCTATGACATCTCAGATTACGAGGATATTGCCTCCATCTTTGGGACAATGGAAGATATGGAAGAATTGATCGCAGAAGGTCAGAAACGCAAGATCAAAATCATCATGGACTTGGTGGTCAACCATACCTCTGATGAGCATGCTTGGTTTATCGAGGCGCGTGAACATCCAGAAAGTCCAAAGCGGGATTTCTATATTTGGCGCGATGAGCCTAATGGTATTATTTCTGCTTTTAGTGGCTCTGCTTGGGAGTTTGATGAAGCTTCAGGTCAATACTACCTGCATAACTTTAGTAAGAAGCAACCAGATCTCAACTGGGAAAATGAGGAACTCCGTCATCAGATCTATGACATGATGAATTTCTGGATTGACAAGGGAATTGGTGGTTTCCGTATGGATGTGATCGATATGATCGGTAAGATCCCAGATCAGGAAATCATCAGCAATGGTCCCATGCTCCATCCTTACTTGAAGGAAATGAATCAAGCGACCTTTGGCGATAAGGATCTGCTCACAGTGGGAGAAACTTGGGGAGCAACTCCAGAGATTGCCAAGCAATACTCCAATCCAAAAAATCAGGAATTGTCCATGGTTTTCCAATTTGAACACATCGGCCTTCAATACCAACCGGGTCAACCAAAGTGGCACTACGCTAAGGAATTGGATGTGCCTAAATTGAAGGAAATTTTCACCAAGTGGCAGACGGAATTAGGAGAAGAGGAAGGCTGGAATTCCCTCTTTTGGAACAACCACGATTTGCCACGGATTGTGTCAACTTGGGGGGATGATGGCGACTACCGTGTCAAATCTGCCAAGGCTTTAGCGATTCTGCTTCACTTGATGAAGGGAACTCCTTATATCTATCAAGGGGAAGAAATCGGGATGACCAATTTTCCATTTAAGAGCCTTGAGGACGTAGAAGATATTGAGTCGATCAACTATGCTCATGAAGCCTTAGAAAAAGGGGTTCCTCTCGAAGTGATCATGGATCAAATCCGCCATATTGGTCGGGACAATGCCCGGACACCGATGCAGTGGAATGATGAAGCAGAAGCTGGCTTTACGACAGGTCGTCCATGGCTTGCGGTCAACCCAAACTACAAAGAGATCAATGTGGAGGCTGCCCTAGCAGATCCAGACTCCATTTTCTATACCTACCAAGCTCTGGTGGCCTTGAGAAAAGAGCATTCTTGGCTTGTGACGGCTGATTATGAATTGGTGGACGCAGTAGACAAGGTTTTTGCTTACAAGCGGGTAGAAAGAGAGCAAGCCTACCTCGTCGTTGTCAATCTCTCAAGTCAAGAGCAAGACATACCGCTTGTCAATGGAGTTGAAGAGGTTCTCATTGCCAATACCAAGGTAGAGCAAGTCCTAGAATCGGGCAAGTTAGCCCCTTGGGATGCCTTCTGTGTCAAATTAGCCTAATGAAGCAAATGAAAAAATGAAGGAACGAACTTCCTTATAAAAGCAGGTCTTTCTCAATAGAGAAGGCCTGTTTTGCTTTTTAGGGGTTGTTCTTCTAGCAGAATCCGTTCAAAAATGGTTCGGTGATGCATGGGCTATAGGAAATATTTATAAGGAGTCCTAGTTTTTGCTTTTGATCGCGGGTCCCAAGGCCTATTAAATCCGTGTTATAGTTTTTACCTATATCAAAATTCGTGTAAAAGCAATTATACAAGATGGCTATCTTCTGATATGATAGTGTCAATTAGAATTTTTGGAGGACACAACATGTCAACTACAATTATCGGTTTCCCACGTTTGGGTGAATTCCGTGAATTAAAATTTACAACTGAAAAATACTTTAGAAAAGAAATCTCAGCAGACGAGCTCTTGGCAGCCGCCAAAGACTTGCGTGCAAAACACTGGAACATTGTCAAAGAGCAAGGCATCTCAGAGATTCCTTCAAATGACTTCTCACACTACGACAATTTCCTTGATGCAGCCTTCCTTTTCAACGTTGTGCCTGCATCTGTTCAAAACTTGGATTTGACAGATCTTGAACAATACTTTGCTTTGGCGCGTGGTTACCAAGGTGAAAAAGGGGATGTGCGTGCCCTTCCAATGAAAAAATGGTTCAACACTAACTACCATTACATCGTTCCTAAATTTGAAAAAACAACAGAAGTGAAATTGGCTGGTCACAAGATTTTTGATGAGTACCAAGAAGCTAAAGAATTGGGGATCAACACTCGTCCAGTAGTCGTTGGACCATTCACATTCCTTCAATTATCTGACTTTGAAGATGGTGTGAAAGCGGCAGACTTCGTCGACAGCCTAGCTGCTGCTTACCAAGAAGTCTTTGCAAAATTGGCAGAGCTTGGTGCGACTCGTATCCAACTCGATGAGCCAGCTCTTGTCAAAGATTTGTCAGCTGAAGAAAAAGCTCTCTTCTTGAACCTCTACAACAAACTCTTGGCGGACAAGAAAGGCCTTGAAGTCTTGATTCAAACCTACTTTGGTGATGTTCGTGATGTCTACAATGAACTTGTGAACTTGCCAGTAGATGGTATTGGTCTTGACTTTGTTGAAGGGAAGAAAACACTTGAATTGGTGAAAGGTGGCTTCCCAGCTGATAAGACTCTCTATGCAGGGATTGTCAATGGGAAAAACATCTGGCGCAACAACTATGAAAAGAGCTTAGAAATCTTGGATCAAGTTCCAGCTGAAAAGGTTGTCTTGACTACTTCTTGCTCCCTTCTTCATGTGCCATTTACAACGGCTAATGAAGATTTTGAACCAGCTATTTTGGACCACTTCGCCTTTGCGGTTGAAAAATTGGGTGAATTACGTGACTTGGATGCCATCCGCAATGGTCAAGGTGATCAAGCTCTTGCTGCCAACAAAGAACTCTTCGCAACCGAACGTGTCGGAGCAAATGCTGAACTTCATGCTCGTATCGCAGCCTTGACAGAAGCAGACTACACTCGTTTGCCAGCTTTTGCAGAACGCGAAGAAATCCAAAAAGAAGCCTTCAAACTTCCAGCGCTTCCAACAACTACCATTGGTTCATTCCCTCAAACCAAGGAAGTACGTGCTAAACGTTTGGCCTTCCGTAAGGGTGAATTGACACAAGAAGAATACGATGCCTTCCTTGCTGAAACAATTGATGAATGGATCAAATGGCAAGAAGAAGTTGGATTTGACGTGCTTGTACACGGTGAGTTTGAACGGAACGATATGGTTGAGTACTTCGGTCAAAACTTGTCAGGTTACCTCTTCTCTAAAAACGGTTGGGTACAATCATACGGTATGCGTGGGGTGAAACCACCAATCATCTGGGGTGATGTCACTCGTCTCAACCCAATTACTGTGAAATGGTCTAGCTACGCACAAAGCCGTACTGACAAACCTGTTAAAGGTATGTTGACTGGACCTGTTACCATCCTAAACTGGTCATTCCCACGTGAAGATATCTCTATCAAGGATTCTACTCTTCAAATCGCTCTTGCAATCAAGGATGAAGTGCTTGACCTTGAAGCTGCAGGCGTGAAAATCATCCAAATCGACGAGGCTGCTCTTCGTGAAAAATTGCCACTCCGTCGTAGCGACTGGTACGAAGACTACCTTGATTGGGCTATCCCAGCCTTCCGTTTGGTACACTCAACAGTAGCACCAGACACACAAATCCACACTCACATGTGTTACTCAGAATTTACAGATATCATCCCAGCTATCGACAACATGGATGCAGACGTTATCTCATTTGAGGCTAGCCGTTCAAACCTTGAAATCTTGGACGAACTCAAAGCGAAAAACTTCCAAACAGAAGTTGGACCTGGGGTTTACGATATCCACTCACCTCGTGTCCCACAAGACGGTGAAATTGATCACACTATCGAAGCGATCTTGGCGAAAG
>CAUUAM010000035.1:0-14241 GCA_963543165.1 uncultured Streptococcus sp. | reverse complement strand
ACCAACTCTTCTTGGGTACGGAGACGCTTTTGATCTTTGGCAATTTTATAAACACCGGCCGCAAGGGCTCCTGCACTTGCTAGAGCCAGACTAGACAAAATAATTTTTTTAGCTTTCATAGTGCCTATTGTAACACAAAATAAGCAGAGGGACAATGGTCTAGGCTGGATCTCCTCCTTCACTTTTTTGAGCCGCATTTCTATAATAACGCTACCATCCTCGTAAAAAAAGTGATAAAATAGCATCAGAAAGAAGGTATCCTATGACTGATTTATTTTCGAAAATCAAAGAAGTAACTGAAATCCCTGCCATCTCAGGTCATGAAGCTCCTGTACGGGATTATTTGCGACAACAATTAACTCCTCATGTAGACGAAATCGTGACAGATGGTCTCGGTGGGATCTTCGGGGTCAAACACTCAAAAGCAGCCGATGCTCCTCGTATCTTAGTAGCTGCCCACATGGATGAAGTTGGATTTATGATCAGCGAAATCAAAGCTGACGGGACTTTCCGTGTTGTCCCAATCGGAGGTTGGAATCCGATGGTCGTCAGCAGCCAACGCTTCAAACTCTTTACGCGAGATGGACGTGAGTATCCTGCTATTTCTGGATCTGTTCCGCCACATTTGACACGTGGAACAGGTGGTCCTACAATGCCTGCCATTAGCGACATTGTCTTTGATGCAGGATTTGCCTCTAAAGCTGAAGCTGAAAGCTATGGGGTTCGTCCTGGGGACACCTTGGTACCAGACAGTTCTGCGATTCTCACTGCAAATGGTAAAAACGTCATCTCAAAGGCATGGGATAACCGCTATGGCGTCTTGATGGTCAGCGAACTGGCTAAGAGCCTTTCTGGGCAAAACCTAAACAACGAACTCTATGTAGGGGCCAATGTTCAAGAGGAAGTAGGACTTCGTGGCGCCCATACCTCAACGACTAAGTTTGATCCTGAGATCTTCCTTGCTGTAGACTGTTCGCCAGCAGCTGATGTCTTTGGGGATCAGGGCGCGATTGGTGAAGGAACCTTGCTTCGCTTCTACGATCCAGGTCACATCATGCTACCAAATATGAAAGACTTCTTGCTCACAACTGCTGAAGAAGCAGGCATTAAATTCCAATATTACTGTGGTAAAGGTGGTACTGATGCAGGTGCAGCACACTTGAAGAACGGTGGAGTCCCATCGACAACCATCGGTGTCTGCGCCCGTTACATTCATTCTCATCAAACCCTCTATGCCATGGATGATTTCTTACAAGCGCAAGCCTTCTTGCAAGCATTGGTTAAGAAATTGGATCGCTCTACAGTTGATCTGATCAAACAGTATTAAGCAAATCCGATCTGAAGCCCCGTAAGGGGCTTTCAGATCGAGGATAAAATCCTCTTAAAAACTTTCCTTAGGTGAGTACGGACGTTAGCGAACTTCTCCGAAGTTCCATAACTTAGTTTTGGACCTAAGGTTCCAAAACTCCCGAGTGCTAGAAACACCATTGTTTCTAGCACTTTTCTCACAGCGGAAAGTTTAAGTGCACACTGCAATGACCTTAATAGACTACCTTATTTTATTTGTTTAGCATCACTTAGGTCATTTCATGTAAAAAATATGCCGGAACAATCAAATTCTATGATGTCTAACCTCATCTAAGGAAAGTATCTTAGAATATTTTATCTTCCATCTATTTTCTGATATAATATGAAAGAATGAAATGGTAGGGACTGAACACTCATCCTTGGATTCGTGTGGCAGACGCTTCCCTTATATACAGGAGTTTTACATGAAAAAACAAGCTTTTAGTTCTGAAAAGTATTTGAACTTACAACGTGACCACATTATTGAGCGGATCAATCAATTCGATGGCAAGCTCTACCTTGAATTTGGTGGCAAGATGTTAGAAGACTTCCACGCTGCTCGCGTCCTCCCTGGATACGAACCGGACAATAAAATCAAGTTGCTCCAAGAATTGCGCGACCAAGTGGAGATTGTCATTGCTATTAACGCTAACAACATTGAACATTCAAAAGCTCGGGGGGATCTAGGAATTTCTTATGACCAAGAAGTGCTACGTTTGATCGACAAATTCAATGAATTAGGGATCTTTGTGGGCTCTGTCGTGATCACCCAATATGCTGGACAAGCTGCAGCAGACGCCTTTCGCAAGCAACTGGATAAGAGCGGGATCGCCTCTTATCTCCACTATCCGATCAAGGGCTATCCGACCGATATGGACCATATCATCTCTCCTGAGGGGATGGGGAAAAATGACTACATCAAGACTAGCCGCAATTTGGTCGTTGTGACAGCTCCTGGACCTGGTTCTGGTAAACTGGCAACTTGTATGTCCAATATGTACCATGACCAATTAAATGGAATCAAATCTGGTTATGCTAAGTTTGAAACCTTCCCAGTTTGGAATCTTCCTTTGCACCACCCAGTCAACTTGGCTTATGAAGCAGCGACTGCCGATCTAGACGATGTTAATATGATCGATCCTTTCCACCTCCAAACCTACGGGGAAACAACGGTCAACTACAACCGCGATATCGAAATCTTCCCTGTCTTGAAGCGGATGTTGGAACGGATCTTGGGAACCTCTCCTTACGCTTCTCCTACAGATATGGGCGTCAACATGGTCGGTTTTGCCATTGTGGACAATGAAGCTGCGATCGAAGCCTCTCAACAAGAAATCATCCGTCGCTATTACCAAACCATCTTGGATGTCAAGGCAGAGCGTGTCGGCGAAGGAGCTGTGAAGAAGATTGAACTCTTGATGAATGATTTGGGGATTACACCAAATGATCGGAAAGTAACCGTCCTTGCCCGCCAAAAAGAGGAAGCAACAGGGGAGCCAGCCTTGGCCCTTGAATTGCCAAACGGAGAAATGGTAACGGGGAAAACGTCTGATCTCTTTGGCCCAACCGCAGCCCTCTTAATCAATGCCATTAAGAAATTAGCGCATATTGACAAAGAAACCAAATTGATTGAGCCAGAATACGTGCAACCGATCCAAGGCCTGAAGATCAATCATTTGGGTAGCCGTAACCCTCGTCTTCACTCGAACGAGATCCTCATTGCCCTTGCCATTACGGCTATGAGCAACGAAGACGCTAAGCTTGCTATGCAAGAATTAGGCAAGTTGAAAGGCAGCGAAGCCCATTCAACTGTGATGCTGACAGACGAAGACAAGAATGTCCTTCGCAAGCTCGGTATCAACGTCACCATGGACCCTGTCTACCAGTACGATCGCTTGTATCGTAAATAAAGCAAGACAAACAAAAACAATCCCCAGCTCAAGGGATTGTTGAGAGTGTAGATAGACGAATCTTTAATAAAATCTAATCAATTCTTTAAAAATTATACTCGTTATAGTTATTCAGTCATATTCTGAAACTTTCCGCCGTGAGAAAAGTGCCTGAAACGACTCAGTTTCAGGCACTCGGAATGATTGAGACCTCAGGCTCAATCATTAGTCTTGGAACTTCGTAGAAGTTCGCAGACGTCCGTACTCACCTAAGGAAAGTTTTTTAAGAAGTCTTTGTCTTCAATTTGAACAATCCCTCGAGCAGGGATTGTTTTTTTATGAAGCAAAGAAGAGAGATTATTTGACGGCATCCCATAATTGGCGAATGGACTTTCTTTGAACAGGGTCCACAAAATGAGGAGCAATTTCATTTAAAGATTCTAATACAAAGGCTCGTTCTGCCACATAAGGGTGCGGCAAGATCAAGCTAGGACTGTAACAAATCGTGTCCTCCATATAAAGCAGATCTAAATCAATCACACGCGGTCCCCACTTGACCTCACGGACACGCCCCATTTCCTGCTCGATGGCAAGTAAGGTCTCTAGTAAATCCTCTGGTGTCATCCAGGTTTCAACCTCTGCCACCTGATTCAAAAAGGCGTCTTGCTCCACTCCTCCCCAAGGTTCCGTTTCAATCCTTGTGGACGTTTGAAGAAGGTGAATGCCTCGATCCTTGATTTTTTCTAGCGCCGTCTCTAGCTGCAGTTGTTTATCTCCCATATTGGTACCAAGGCCAATAAAGGCTCGTTTTTTCTCTCGTTCGATTGTCACCGAACAAGTCTCGAGTGGCAAGGGAACAGGAGCCCAAGGTTTTTTCAACTCCAGACGAACTTTTTCTACAAAGGCATAGCTTTCGAAAATCTTTTGCACCAATTGAAAGGCAACCGTTTCAATCAGATCGATCTTTTCTGCCTGCATCCACTCGGTCAACTGTTCCGCCAAGATCCCGTAATGGATCGAAGCATCCAAATCTCCTGTGCGGGCTGCACGGGTCATCTCATAATCCACCCATAGGTCTAGGACAAAGCGTTGCCCCAATTCCTTTTCAGCGGAAAAAACACCATGATAGGCATAAATTTCCAAATCTTTGATCCGTAATTGATCCACTCTCTTCACCTCTTATAGCTAGCCATTAGTGGCCCATGAGTTTATAGGCTTCATTTTTCAAATCTTTATCTGTCGCAAGCAGTCCACGCGCAGCAGTTGTCACTGTAGCGGTCCCAGGTTTACGGACACCACGCATGTTCATACACATATGCTCTGCTTCCACCCAGACAAGGGCCCCTTGCGCTCCAAGATATTCCATCAAGGCATCTGCGATTTCTACCGTCAATCGTTCCTGAATCTGTGGTTTTTTAGCATAGACTTCAACCGTACGGGCCAGTTTTGAAAGCCCAGCAACACGGCCATTTGGAATGTAGGCAATGTGCACTTTTCCATAAAACGGCAAAAAGTGATGCTCACACATGGAATGGAAGAAAATATCCTTCTCAACCACCATATTGTTATCAATGATTTCAAATGATTTAGACAGGTGCTCTTCTGCTGTTTGTCCCAAGCCTGCAAAGATCTCTTGGTACATCTTGGCGATGCGGGCCGGCGTTTCTTGAAGGCCCTCACGGTTCTCATCTTCACCGACTGCCTCGATGATCATTTTCACTGCTTCTTCAATTTTCTTTGTATCCATATCATCTCCTAGTTGGATTTTTCTGTTTTTAATAAATAAGGTCGTACCTGGCTAAGGAAATAGAGCGATCCTGTTACAATGAGGAGCTCATCGTCTTCAACTTGCCAGTTTTGTAGAAACTCTTGCCAGTTTACATTTTTCAGCTGGTGCTTTCTAGCAACAGTTGCCATCTCTTCCTGAGAATAAGCTCTTGGATCTTCAAAAGTCGTGAGGATCAAGCGACTATTTTCAAGATCCTGCCATTGAAGCAACATCTCTTCTAAGGCTTTGGTGCGGATGCAAGTAAAAAGGATGGTCTTTTTTTGACTTGGGAACAGTTCTCGAAGACTTACGATCAAAGGCGCAACGGCATGGGGATTATGGGCCCCGTCCAGCAAGATCATGGGTTTTTGAGAGGTCACTTCCATCCGACCAGGCCAGACAACCTGACGCAAGGCCTTATCTACCAACTCTTTTGACAAGAGTTCACGCCCTTCCCTATCAAAGAGCACATCGCAGATGCTCATAGCAAGAGCTGCATTTCCAGCCTGGTGATGTCCCAAGAGCGCTACTCGATAAGAGGCTTTTGCTCTTTTGGAACTGTGATAAGAAAAGGATTGGCCTGATAGATGAGAGGCTTCTAGCTCAACTTGGTAATCTCTGTCATAGGCTGTTATCGGTGCTTGCTCTTGAATCGCAATGCCTTCAATGACTTGGCTAGCTTCTGCTTCTAATTTCCCTAGAACCAGAGGAATTCCTGGCTTAATGATACCTGCCTTTTCACGAGCAATGGAAGCCAGATCCGGCCCCAGAAGGGCAACATGGTCCAAGCCGATCGATGTGATCGCAGTCAGGACAGGCTGGCAGACGTTGGTACTGTCTAGTCGCCCCCCCATACCGACTTCCATAATCACATAATCCAGCTCCTCATGAGCAAAATAATCATAGGCGATCGCCGTCATCACTTCAAATTCCGTCAAACCTTGAAAGATGCCTCTTGATTCTTCAGCTTCCAAGAGCTGTTGGTAGCTATCCAGATAGGTTTGTAGGTCTTGATCTGAAATGGCTTCGCCATTAATAGTGATCTGGTCATTGTAATGGATCAGATAAGGAGAGGTAAAGACTCCAACGCGTAAACCTGCCTGCCTCAAAAGTTGGGATAAGGTAGCAATGGTAGAGCCTTTGCCATTGGTCCCCGCAATATGAATGACCCGACAGTCTAGGTGAGGATTTCCTCTCAAAGCCAAGAGAGCTTCCATGCGCTCCAAGCCAAAATGTGGATCCTGCGAACGATAGGCTTCTAGCCAACTAAGATCCAACTGATGTTCTTTCTTCTTCATTTACTTGTATTGTTTTAAATTGGTATCTGCTGCCTCTTGGGCTTGGAAAATGGCTTGGCCCAGACTGGCTGCCATCTTGTGTAGGGGAATATCATGCACCCGCACCACTTCGACTCCTTGACTGGCTGCAATACTCGTCAAATGGCTCGAAGCCAGGTCCCGATTCCAAAAACCAGTCTCTGTTGCAGGATCTGTCTCAAATCCGGCTTCTTCAATAATATTGACCACAAAACGTTTGCGGGAGACACCTAGAAAGATCGGATAACCTTTTTGGTGGATGGTTTCAAGCTCTTGCAACAAGAGCAAGTTCTCGCGCTTGGTCAATCCAAATCCGATCCCAGGATCCAGCATAATACGATCCATCTGGACACCGGCTTCTTTTGCGACCGCAAGCGAGTGGTCAAAGAAGGTCCACATCACGTCTTGAATCGGTTCTTGAGCCATCTGTTGAAGCTCTACTTCCGTAAAAGCTGGTTCGAAACCAAAAGTTGGAAAAATAGTGGAACTTGGATGATGCGGTCTTGCCATCACTGGATTAAACATGAGAACTGCGCTGGCTTCATGCTCTGCAACCACAGTAGCCATCTTAGAATCTCCAAGAAAACCAGTAATATCATTGACAATATCGGCTCCAGCTTCCAGCGCTGCCGCCGCCACTTGAGACTTCCAGGTATCCACCGAGATCAAGATATCACTTTCTTTCCGAATGGCTTCAATCACCGGAACCACACGGTCAATCTCTTCTTGGATCTCCACATAATGACTACCTGGTCTGGTTGATTCCCCTCCGATATCCAGGATCTGAGCCCCTTCTTGGATCAGCTTTCTCGCCTGTTGCAAGGCTGCATCCACACTTGTATACTTGCCGCCGTCAGAAAATGAATCCGGAGTGACATTTAAGATCCCACAAAGAAGGGTCCCTTGGCCACTCAGCCATTTATTATCAATCATTTTTGTCCTCCTTTGATTCCCTTCCTACAGCATGATTGCGAACAAAAGAGGCTAGAACAAATGTTCTAAACCTCTGAGTTCATTCTCCATACGGATTGCTTATTTTTTCTGACCTTCTGTACGAAGATTCTGCATCAAAACTCATTGGTACCTACCATTTTATCATAATTTATCATGGAAGAAAACTCTCGATACCGGTAATAAACAAAGGAGGAATACAGCTGGATAATAATAAGCTAGCGCATTCAAGGTCATATGGAGACAGATGCTATACTCGATCCGCTGGTAGCGATAAGCCACCCAAGTTAAGATCAAGGACATGCCTCCGTAAGCTACCCATTCCCCTAGGGTACTCGGTCCATGTAAGTAAGTAAAAAAGAGAGCACCAGCTAGGTAACCGATCGGTTCTGCTCCTCGAAAGATCAAACGAGGGATGATGGCCCGACAGAGCAGCTCTTCTAGAATCGGAGCGACAAGGATCACGACCATTCCCATAGCAAGAAAAGGAGCATGAGATTGTAGTTCATTTAGCGCTGCTTGATTTGCCGTCGTACCACCTGCCTCTTGTTTCAACAAGGGATAGGCGAGCAGGTTATTAGCCATCAATAAGAGAAGAAAAAGAAAATTTCTCCCCAGAGCCGGCCAGGTAATCACCCGAACAGCTAAGTTCTCCAGAGGGCTCATCTTGATGATTCTATAAAAAGCAAAGAGCACCACCACTGTAGCTAAGGCTGTAAAAACAGTAACCGACTCCGCATTCACTCCTTCTTGAAGGGAATAAACCATGGTGATGAGGGGAAATTGGGAGAGAAAGAATAAGGGCACAAAAAGCAGGAGCCAGAGAACATTCTTACATAATGGGTGCTCTCGAACAAAAGACTGTATTTTTTTCAATGGACAACCTCTTTCTTGTATAAAATAAGAAGACTGGGGCTTTCGCCTCTAGCCTTCTCACTTTATTTCAGTCTACTTATTTTTAAACCGTTCAACATCACGCGCAATGACCAACTCTTCATCCGTTGGAATGACTAAGACTTTGATACGGGAATCGTCTGTGGAAATATCTCCGACAACTCCAAAGACGTTCTTTTCAGGGTCGACCTTGCATCCAAACCAGCTGATCCCATTGATAATAGAAGAACGAACGTTTACTGCATTTTCACCGATCCCTGCTGTAAAAATGATGGCATCTGCACCATTCAAGACAGCTAAGTATTGACCAATGTATTTTTGCAAACGATCGACAAAGATATCGTAAGCCAATTTGGCTTTTTCGTCTCCATTGTGCATCGCTGTATGAATATCCCGCATGTCGCTAGAAGATTCAGAAACACCCAGAAGACCTGATTCACGATTGAAGATGCGGCTGATGTCTTCAGGTTTATTGAAATCCTCTGTATGTTCCATCAAGTAAGGAATAATCGCTGGATCGAGATCCCCTGTCCGCGTTCCCATCATGACGCCACCTAGAGGCGTGAAGCCCATCGATGTGTCGACAGAAATTCCCTTATCAACCGCTGTAACAGATACCCCATTTCCGACATGGCAGGTGATCAATTTCAATTCTTCTAAAGGTTTTCCAAGAAGTTTAGCAGCTTCACCAGCTACATACTGGTGACTGGTTCCATGAGCTCCATACTTGCGGACCTTATTTTCTGTGTAATATTTGGTTGGAAGAGGGTATCGATAAGCTTTTTCTGGCATGGTTGTATGGAAAGAAGTATCAAATACTACAACACTGGTAATATCTGGACAAATCTCTCTAAAAGCCCGAATCCCTGCTGCATTTGCAGGATTATGAAGAGGTGCTAACAAAGACAATTCCTCTACTTTTCGAAGGACTTCGTCATCTACCAAGGCAGAATCCTTGAAGTATTCTCCACCAGCAACTACGCGGTGACCCACGCCTGTAATCTCATCGTAGGATTTGATAATATCAAAGCGAATCAAATCATCCAACAAAATTTTTACAGCTTGTGTATGGTCCTGGATATCTAATACTTGTTTTTCTGAACGTCCTTCAAATTTAACAGTTGAAATAGAATCTTTCAAACCGATCCGTTCAATCAACCCTTTTGCAAGAACAGTTTCCTCTGGCATTTGGTACAATTGCCATTTCAAACTAGAGCTTCCTGCATTAATAGAAATTGTTTTCGACATATATTCACCTCATTAAGCGTTTTCACTTTTTCTATTATATCAGATCTTTGATAAAATTTCACTATCCTTTAACCAGTTTTGGAAACTTTCCATGAAGTGAACCACTTGGTCTTGATCCTGGAGATCGGTAAAAGGATAGACAAAGGGCTGAACAGACTCTTCTTCTTGTTTTCGTAGGACGAAAAGCGTCTTAGCATAGGCTGGATTTGAAAAGAGAGTTTCTGGCAAGGTCAGCATGGCCAGGATTTGAGCCTTGTCTTTCAACCAAGCTTTTAAAAGATCACTCTGAGGACTCGTCAAGAGGTTGTTGGGAGCTAAAAAGATAGCCACTCCTTGAGGTTTCAGGTATTTCAGTGCCTGTTCCATCATAAGGTGATGGGCATAAGTATGCCCTTCGGAGCTCGCTACCTGATAGCGCTGTGCAATCGCATCATCTGGATAATAACCAATTGGAAGATCGCTGATGATCAAGTCACTTTCTTTCAAAACTTGTGGACGAACCGCGTCTCCTTGTGCAAAGACAACGCTAGACTCCATCACATCTGCGATACTAGCAGATAGGTCAATCAAGAGATCATCCACTTCCAATCCTAAATAATCGATCTTGAGACGGCTATTGTTGACAATGGTCTCAGCGAGATTTCCGGTCCCACTTCCCACTTCTAAGACATCCAGTTGGTCGCTTTTGGCCAACTGATCGATCAAAAATGTAATGATAAAACCAATCGCATCTGGGGTGAACTGGTGATTTGCTTGCAAAGGCTCTGTTTGAGCAGCTTTCATAAAAAGGAACTGGTAGGCTCTGCGCCATTCTTCCTTACTTAAACCTAGTTCTTTTAATTTTTGGCTATTGTTTTTGACAATTTCTAGATCTGTCTTGCCCTCCAAATACATGGCATTTTGTTCAATCAAGGCATCATAAAAGTTGGTTGACAGTTCATTTTGAATACTCTGAGTATTTTCCAATAGATAGGTATAGGCTTGTTCAATTTTTTCGAAATTCATGATTTCCTCCGCACCCTATCATACCAAAAATTAGTCTTTTTCGCTATTTTCTGATGGCTCCTTCGTCTCTTTTAGCGTCTCTTCAGAAGGCTTTTTGCTCTCTATCTGCTCTTTATCTTTCTGTGTCTTCTTCTTTTCTTTTTTGCTCTTTCTACTTTCTGTTTCTTCCCTTACAGGAAGAACAAACTCATAGCTTTCTCCATCCATCTTAGCCTGGGCATGAAGAAAACCAGGATCCTGCTGTAGCTGAACAACTCCAGACTTTAAGTGAATCTCTGATGCCTTCTCATCACCCTTTCCTTTTTCAAGAGCCAATTGTACCAAAGCATAGGCCCGAAGTCGATCTTGACTCGTCTTTAAGATCCGTTTTTCCGCGACCTGACGGTGGAGATAAAACTGAAGCAAGAGACTGAAAATCGCTGCCATCAAAAGAGCGTAGAGCAAGACACCAGCCTTAACTTTTTTCATTTTGTATCGCTGGTACCACATGGTAGACATACTCCCTTTCTAGACCTTCTTCAAAATCCAACCGCAGATGAAGCAAATCTCCCTCCTGCCAAATTTGGCTAGAGCGAACACCTGAAATCATAGGCTGATAGCCCCTGCCCTTATCATCTGTTTTTCGGATATCATCTCCTTTAGATTGGCCAATAGCAATTGGTTTTTGATCCTGAATCAAGTAGATATGGTTGTTCTCCACTTTTTCAAAATGACTCCGGTCCAATTCCACCTGCAATTGTTGCTGAAAAAGTATCCATTCTTCCTGCTTTTGATGCGCCTGGTAGTCCAATTCAGCATGCAGAAGCTTGGTCAAGCCTTGAAAGACCAACACTCCCCCACTAAGCACTAAGAGAGCGACCAAGGCTTCGAGCAGGGTAAAGGCCTGGACCTTTCCTTTATTCCACATGCAGCACCACCTTTCCTTGATGATAGACCGTGAGTTGATCGGCATCTTTTTCGACTTGAACCTGAATACCATTGGCCTCAAGATGATTTTGCCCTGTCTGAAGCGCCATTTGAGCGACAGATAAGACCTCTACCTCTTTGAAATCCGCTAGTCGCTCCTTGCGCGAACGCCGGATCTCCCCTAATAATAGGGTCGTAATCATGGCAAATAAACTCAAAGCTACTAGGGATTCTATGAGAATACTAGCGGGAACGGATGCTCTTTTTAATTTTTCCATTTCCAAGCGAAAGCTGATAGGTCACCACTCCTCTCTGTGTCTGAAAGTGAACATTAGCCAGGGATGAATTGCCACCTGCTTGGTCCAAGCGAATAGTTTTAGGATCTTGCAAAATGACAGAATCAGGAATCTCCACCGTCTGGTAAGGCGTTTGAATCTTTCTTGCAGTCACTTCAATATCCAATTCCGTCTGCCTTGCCAGCGCTATCTTCTGGCTTTCTTGATAGAGGTGTTCAAACTCTGCAAAAAATACTTTTTCCTCCACCTGCTGAAAACTCGTCTTGATCGATCCCGATAAGCCCAAATAGATAAAGCTGACGATCATCAAGGTCAGAAGGGTCTCCACCAAGGTGAAGGCCTTAATCTGCAACCGCACGAGTTTCTCCACTATTTTTCGCATAATAGGCACGGTAGGATTCTGCTTGTTTGTTGGTAATATTTCCATCAGCAATCAGCTTGGCTAGAGTTGCTTGGTCATTGGTATGATTGAGCTCATACAATTCAGCCTGGCTTTCGACCACCTTGACAACGGCTGCATTGCCTGTCTCTTTCACAGAGTCTTTTTGCTTGGTCAAATTCGGCACAAAGAGCAATAAGAGTACACTGATGATCAATAAGACCACCAACATTTCAATAAGCGTAAAAGCTTTTACCTTATATGTTTTTAATTTTTTCATAAATGAACCTCCATATTTTGATAAATCGGCAGCAACATAGCTGCGTAAAGTAAGACAATCACAAGAGCCACAAAGACAAACACCAAGGGTTGTATTACATTCATGGCCTTGTGAACCCGACGAAAGAAATCTTCCCATGTTTTTTCAGCGTAGATCTCTAGCTCACTTCCGAGCTTTGATTTGACTTCACCGTATTCAATCATAAGGGGCAATTCTTTTTTGAAAAAAGGATACCCCCTGACCGTCTCTGAAAAGGACTGGCCACGGTCTAAAGAAAGAGCTAAGTCCCTTCCAATTTCTTGAAAAAGCTGGGATTTTTGCTCCTGCATCATGGAAAAAATCTGAGACAACTCCAATCCTTGCCCAATCAGATTGCCCCATTCTCTGGCATAATAGGCTGTCAAATAAGCTTGAATCATGCCTTTCCCGAAAGGCAGATGAGACAAGCTTCTAAAAACCTTGATCTTGCCTGACTTTCGATAATAGAAAAAGCCGAGTAAGAAGAAGGTCACCAGTCCCGCTCCTAAGACCAAAAAGAGTTGGGGGAAGGAACTGATCAATTGCGTCCCAATATTTTGAGCATCCATTTGAGGAAGCAAATAATTGCGCAAGCCAAACATAATCAGAACTAAAAATCCAAGCAAGATAAGAGGATAAGTGCTCACCTCAATCAGCTTTTTCTTGACCTTGCGCATGTTTTCTAGGTAAGCACTGATTTTCTCCAAGCTCAATATAAGATTGCCATGGAGCTCAGCGAGAGACAGCTGTGTCGTCACTGCATCTGAAAAACCGATCCCCGCCATCATCTCTGAAAAACTCCCCCCCCGAGAAAGGTCCTCTCGCATCTGGGAAACCAAACGACTCTCCACTAGATGAGAGCGATCCAGAAATTCGACGATCTCAGACAGATGAAAACCACTCGAATAAAGATTCAAAAACAATTCGATGATTTGCTTTTGTTTAGCGGTAGATAATTTTTTCGGCTTGGGCCTGAGCCAGCTGGATATATCCCGATTGAGCCAAGAGATCCATTTGTTGGTTCCAGCGGCTGGCTGAGTGCTCTTGGTAGTTTTCCGTCGCAAAATCGACCACACCTCCTCCTGCAATTAATCGTTGGTAGCAAATACCTTGTAAAACAATCTTGAGCTCTTCCTCACTCACTCCAAGTTCTAAGAGCCTCTCATAAACACCTCGAACGCTCTTGGCATGAATCGTAGAGAAGACGGTGACCCCTGTCAAACTAGCTCGTACAACTGCACGAGCCGTTTCCTTATCTCGGATCTCCCCAATAATGAGAAGATCCGGCCGATGACGTAAGGAGAGTTTGATCAGGTTGTCATAGGTCATGCCGATCTGGTCATTCAGCTGAAGCTGAAGCATATTCTCTTGCTTGATCTCGACAGGATCTTCAATGGACATGACTTGCTGGTCCGCAAAGCGCTCTTGCGCTAAAGCATGCATGAGAGTAGTCTTTCCCGAACCAACGGGACCCGCAAAAAGATAAAGCCCACGACCAGCCAATTTCTTCTGCAAGTCCGGCAACTGGTCAAACCAAAACCGCAATTCACGTTCCTCATCATGCAAGAGCCGAATAACCAAGCTTTCATAGCCACGATAATCCCCCACCGTCGACAAGCGGATCGATACCACTCCATCCTCTAATGGGTAATCACACGACCCTAGCTGGCTGCGCCTTTTTTCTCCCACATTCATCCCTGCCACGAACTTAAAGTGGCTGATAATAGCCGTCATGTCCTCAAAAGGGAAGGACTGCACAAAGCGCCTCTCGTCTCCCACCCTCATAAAAACTTGGTACTCCTCCTTCCGAGGAATGAAGTAAAGATCCTGGGCCTCTTCCTTTTTCCCCATGTGGATCAATTTTTTTGCAATTTCTTGAACCATAGTTCCTCCTCTCACTTATACTATTCGAAAAAGAAGACAAAAAAAGAAGACTTTCTAGAT
>CAUUAM010000034.1:0-14327 GCA_963543165.1 uncultured Streptococcus sp. | reverse complement strand
CAACCACTGCGTCTTGCTCGACAATCCAAAGACAATTGAGAGGCTAGGACTTTTGTCCCAGCCTCTTGGCTTTTTGCTTATAAAGGAACTCCAAACACCTCTAAAGAGGCTAGTTCAGAAGGCTTGAGTCTCCGCCACTCCCCCAATTCAAGAGTTGGATCCAGGCTCAGAGGCCCCATGGAAATTCGCTCGAGATCAACCACTTCCTTACCACAGGCAGCGACCATACGCTTCACCTGATGGAATTTTCCTTCTGCAATTTCAATTTCGACATAGGAACTGGCGCTTGCCTCATCCACCTCTAAGATCTGTAATCTCGCAGGCAAAGTCGTGAAGTCTTTGATGGCAATGCCTGCTTCAAAACGGGCCACGTCTGCCTCATCCATGATCCCAGCCACCTGGGCACGGTAGACCTTCGACACATGCTTCTTCGGTGAAAGCATAGCATGAGCTAACTTCCCATTATTGGTCAAAAGCAGCAAGCCATGGGTATCGATGTCCAGGCGCCCGACAGGAAAGACTTCCTTATGACGGGCTGTCTCATCCAATAGATCCAAGACGGTTTGGTGATGGTCATCCTCAGTCGCTGAGATGACTCCAGCTGGTTTATTAAGCAGATAATACACAAAGGTTTCATGGACCAGATTTTCCCCCATAAAGGTCACCTGATCCTTGTCTGGAACAATCTGTCGCTTCCCTGCTGTCTCTTTTTTCCCATTCACTGTGATTTTCTTTTGCTTGAGAAGCTGCTTGACCTCGGTCCTACTCCCCACGCCACAATCCACTAAAAATTTATCTAGCCGCATGATTACTTCCCGCTCTTTCGCACAATCCAAAGGCAAAAAAAGGAAATCAGGATCATGAGGATACCAGAAAATCCAAAAATGAAGGCTGGAGCAGATGAGATAGTCCCTAATAGACTAAGGACAAAGGTCGTTGCGATCGAACCTGTACTACATCCCAAAACCGCCATGGACGTTGCCTGGCTCAAGACCCCTGCTGGCATCTTATCTGATAAGACATTGTAAACCGTTGTCAAGGCTACACTGTAGGCGAAGCCTGCAAGAACGGTCACAATGGCAAGCATCCAGAGATTGGTAGAAAGCCCGATCAACAGTTGGGTCAAGCCATAGGCCACTCCCGAAACGAGCAACAAGCGATCGCGGAAGAGCTGGGTCAATGGTGAGAAGGCTAATCCTGCAAGGATCCCGACAAATTGCATAGCTGCTAAAATAAGCCCTGCAGTTTGGGCAGTGCCATGCCCAACTTGCTCCACCACACTTGGAATCCGAACAGTGATCATAACATTAGATAAGACGATCGATGCCGCAACAACAGCTAAGCCTAGTGCCGTCCGCCATTGAATAGCTGTCATCTGATCATTCCGATGTTTCTCCTCTACACCAACTGTTTTCGAACTATAAGGCACAAATAAGAGATACAAAAGTAAGATTGGAATACTGATACCGTAGACGAGAAAGGCTGCCTGCCAGCCAAAGCGAATCAAGAGACTCACTCCAAAAGTCAAAACAGCTGTCCCAACAACCTCTGCGGAACCACGAATCCCAAGGGTTTGGACACGTTCTTTCCCCTTGTAACGCTCACTAATAATAGCGATGGCAGATACATTGAGCAAACCGACCGCCATCCCAAAAATAATCCGAGATATAAAGACAACTGGATAGGCTGGACTGATCAAGGGAATAAAGCCACACAGGGCGTAAGCAACCAGACCGATCACAATCATTTGACGCTCTGAAAATAGGCGCCCAATCCACTTATTGAAGATGAGTGAAACCATGATCCCTGCCGAAGGAAGCGAGACCAAGAGCTCAATCATGCTGTGAGGAATTCCCTTGTAATAGGCAAACATGGCCGACTGCGCACTCGAAATCGAAAATGAGGTCGTCAAAATGAATGAAAGCGCGAGAATACTCACTTTCTCCATGATTTTTTTCATTATATTATCCTTTAAACTAATCTTTTTCACACTCCTCCTATAATAACACGAGCTAGTGACAGGACGCAATAGATTGAATTAAAAAAACGAAATGATTTTTCAATCATTTCGTTCGTGCTAGTAATTGTGAGGCGAAGACTCCTGTTAGGAGCATCAAAGCACCAATCAAGACAAAGAGCAGATGATTGGAAGGAGCTAGTGGCGTCACCAACTGGATGAAGAAAGAAGAGACGGCTGATCCAAGATTGCAGCCGATCAAGACAAGCGAGGTCGCAAGATTCAGGAGATTAGTTGGAATTTTTTCAGATAAGTGATAGAAGATACTGGTTACTCCCGTACTGTAGGTAAATCCTGCCAAGAGGGTTCCTAGAACCAGGCTCCACAGCTGTCCAGACAAGCCAATCAAGGCTAACGCTAGACCGAAACCAAAGCACATAATCATGAGCAAGTTATTTTTGAAAACATGTGTCAAACTAGCAAATCCCACTCCCGCTACAATCCCTGTCAATTGCATCAGACTTAGGACTGTTCCAGCTGTTGTCGCCGTTCCCATACGAGCGTCAACAATGATATCCGGCACGCGCAAACTAATGATGGAATTGAAACAAATGATGATGCCAGCAATCACGGCTAGCATCAGACTAAAACGCCATTGAGGGGAGCGAAGGCGTGCGGAACCTTTCTTTTTCTCCTTCAAGCTAGCCTGTTTTTTCCCCTTAGGATAGGGGACAAAAAGGATATAGAGGAGTAAAATCAAGTAACCACCTCCATATACGGCAAAGATCGCTGGCCAGCCTAGGGGTAAGAGTTGTCCCACCATAAAAGTCAAAATGGCAGAGCCCACCACTTCAGCAGACCCCCGATAGCCCAGCATCCGAGTCTTGTCATTGCCTGAGTAGCGTTCACTGATAATCGAAATAGCCTTGGCATTGATCATTCCTGTCCCCAAACCAAAGAGAAAACGACTCAGAAAGATGAGAGGGTAGTCCTGCACGACCAAAGGCACAAGGCCGCTAGTTGAAAAGAGCAAAAGCCCTGCGACAATCATCTGGCGCTCACTCATCCACCGCTCAATCAGGCTATTTAAAAAGAGCATGGCCACAACCGCAAAGGCCGGCAGGGAAACCAAGAGTTCCACCTGGCCTGCTGAATATCCGAATTGGCTAAAATAGGCCTTCATAGCTGGCAATCCGGCTGTAATTGAAAATGATGAGATCAGCATGAGCGACAAGCTCAAGAGACTGATTCTTTCCATTGTTTTTTTCATTTTTTTATTTCCTACACTTTACTGGTAACATTTGACTTTACTAATTTTTTTAGAAAAGATTCAAACTAGTATTTTCAATAGAATCCTAGTATAATCAATTTAGAAAGAGAAAAATAGGACATTTGTCCTATTTTAGGAGATTGAGATGAAAAAAATTTCCCCATCTACGAAACTCATGGAGATCATCACTGACTACCAATTGGATCAGATCTTTCCAGGTGACTGTCTTAGTCAGCTGGACCTCGTTCTCTATCAGGCTGGAGAGTATATCTGCCGCCAGGGTTCTGACCAAGATGTCATTCCTTATTTTCTCAAAGGCCGGCTCAAAATCGTCCACAGTCTTGAAAATGGTAGCGACACCATCCTTGAAATCCAAGAAAAACCTGGACTGTTAGGAGAGATTGAACTCCTGCTCGATCGGGTCTGTATCACATCGGTCATTGCAGACCAAGACTCACTAGTCGTTCAGCTCTCTGCTCGGCATTTCAAGGACCGCCTCCTGCTGGACCCGACCTTTTTGCGCTCTACGGCCAAGACTTTGGCTGAAAAATTGCACCAGATCAACTATTTGGCTCCTGCCAACTTTCATTATTCGGTCAAGGAGCGCGTGGCGACTCATTTCCTTGAGCATTGCGATGAACAGGGCACCATCAAGCCCAAGATGAATCAACTAGCCCTGCATTTTGGGATCAGCTACCGCCACCTTAGCCGCGTCATCAAGCAGATGATTGACGAGGGCTTGATCCAAAGAGAGGGACGGGTCTATACGATTTTAGACCGAAAAAGAATGGGCGACTTGTCCATCAAACACACGGAAACAACTGACAGAAAACTTTAATTTCAAGTTCTTTTGTGTTATCATGGAAGGTAGAAAGAAAGTGAGAGTAAGACAATGAAAGCAATTGAAAAAGTTACAAGAGCATCCCATTTGATTGATATGGACGACATCATCCGAGAAGGAAATCCAACACTTCGAGCTGTTGCTGAAGATGTGACCTTCCCTTTGTCTGATCAGGAAATTATCTTAGGTGAAAAAATGATGCAATTCCTGCATCATTCTCAAGACCCTGTTATGGCTGAAAAACTTGGCCTCCGTGGAGGAGTGGGACTCGCTGCACCTCAGCTGGACATCTCGAAACGCATTATCGCTGTTTTGGTGCCCAATCCAGAAGATGCTGATGGCAATCCACCAAAAGAAGCCTATAGCCTTCAAGAAGTCATGTACAATCCAAAGGTTGTCGCCCATTCTGTTCAAGATGCGGCTCTTGGAGACGGGGAAGGCTGTCTCTCCGTAGACCGCAACGTCCCAGGCTATGTAGTCCGCCATGCCCGCGTGACTGTGGAGTATTTCACAAAAGATGGTGAAAAGAAACGCATCAAACTCAAGGGCTACAACTCTATCGTCGTCCAACACGAAATCGACCACACCAACGGCATCATGTTCTATGATCGCATCAACCCAAACAACCCATTTGAAATCAAAGAAGGCCTCTTGATTTTAGACTAAAATATAAAGGGCGTAAATAACAAGAAATACCTAACTGAGAAAGCTCTCGGTTAGGTATTTTTCTTGTCTAAAACATTCTTTTAAGGCAAAAAGCAGATTGATGTTACTCCTACTTCTGGGTGTCACTCGACTGGATTTACTTGACTTTGGCTTTGAAAGAGATGATTGGGGAATAAAAAACTAAATTCCCAGCTGATAAAAATAGAAATGAAATACTTAATAAAACTATATGAAAAATAAAATTAGGACTAAGGTTTAAAAGAATCACGTAGCATATTGCAATTGATACTACTAAAGCAAATAATGTTAAAGTTAGAATCAATAGTATTTTCTTTATCTCATTTGGAAAACAATACACTTTTCGAGGTGTTTTATCTGCCACTATTTCCTGCATCTGTTCCCCTCTGCCCATCCAGATACGAAATCACACTACAAAAATTAAAATCAACATCATCAAGGATAGATTAAGCAAGTGAGAGGTAAAATTGAGGTATTTTTCTATTGGAAACGCCTTTGCTAATAGTATTGAGGTCATACCTAGACCAAGCGAGGTCTTCCCAATTTTATTGTTCACTAAACTCTGATGCTTCTTGTCTCTACCAAATACTTCTGGAGCTAGGACTTCTACTTCATCCTCTGTTAGCTGATAGGCCTTATGAGGGATAAAATAAACAAACCACGGAAGAAAATATGTGATGATAATCGGCCAATCTTCCTCCATCAAATACCACGCCCCATCGACTTTTAATAAATGATAGCGGAAGTTCATTTTCGGCAACCGTTCGATTTTTGCGGGTTTAAACATAGATGTCTCTTACTTTCTATACTGTTTCATTCTATGACGGAGAAACTAAACTAACTTTTCACCAGTCTACCACAGCCATAATTATCTTATTTATTCATAACAGAACATACCTTCCATGATACCTGATTTTACTTTGATGATCAAGTTTTGACTAAAAAAGAGGTTGGAAGATTTCCAACCACTCTATCTGTTTTAGCAAGTTAAACCTAGCTTCCTCTTTCCCAGAAGATGGCTAATAAAATCATGGCACCAAGAATCGATGGGATAATGGCTGTACCGTTTAGGCTTGGTCCCCAAGCACCAAAGAGTAATTGTCCTAAAAAGGCACCAATCCAGCCCAGGAACATTTTCCCAAAACATCCCATGCGTTCGCCACGATTGGTGATAGCTCCAGCTAGAAGTCCGATCAAAAGACCGACAAACATACTTCCAATCATAGTTTCTCCTTAAATTGCCCAATCTCCGTTACGGAAGACTGGGACGCGGGTGCCGTCTTCTCGGATGCCGTCGATATCCATTTGGCTTGAGCCGATCATAAAGTCGACGTGGACGTCTGAGCGGTTGAGCCCAGCTGCTTCGAGTTCTTCTTCTGTAAACTCTGCGCCACCTTCTACACTAGTTGCATAGGCTGCCCCGATGGCCAAGTGGTTAGAGGCATTTTCATCAAAGAGAGTATTAAAGAAGGTAATCCCTGATTGGGAAATTGGGCTTGGATCTGGTACCAAGGCACATTCACCCAAGGCACGCGCTCCCTTGTTTTTGAAGACCAAATCTTTCATGACTTGATCGCCTTTTTCAGCTGTGATATCTACAATTTCTCCATTTTCAAAGGTCACTTTGATCCCTTCGATGATATTCCCATTGTAGCTAAGCGGTTTTGTAGAAGTGACATAACCTTCTGCGCGACGGAAGTCAGGAGCTGTGAAGACCTCTTCTGTTGGCATATTTGGCAAGAAACCTTCGCCCTGGGCATTGACAGCTCCAGCTGATTCCCAGACGTGGTTTTTCGGTAAACCAAGGGTCAAATCTGTTCCAGGTGCTGTGTAATGAAGGGCTGAGAATTGCTCTTTATTAAGTGTGTCTGCCTTGCTCTTCAAAATAGCCGCATGCTCTTTCCAAGCCTTAACCGGATCTTCTTCGTAGACACGGCAAGTCTTGAAGATTTGATCCCAGAGGAGATCCACTGCTTCTTCGTCGCTCGCCGCATTTGGGAAGACCTTCTTCGCCCATTCTAGCCCTGCTGCTGCAGCCACTGTCCAGCTGACCTTGTTAGACTGAGTGGCGATGCGCATGGGTTTCATGGCCATGCCCAAAGCCTTAGCAGAGGCCGAAAGCTTCTCTGCATCAACGCCATTTAAGGCACCTGGGTCAGACGAGCGCACACCCAAGCGACTAGCTTTGTGTTCCAAGAGGTAATTCATCTCTGCAATCTTGTAGTCTGGTACATTGTCCAAGCGATCCATCGGGGCATGGAGGAATTTTTCCCGAGTGGTGAAGTCGTCTGCCCATTGGACAATCACTTCGTGTGCCCCTAAGGCATAGGCTTCCTTCACAATCAAGTGGGCCAATTCTCTTTGTTCCACATCGATGTTCAAAGCCAAGGTATGGCCAGGTTGCACGTTGATGCCATTCGCCACCAACAATTTGGCGTATTTTTCGAGGTTTTCTTTAAAATTTGGTAAAACCATTTTTTTCTCCTTCATAAGTGAATGATCTCTTCCTAGTATACCATAAGTCCATGCAAAAAGGATTCCGCTCCTGCAGAATCCTTTTTCTTCCTTCTAGCTTAAGGAAGAACATAGCCTTGATCATCTACTGCATGAGGATGTTGGGAATTGCCATTCCCTCTCATAGCTTCCAAATCTTGATCCAAAATCGAATTGTAATCCGTACTGCCTTCACGGGTTACCCGAGTCGATACTTGGCGCAAGAGTTTTTCATTGAGATTACGAACCCAGCGACCATTACTATGGTCATTGGCCCGCATATAATTTCCTCTGACGATCTCTCCATAAAGAGCTTCATTGACTTGGTAGCCTTGCTTGCGCAATCCCAACAGACCGATCTCGACGATCTCATCTGGGCTGTAGTCTTCAAAGTCAAAGGTAGTCGGGATCCGGCTTTGCAGACCTGAATTGACCTGCAGGAAGTCATGCATCTCTCTGGTATAGCCGGCAAAGATAATCACGATATCACGGCGGTGGTCCTCCATAAATTTGAGGATTTCATCCAAAGCTTCCTTCCCAAAATCATCATTTGAACCGGTAAAGAGTGTATAGGCCTCATCGATAAAGAGGACACCACCTAGCGCACTTTCTAGGACTTCGCGCGTCTTCAAGGCTGTTTGCCCTTGGTAGCCTCCAACCAGATTGCTCCGCGATACTTCGATGAATTTCTTCTGATTGATCACCCCTTTTTGGAAGAGGATATTGCCTAAAATGCGGGCAACAGTAGTCTTCCCTGTACCAGGATTTCCAAGAAAGAGGGAGTGCAAGGTCGTATCTTCGACAATACCGCCTTGTTCAGCCCGTTTTTGGTTGAACTCAGCCATGGCTACGAACTGTTCCACTTGCACTTTCACCTTGGCTATTCCAACCAAACGGTTAAGGGCGGCCATTCCATCTTCTTCCTTGTCGGCTCCTGCCTGGTACTTGCCTTGGTTCAGGACGGCATCGATATCGCTGTTCAAAATAGTCTCAATATCGTCAGAACCTTGGGCCACTACCCGATCTGCCATGGTCTTGGTCAATTGCTCATCCAGGTTACGGATCCAGCGGCCATTGCTCTTATCGAGCGAGCCATCATAGGCCCGTTTGACATGACGCGCATAGTAGTCTCGGTCTTCGAGCTTGTAGTCTCCTTTGCTTAGAATCATTTCCCCTAGTTGGACAATCTCATCGCCTGTGAAATCTTCAAAGATGAAATTATTTGGCACCCGAGAACGAAGGCCTGGATTGGTCTTTAAGAACTCTTCCATTTCCTTGGTATAGCCGGCAAAGATGATCATGATGTCATCGCGATTGTCCTCCATAAATTTGAGGATGGTATTGATCGCCTCGATCCCAAAATCTGCACCGCTGTCCTTTTTATCCAAGCTATAGGCTTCATCAATAAAGAGGATGCCTCCTCGCGCTTTTTCAAGCAAGGCCTGGGTCTGTTCAGCTGTTCCTCCAATATTCGAAGAGATCAGATCGGACTCCGTTGCTTCCACAAAACGGAATTCCTCCCCTGAGAGGACACCTGCATCAAAAAGCACTTGTCCCAAGAGACGGGCCACCGTCGTTTTCCCTGTACCAGGGTTTCCCATAAAGGCCGCGTGGAGGGTTTGTTTTTCAGGCGCCTTGCCACTCGCGATTCGTTTCTTGTTAAATTCCACCATGTTGATCATTTTCTTGATCTCATGTTTGACTTTTTCAAGACCGATCAGGCTATTGAGTTCTTGCAGAGCATCGTGTTTCTTGTCTGGCTCAGCCCCACTTGTAGGGATTGGAGCCACCGTTGCATCCGATACTGGTCCCGTATAAGCCACTTGCGCATTGCCCTTAGCCACTTCTCTACCGACAAGATAGTCACAACCATCTTCGATTTCCTTGGTCAGATCACGCGCATCGCCCTGTCGATAGGTCATAGTGCCTACCTTCACAAAGGCCACACTTTGAAGTCGGATATTGGGATCCGCAATATTCTGAAACACCATATACTCAGCCATCAGCACACTAGCATCAAAAACTCCAAATGATATGGTTTTAGAATTCTCATTCAAGAAGCTTGTTTCTCCAGTCAAAGAAGCAAAGGATGCTTCATAGACACACAAATATTCTGAAAATGTCGCTTGGTGAGCTCGGATCATACTATTGTATGAATTGATGGAGGTCATACGATCCGAATCCGAATTGAATTGAACATTGTTGTCAAGACAGATTCCAGTTCCCGTAGGCAACTCTATTTTACAGTTTTCAGATTCCCAGATGACATTCCTCAACCAAACTGGTGGAAAGTCCTTTTCCAGATCCCCACCTGTAATCGTTGAATTTTTTGCGATCACTTCTGAGTCCTTGGCATGGATCGTATTATTCCCAAATTTTTCAATATGGACATTTTCCAAGGTTAACTTGGAGCCTTCTGATAGATCTATCTTAGAAAAAATCGTTGAATTCCGAATGGACAATTCCGAAGCAGACATTCCGATGGCACTTTGGTGTTTTTCAGGAACCTTCATTCCGACTCCTTCCAGTGTCATTTTCGAATGCGTATCCATATAGATAAAAAATTCATTATTTGTTGGAGTGGTTACTTCAAAATAGACCTGTTTACAAGTAACATCTGACTCATTCCATAAGAGCAAGGCAGTATAATTTCCACCAACTTTAAACCACAGATCCTCAAAAGTTACCTGAACGCCTTCTACAAATCGGAAGGAAGCCTCAATGGTGTTGTTAAACATGCGCCCATTGCCATTTGGATTTGGGACCACATGCCCCACAAAATGAAGGCTCTTGTCGATCTCGATCACTTTATTTGTTGGCCATTGAAATACATAGCCATTTTCAAACTCGATGGTATCTCCATCCTGCGCTTTTTCAAGTGCATCCATAAAGTTCCAACTATTGTTGTAAGGCCCTACTAAATATCTTGCCACGCGCTTCTCCTCTGTTTTATCTTTTTGGAAGAAAATCCATTGTTTTTCTGTTTCCTTTTTACAAACACTTGTCACTAAAAATTGTAACACAATCCGGATCTAAAGAAAACACCTATCAGGCCTAAAAAGACTTAAAAACCTCTACTTTCCTAAGGAAAATAGAGGCTGCCATTCAAACTTTCAAGGCTGAACATATTGCTGCTGAGAACAGAGCGGTAGAAAGGAGCAACACATTGTCTGCCACTAACGAATCTTAAGCACGCAGGTCCTCCATCAAGTCTGAGACTGATTCAAATGGTTGACTCATATTCCGATTCTGCTCTACATCCGTTACTACTTGGAGCAACTTCCCATTATCGTCTAATCGAACATCAAAAGGTAAGCCCTGATATTGAATAGCCTGACGAAGGAAAATGTTGATAGCTGTTGTCATATCCATCCCTAAATGATTAAACACCAGTTGGGCTTGTTCCTTAACCTCACTATCCAAACGGATACTCATGCTCGTCTTTGACATATTCTCACCTTCTTTCTATCTATTATAGTAACAAAAAAGAAGGCTGTTGTAAATCCATTGGATATACAACAGATATCTATAAGCAAAAATATAGTAAAGAAATAAAATTAATGTCCCAAATATGGGAGATCTCAGCCTGAGTTTTAGTTTTAGAATATAATGTTGCTATCATAGATTAAGAGGTGAAAAATATGAACCAGATTACGAAACAATATAAATTACTATATTTCTTGCTCATTTTATTAAGTCTGACAAGTGCTCTTTTAATGACGTTCTTCTCTCTGCAATTAGGAAGAATACTTGATAGTATATCTAATTCAAATAGTGGATTACTCTTTCATATCACTATTTCTGTAGGTTCGATTTTACTGTGGTTCTTGATTTCTTGTTCCTATTCCTATCTTAAAAACCAATATGTAAAAAAAGTTATTTTAGATCTAAAAAGGCGTCTCTTATTACATTATTTATCGCGTGAATTTAACCAAATTGACAACCGTAACCATTCAGATTTCTTAAATAATATCACCAAAAACAGTGACCTTATTCAAGAAAATTTATTAATCCCTAAAATCTCTCTAATTGCAAATTTAGGGAGCCTTATCATGAGTGTGGTTGCTATTATTTATATAGAATGGCGATTAGCATTAGTCTTTCTTTTATTGTCGAGTATAACGATTTTTCTATCACAAATTCCTGGAAAGTTAATGACTAAATCAACTAATAATTATTCTCTACAAAATAATCACTATTTGTCAAAAATGACAAACTTTATTAATGGTTTTGAACAAATTAAGTTATTAAATATTCAAAGTTGGACCCAAGAAAAAATTCAGGGAATCAGTTTAGAATTTGAAGAGTCCAGAAAAACATATCAATTCTTAAAAGACTTAGCTTCAACTACTGGAATTTTACTAAGTTTTGGCTCTCAATTATCCTGTATGGTCGCTGGTATCTTTTTTGTAAGAAATAACTTACTGACTATTGGATTACTCGTAGCAAGTATTCAATTATTAAACGGTGTTTTTGCTCCATTACAATCTATTCTTTACAATAAAAATTTAATCAGCAGTAGCAAGTCCATTATTGATAATATCCAAGAAAATCTATATGAGACAAATCATGGAACTTTCCATAAAACAAGTACAATTGATTGTGATAACATTTCGACCATTTCTATTAGCCAATTACATTATGAAATTGAAAATAAAATATTATTTGATCATTTTTCCTATGAATTTAAAAAAGGCAAGCGCTATGCAATTATAGGTGCTTCAGGAGCTGGGAAAACAACTTTAGTAAAATTAATACTAAACTATTATTCCAAAAATCTTTATGATGGGGAAATAAAAATCAACGGAAAACAGAATATTGATATTCCCTCAGAGGAGTTATATAAAGATATTGCATTTGTGCAAAAAAATGATTTTCTGATTGAAGGAAATATCCTAGAGAATATCAAACTATCCAGAAATCTTTATTTAACTGAAAAATTAAGAAAAGCCTTAGGATTTAATGAAGACTTCCTTAATAAGAGTCTATCTCAATCAGGCCAAAGTATTTCAGAAGGAGAAAAGCAACGAATTGATTTAGCTAGGTTTTTAGTCAAACCATATTCTGTATATATATTTGACGAACCTACAAGCAACCTTGATCCAATAAAAGCCAAAGCAATGATGGACTACATTCTATCCATTGAAGATGCAATTGTTATTGTCATTACTCATGATCAAAATCCAAAAATATTGGAAGAGTTTGATCACGTTATTACCTTATAGATAAATGGCCTAGTCTACTAAATGAATGATGTGTTTCTCAAAGTATTCTTTGTAATTTTTGTAGATTGTTTTATTGAAGAGTTCGAAAATTTTTAAAGCTTCTTCGATTTTTACAAGTGATTTTTGATTATGATAGAATTTCAGTTCCAAATATCCATCTAAATACAGCAAAATAGTTTGTTCAAAAAAATCTGTGGAATCCGCTAATATATTCTTCGTAGCCTGTTTTAAAAATAAAGATTCCTCATATAAGTCGTTCTCAATCATTATAATCAAAGAATTGAGAAGTAGTTGAATGAGAGATTGTCTATTTCTAGGTATAGAACTATACAACTTCCCTTTGTTGAGCGCCTCTTTGGCATATCTAAATAATAAATCTGGAGATAGAACACGACAGCAATTTCCAAGGATGAGCGTTTCGTAATAACCCCAGTTTTCAACAGAAAATAAATAGTTTGTAAGATAAGAGGCGTCTTGACGACTCAATTGATGATTCTTATCCATTCCCGAAACAATACTTTCAATGAAAATAGCATTTAATTTATGGTAATGAGAATTTGTCCCATGAAAAAGTTCTATTTCTTTCTCTACCATATCTAGTAATGCTTGAGCATCTTCATTATATGCAGCCTGTTTAACAGAAGCTATTAAGGTACTAAAATCCGAAGGTTGATAATGATTACAGATAAGCAGAAATTCTTCTAGTGTTACTCCTATTCTTTCAAGAAGATACAATAACTTAAAGACAGAAATCTCTGTCTCTCCTAATTCAAATCTAGATATTTGAGATTTTGAAATTTCAGCACCTGCTAATGAAGAAATAGAAATCCCCTTTTCTTCTCTTATTTTCCTATAAGTTTCACCTAAAATCATACTTATCTCCATTCCATATCGAAAAGTTATTAAGGTATAGCAAACACTACTTCCGTTAAGCTTACTCTTGTTTGAGAGTATCATTATTAGTAATTTATAGCAATCATTTTTGATAATTTCAATATATAACTTCCTAAAGTTTTAGTCTTTGGATAAAAACTTACTTATACTCTATCATATCTAAAAACCAGTAGAAATGAAAATCATAAAAAATCATCTCTACTGGTTTTACTGTTAAGTCTTAATTAGATGAAACTTAGTCGGCTTATTTGAACAAGTTGACTTTAAATTAGAACAAATCATCAAACAAACTCAACTGATTATCCTCTGGCATATTGCCAAGAATACCCATCTCATCCATCTTTTCAACCAGGGTGGACGAAACTCCGCCTCGCTTCCTGAGCTCGGTCTTAGAGAGGAATTCTCCTTCTTCACGCGCCCGCACGATCTGCTTGGCGACGTTTTCTCCCAATCCATCCATGGCGACAAATGGCGGAATCAGAGTGTCCCCATCGATCAAGAATTCTGTTGCCTGACTGCGATAGAGGTCTAGCTTGCCAAACTTGAAGCCCCGCTCCCACATCTCATTGACAATCTCAAGAGTAGTGTAGAGGTCGATCTCCACATTGGAAGCTTCGTTGTTCTTGCGTTTCTCAGCAATTTCTTTCATCCGAGCTTTCACGGCCTCAAGGCCAGCCCCCATGGTTTTAATATCAAAGGCTTTGGCCCGAATCGAGAAGTAGGCACAGTAATAATAGAGAGGATGGTGCACCTTAAAGTAGGCCACACGAAGGGCCATCATAACATAGGCCGCCGCATGAGCTTTGGGGAACATGTACTTGATCTTCCCACAGGACTCGATGTACCACTCAGGAACATTGTTTTCCTTCATGGCTTGGATATAGCCATTGCGCTCTTCTTCTGAGATTTTGAG
This sequence comes from uncultured Streptococcus sp., assembly GCA_963543165.1. Lineage (GTDB taxonomy): Bacteria > Bacillota > Bacilli > Lactobacillales > Streptococcaceae > Streptococcus. The sequence goes on along the minus strand of CAUUAM010000034.1, from coordinate 50 downwards.
CCACATCCCTTTCCGCACGCGCTCCATGATGGTAAAGGCCATCTTAGGCT
>CAUUAM010000033.1:0-14767 GCA_963543165.1 uncultured Streptococcus sp. | reverse complement strand
ACCAACGAGAAATCTATCTAGCTGGTGGTTGCTTCTGGGGTGTGGAAGAGTATTTCTCCCGTGTTCCAGGTGTGATCGATGCTGTATCAGGATACGCCAATGGGAAGGGAGAAACGACCAAGTATGAATTAGTCCCTCAAACAGGTCATGCCGAAACAGTTCATATCACCTACAATGTCAAGCAGGTATCTCTAAAAGAATTGCTCCTGCACTATTTCCGGATTATCGACCCGACTTCGAAGAATCGTCAAGGAAACGATCAAGGCAGCCAATACCGAACAGGTGTCTATTATGTCTCTCAAGAAGACCTTCCAACCATTAACCAAGTCTTTGAAGAAGTATCAAAGAAATACGACAAACCTTTGGCGGTTGAAAAAGAACCACTTGCTAACTTCGTCAAAGCAGAAGAGTATCATCAGGATTACTTAAAAAAACATCCGAATGGGTATTGCCATATCAATGTCAATGAAGCTGCTTATCCAGTGATTGATGCTAGTCGCTACTCTAAACCGAGTGATGAGGAGATCAAAAAGAAATTGAGCCCAGAAGAGTATGCGGTGACACAAAAAAATGATACCGAACGGGCCTTCTCCAATCGTTACTGGGATCAGTTTGATGCCGGTATTTATGTAGATGTCGTGACCGGTGAGCCCCTCTTCTCCTCTAAGGACAAATTTGATTCTGGATGTGGTTGGCCAAGTTTTAGTCGGCCAATTAGTCCTGATGTGGCGATCTATAAGGAGGATAAGAGTTTCAATATGACTCGGACAGAAGTTCGGAGCCGTGTGGGAAATTCCCATCTGGGACATGTTTTTACAGATGGACCCAAGGAAAAAGGAGGCCTTCGCTATTGCATCAATAGTTTGTCTATTACCTTCATACCCAAAGCAGAAATGAAAGAAAAAGGGTACGGTTATTTATTGGACTATGTCTGAGACAATTCAGTCTATAATTTGCTATAATAAGTATAGCAAGAACAAGTAGGTGAAAGACATGTACGCGATCATGATTGTGGAAGATGAAGAGTTGATTCGGCAGGGTCTGACTTCCTTAGTCGACTATGAACAGTTTGGAATGACTGTCATTAACCAGGCAGAAAATGGGCGTGAGGCTTGGGAGAAGTTTCAAGAGCAACCAGCCGATATCCTTCTAACCGATATCAACATGCCACAAATGAATGGCTTGGATCTGGCCCATCTCGTTAAAGAGAAGTTTCCGTCTTGTCATATCATTTTTTTAACAGGTTATGATGACTTTGAGTTTGCGAGAAAAGCCATCAAGTTAGGTGCGGATGATTATTTGCTGAAGCCTTTTTCAAAAGATGATATTGAAGAGATGTTAGCCAAGGTGAAAGGAAAGCTAGACAAAGAGCGAAAGAAAGCGCAAGTCGAAGATTTGGTCAGCCATGGTTATTCGACAGAGTTGGAAGAAGCCATTCATACTCGTTTAGCAGATTCGCAGTTAACCCTGAAGGATTTGGCCTATCAGCTTGGTTTCAGTGCCTCTTATCTAAGTGTATTGATCAAGAAAAAATTGGGACTTCCTTTTCAAGAATACCTCATCCAAGAGCGAATGAAGAAGGCTCAACTCTTGCTTCTCACGACAGATTTAAAGATTTATGAGATTGCAGATCAGGTTGGTTTTGAAGATATGAACTATTTTTCTCAACGCTTTAAGCAGGTTGTTGGGGTGACGCCAAGGCAGTACAAAAAAGGAGAGCATGAATGAAACGATATCCCTTGCTGATTCAGCTGGTCCTCTATTTTTTTCTCTTCATTCTCTTACTTTTTGGTCTCATCGGTAGCCTTTACTATCAAACGAGTTCAGGGACGATCCGCCAGCTAACAGAGCGGACGACAAGAAATAGTATCGATCAAAGCAGTCAGTTTATTACGTCTTATCTAAAAAAGTTAAAGCAGACCACAACGGTGCTTAGCAAGGAACAGGCTGTACAACAATTTGCCCAAGATAGGAGTGCGGATCAAGAAACGGTTCAGCACTTGATGCGAACGATGATTGAAACGGATCCGGACTTGGTCTCTGCGGTCTTGGTGACCAAGGATGGACGTCTGGTAGCGACAGATTCCAAAATCAGCATGCAGACTTCATCAGACATGATGAATGAAAGCTGGTATCAAGAGGCGATTAAGGAAAGAGCCATGCCAGTTTTGACGCCAGCTCGAAAGGAATCCTTGACCTCGGAAAAAGAAAAATGGGTGGTTTCTATTACCCAAGAAGTAGTCGATCAGACTGGTCAAAATCTCGGAGTAGTACGTTTGGATATTGGCTACGATAGCCTTCAGGCTTACTTGGATCACCTTCAACTAGGGAAACAAGGCTTTAGTTTTATCATTAATCAAAAGCATGAGTTTGTCTACCATCCTAAAAAGGCGGTCTATTCCTCCAGCCAAGAAATGCAGGCCATGCAGCCCTATATTGCTGTGACAGATGGCTATGCTAAAGGAGGACAGAATTTTATCTATCAGGTTCCGATTCCAGATAGTGATTGGACCTTGATTGGAGTAGCTTCACTTGAAGGACTTCAGATGCTTCAGTCGCAACTCCTATACTCTTTCATTGGTCTAGGATTTCTGGCCTTGATCATGTGTTTAATAGGGATCGGCTTTGTTCTGCGTTTGTGGATCAAACCCTTACGAGACCTTCAGACCATCATTTTGAGGATTGGATCAGGTGATGCTCACGTGAGGGCTGCAGCCAAAGGATCTCCAGAATTGGTCGACCTCGCTCAAGCTTTTAATGCCATGTTGGATCAAATCGATAACCTCATGCAACAGGTAAAGGAGGAGGAGCAGAACGCACGGCGTTACGAGTTGCGGGCGCTTTCGGCTCAGATTAATCCGCATTTCCTCTACAATACGTTGGATACGATTGTCTGGATGGCGGAGTTTAATGATAGTCGGCGCGTGGTCGACATCACCAAGTCACTGGCTCGCTATTTTCGACTGGCTCTCAACCAAGGCCAGGAGCAAATCTTACTGAGAGATGAAATCGACCATGTACGCCAGTATCTTTTTATTCAAAAACAACGTTATGGTGAAAAGCTCAACTATGAAATTCTAGAAGATGAACGGTTGGGCGATTATCAGCTCCCAAAATTAGTACTTCAACCCTTAGTGGAAAATGCGATTTACCATGGCATTAAAGAGATCGATCGGCCAGGTCTCATTCGAGTGACGACTGAAGTCAGTGGAGACTCCGCCTGCGTATCTATTTTTGACAATGGAAAAGGTTTTGATCGATCAGAATCAACAGAGCAAACCCTTCTCCGTTTAGGAGGTGTTGGCTTGAAAAATGTGGACCAACGATTGCGTCTCCAATTCGGAGAAGCCTATCATATGGAGATTGATTCTAAAGCTAATAGCTATACGAAAATCACACTTTATTTGCCCCTTTCATCTGGCGATGAATCTTCATAGAGACAAAGATTACCTTCTTTGTCTCTTTTTGCTGTCAAAGGAATTTCAACTCTTTTCTAGTCAAATCTGACGCAAGTCATCAAATTTATGATAGAATAAAGTGTTACAGTAAATAGATTTTGATGAAGGAACACTATGCGAAAAGAGATTGACCCTGAATTATATAATTACAATAAATTTCCTGGACCTGTGTTTCGTCAGGTAGGAGACCAGATCCTTTCAGAAAACCTCTCCTTTGAGTTGTTAAAAAATGAGAAGGAAGCATTTGATGCGACCGTTTTTGGTCAGCGATTTTCTGAGATTTTAACCAAGTTTGATTACATTGTAGGTGATTGGAGCAACGAGCAATTACGTTTGCGTGGCTTCTATAAGGAAGAGCGCGATGTAGCAACGATGGATAAGTTGAGTCGACTAGACGATTATCTATTGGAATATTGTAGCTATGGGTGTGCTTATTTTGTCCTTGAAAATAAGGAGCCTCACCGTGCTTCGTTTGATAAGAAGTCACCGGTCAAAAAAGCTCAATCAGAAACAAAAGAACCTAAAAAGCGTTCGCGCAATCGCAAACAAAAAGATCGTTTCCAAAAACGAGAACGTGAAAAGGGACAGCCGGCGAAAAACTCGAAAAAAACAAGATCGTCAGCTGAGACTAAAAAGGCAACGAAGGCGGACAACAAACGTCATTTTGTGATTCGACAAAAAGAGGAGTAAAAGAGAATGAAACCATCCATTTATAGTTTAACACGCCAAGATATGATTGATTGGGCGGAAGAAAATGGCGAAAAGAAATTCCGTGCAGCACAAATCTGGGAATGGCTCTATCGTAAACGTGTCCAGTCTTTCGAAGAAATGACCAACCTTTCTAAGGACTTAATTGCGAAGTTAAATGATCAATTCGTTGTCAACCCACTCAAGCAACGGATCGTGCAAGAGTCAGCAGATGGAACGGTCAAGTATCTTTTTGAATTGCCAGATGGCATGTTGATTGAAACCGTCTTGATGCGTCAGCACTATGGTTTATCTGTCTGTGTAACGACTCAGGTCGGATGCAATATCGGTTGTACCTTCTGTGCTTCAGGTTTGATCAAAAAACAACGCGATTTGAACAATGGGGAAATCGTGTCTCAAATCATGTTGGTCCAAAAATACTTTGACGAACGGGGTCAAGATGAGCGGGTCAGCCATATCGTTGTCATGGGGATCGGTGAACCATTTGACAACTATAACAACGTCTTGAAATTTATCCGGACCGTCAACGATGATAAAGGTCTAGCGATTGGGGCTCGTCATATTACCGTATCAACTTCTGGTTTGGCCCATAAAATTCGCGACTTTGCAAATGAAGGTGTGCAGGTCAATTTGGCAGTGTCTCTACATGCTCCAAACAACGACTTGCGCTCTAGCATCATGAAGATCAACCGGGCTTTTCCGATTGAAAAATTGTTTGCGGCGATTGAATACTATATTGAAACGACCAACCGTCGGGTGACCTTTGAGTACATCATGTTGAATGAAGTCAATGATGGGGTTGAGCAAGCCTTAGAGTTGGCAGAATTGCTCAAGAACATTAAGAAATTGTCTTACGTCAACTTGATTCCATACAATCCCGTTAGTGAACACGACCAATATAGCCGTAGTCCCAAAGATCGGGTCATGGCCTTCTATGATACCTTGAAGAAAAACGGAGTCAACTGCGTGGTGCGTCAAGAGCATGGTACAGATATTGATGCTGCCTGTGGCCAATTGCGTTCAAATACGATGAAACGGGATCGGGAGAAAGCGATTGTTGAACATGCACAACCTTAAACGAGGGCTGATCGATCATACGGAACTAACAAAGAGAGGAAGAAGGCTGTTACAGAGTGGCAGCTTCTTCTATTTTATCCTCTTGTGCCTGATGTGCTTTTTGCCTCAACATCCAGAGCCAGGTATGGAAACACCGGGGATTCAACATTTCGGCCGCATCGTCGTCCTACTGGTTCCATTTAATTCGTTGATGAATTTTGGCCAGATCACCAGTGTCATCCAACTGATCAAGGTCATTCTCCAAAACGTAGCCAATGTCTTTTTGTTAAGCCCGCTGGTCTTTCAACTTCTCTGGATATGGCCCTGGTTGAGGAGTCGCAAACGAGTCTTGTTCTTTGGCTTTGCCATGAGCTTGTGGATTGAATCTAGCCAAGTTCTCTTAGATCTTTTGTTTGATGCCAATCGTGTCTTTGAGCTAGATGATTTGTGGACCAATACCTTAGGGGCTTACTTGGCTTATCTAGTATTTCAGTATCTCCGAGCACGATTGCTAGCAGAAGATGGAAAAATATAAAATCCGAACATTTTAGCGCCTTTTTAAAATTTTTGTTGACAAAGTCAGAAGCGGGAGCTATAATAGCTTCAAGACATCAGAAAAGTAGAGATTTTTCTCACTTCCAGGGAGCTTGTGGTGATTGCGAACAAGCAGTGGTGAATCTTGAAATGGGCTGATGCGTTTATGATGATGAATTTGAAACAATAAAAATTCGGTGAGCACACCTTATCGTGCACCCTGTTGTTAGACAGGTCAGAGATGTAGGAGAAAGAATCTCTTCCTACAATAGAGGTGGCACCGCGGTATCGAATCGCCCTCACACAGATTTTTCTGTGTGAGGTTTTTTGTATCTCAAAAGGACCCAGTGAGACTGCAGCTCATAGGGACAGCGAGAAGCAAAAAGATCATAAACAGGATTGAATATATAGAAAAGAGGACACAATCATGACAGAAACAAAAGGCTATTTCGGACAATTTGGTGGATCTTTCGTACCAGAACCTATTCAAAACTTGCTCGATCAATTAGAGGAAACCTTTGAACGGTATAAAAATGACCCAGAATTTATCGCTGAATACAAACATTATCTGAAAGATTATTCTGGACGCGAAACACCACTCTACTTTGCAGAAAGTTTAACAGAGCATTTAGGTGGGGCAAAAATTTATTTGAAGCGCGAAGACTTGAATCACCTAGGTTCGCATAAATTGAATAACGTCTTGGGGCAAATCCTATTGGCTAAGCGCATGGGCAAAACGCGCGTGATTGCTGAAACAGGAGCAGGTCAACACGGTGTCGCAACAGCAGCTGCGGCAGCTAAATTTGGTATGGCCTGTGATGTCTACATGGGAGCAGAAGACGTGGAACGCCAACGTCTCAATGTCTTCCGCATGGAAATGATGGGGGCAACCGTTCATGCGGTTGAAACAGGAACCAAGACCTTGAAAGACGCCGTTGATGCTGCGTTTGGAGCATGGATGGCAGACCTCGATGCTTTTTATGTTTTGGGTTCCGCTGTTGGACCTCACCCTTACCCAACCATTGTGCATGAATTCCAAAAAGTGATCAGTGAAGAGTCTAAACGTCAAATCTTGGAAAAAGAAGGTCGTTTGCCAGACTATGTGATTGCCTGTGTTGGTGGTGGCTCCAATGCCATCGGTGCCTTTTCTGAATATGTCGCAGAAGAGGAAGTCGGCTTGATTGGGGTAGAAGCAGCTGGTCATGGCTTGGATACAGACCAGCATGCGGCTACCATGACCAAAGGGACTGTAGGGGTTGTCGATGGAATGAAGACCTATGCTGTCTTTGGTGAAGATGGAAAAGTCGCACCAGTTTACTCGATCTCTGCCGGTTTGGACTACCCAGGAGTTGGACCAGAGCATGCCTTCTTTAAAGATTCTGGCCGCGTCGAATATGTGGCAGCGACAGATGATGAAGCGGTTCAAGCTCTTCTTCTTCTCAGTAAGACAGAAGGAATCCTCCCAGCTATTGAAAGCTCACACGCGATTGCAGAAGCTGTCAAACGTGCTCCACAATTGGATAAAGACAAGATCATCATCATCAATGTTTCTGGACGTGGAGACAAGGACGTGGCAGCCATTGCCGATTATCTAGAAGCGAAAGCTACAAAATGAGACATCTTATCTGCTAAAAATTGTAAAAATCACTAAAGCATGATAACTGAGAAAGAGACAGGGAACAAAAGGAATCCGGTCTCTTTCTTTTTTGAGGGCAAAGAAGAGAATCCCTAAGATGGATGCGATCTGGATGAGAAGGAGGATCTTGGTAGAAGAAAAGCTGAGTGAGAAGGTGGCGAGTAAGAGAAAATCTCCCGCCCCCATTCCAATAAAGAAAAAGTGAGCCCCCATCGCAAGGAGTAAAAAGACCAGCATGAGGAGATTACTACCGGTTAAAAAGAGGACTAAGGCATGGAGACAACACCAGATGACCAAGGGGTATTCCATAAAGCGTAGGTCATAGATGGCTAAAACAGCAGATCCGAGTAACGTCAGAAGTTGAGGCAGAGAAAGAAAACCATTGGCACAGGCTAAGAAGATCAGGCCACTCCAGATCTCAAAAAGGCAGTACCAAAATGGGTAGGTCTGATGACAATAGCGACAGCGAAAACGATGCAGTAGTTGGGAGATAATGGGGATGAGATCCCAAACTCCAAGGACGTGCTGGCAGTGATCGCAATGACTGCGAGGAGTGAGAATGGATTGGTTTGGGAAGCGATCGACCACTAGTCCCAAAAAAGAGGCGAAACAAGTACCGATGGTAAAAAAATAAAAGTTGATCATACTTATTTATTCGTAAACAAATCGAAAAATGTCCTCATTTACTTGAAAATCTTGTAAAGCCTTTCTAAATTTGATACAATAATGAACATGAAAAACCTGTATGATGTTCAACAATTTTTAAAACGTTTTGGAATCATCATTTATGTGGGGAAGCGCCTCTATGACATCGAATTGATGAAAATTGAGCTTCAACGTCTTTATGATGCAGGCCTGATGGAGCGGCTCGATTATTTAGAAGCCGAAACCGTTTTAAGAAAAGAGCACAAGCAAGAATTAGAATTTTTGAAAAAGAATGAGGTAGAGTGATGGGAAATATCATTTTTTGGTTAGTTGTTTTAGGAGTAGTTGGATGGATGGTGTTTAATTATTTCCGCATTCGTAAAGCTGCCAAATTTGTGGACAATGCTGCGTTTGAAGAGCTCATTCGTCAAGGGCAATTGATTGACCTGCGGGAGCCAGCTGAGTTTCATGCTAAGCATATTTTAGGTGCGCGCAACATTCCTTCTACTCAGTTGAAATTGAGTTTAGCAGCCTTGCGCAAGGACAAACCGATTTTGCTTTATGAGAATAATCGGAGTTCTCGTGTGACCAACGCAGCTCTCTATCTCAAGAAACAGGGCTATACAGACATTTATGTCTTGTCTTATGGTCTCGATTCTTGGAATGGAAAAGTGAAAAAAGACGCCTAATGCGCTATAATAGAATTGTATTAATTTCAAGGAGTTCTAGAAAATGCAAGAAAAGAACCCAGCTTCACTTATTTTTGGAATCATATCTATCGTACTTGTCTTTGGATTTCAGCTGGTGTTAAGTATTATTTTTGGTATTTTGGGTTTGGCCTTGGCTTATTCATCTCAAAAAGAGTCTGGACTAGACTATACCACAGAAAAAATCCTCTCTATTTTGGGGATTGTGCTTTCTGTAATTATCTGTATCGTATTTATCTCACAACTTTCGGGGATTAATTAAAACAAAAAAGCTTTAAAACTAAAGCTTTTTTTGTTTTATCTACTTTTCTTTAAGTAGTTTTTAATGATTTCCAATTCATCTTGGTTCAAAGGACGGTAACTACCTGTTGTTAGGTCGGGGTCTAATGAAAAATCTCCAAATTGAATTCGCTTGAGACTAGTTACCTTGACACCGACAGATAGAAACATTTTTTTCACCTGATGAAATTTGCCTTCGGAGAGCGTGACAAGTGCTCGGCTCTCTTGTTGATTTGAGGAGAGAATTTCTAGCTGAGAAGGTTTACACTTAGTCCCATCTAAAAAAGTGATACCTTCTTGAAAACGATCGATATGAGCGGGTTCGAGCGGACCGTTGACTTCTACCTCATAGACTTTCTCCACATGATATTGAGGATGGAGCAGTTGAAAGCCTAGGGGACCATTATCTGTGATGAGGAGTAAGCCACTCGTATCGCGATCGAGGCGACCAAGCGGATAAAGATCTGGGTACTCTTGCTGGGGATCTACTAGCTCGATCACCGTTGGATGGTGGGCATCTCTTTTGGCAGTCACTGCCCCGATTGGTTTATGGAGCATGTAGTAGTGGTGACGCGGTTCCTGAATGAGCCGTTCCCCTATTTGAATCTCTTGGAGTCCAGGGTCGATGTTTTGTGACAGTTTTTTAGCTGGTAGGTGATCGACCAAGATTTGCCTTTGGGCCAGAAGTTGTTTGATGTCTTTGCGAGCATACTGATGGTCTGCCATCAATTGATCTAATCTCATGGGCGCCTCTTTTTCTGAAAGTTTTGTAACCAGTTTATCATGAAAAGAAAATGAAATCGAGTCGGAGAAAAGAAATGAGGATGAAAACATTTACAACTAGCTGAACTGTGTTTTTTAGATAGGACTGTGGTATAATTGTTCAGTTAGAAATATTATTTAAAATTTTATAGAGGAAATCATGACAAAATTAAGAGAAGATATTCGTAACGTTGCGATCATTGCCCACGTTGACCATGGTAAAACAACCTTGGTAGACGAATTGTTGAAACAATCGCATACCTTGGATGAACGCAAAGAATTGCAAGAACGTGCAATGGACTCAAACGATCTTGAAAAAGAACGTGGGATTACCATTCTTGCTAAAAATACAGCCGTTGCTTATAACGGAACTCGGATCAATATCATGGACACACCAGGACACGCGGACTTCGGTGGAGAAGTGGAACGGATCATGAAAATGGTTGACGGGGTTGTATTGGTCGTAGATGCCTACGAAGGAACTATGCCTCAGACTCGTTTCGTATTGAAAAAAGCCCTGGAACAAGACCTTGTTCCAATCGTTGTTGTCAACAAAATTGACAAACCATCTGCTCGTCCAGAAGAAGTTGTAGATGAAGTTCTTGAACTGTTCATCGAATTGGGTGCGGATGACGACCAATTGGAATTCCCAGTTGTTTATGCCTCAGCGATCAACGGAACTTCTTCACTTTCAGATGATCCAGCTGATCAAGAGCACACAATGGCACCAATCTTTGATACCATTATTGATCACATCCCAGCTCCAGTTGATAACTCAGATGAGCCCCTTCAATTCCAAGTATCCCTGCTTGATTACAACGACTTCGTTGGACGGATCGGTATCGGACGTGTTTTCCGTGGTACTGTAAAAGTTGGGGACCAAGTAACCCTCTCTAAATTGGATGGAACGACTAAGAACTTCCGTGTTACCAAACTTTTTGGTTTCTTTGGTTTGGAACGTCGTGAGATTCAAGAAGCTAAAGCTGGTGACTTGATTGCTATCTCTGGTATGGAAGATATCTTCGTTGGAGAAACTATCACACCGACAGATGCAGTTGAAGCTCTTCCAATCCTTCACATCGATGAACCAACACTTCAAATGACCTTCTTGGTGAATAACTCACCATTTGCTGGTCGTGAAGGAAAATGGGTGACCTCTCGTAAAGTCGAAGAACGCTTGCAAGCAGAATTGCAAACAGACGTCTCTCTTCGTGTTGACCCAACAGACTCACCAGATAAATGGACGGTTTCAGGACGTGGAGAATTGCATTTGTCTATCTTGATCGAAACCATGCGTCGTGAAGGATACGAATTGCAAGTATCTCGTCCAGAAGTAATCATCAAGGAAATTGATGGTGTCAAATGTGAACCATTTGAGCGTGTACAAATCGACACACCAGAAGAATATCAAGGATCTGTTATCCAAAGCCTTTCTGAACGTAAAGGTGAAATGTTGGATATGATTGCAACTGGTAACGGTCAAACTCGTTTGGTCTTCCTTGTTCCAGCGCGTGGGTTGATTGGGTACTCAACAGAGTTCTTGTCAATGACACGTGGTTACGGAATCATGAACCACACCTTTGACCAATACTTGCCAGTGATTCCAGGAGAAATTGGTGGACGTCACCGTGGTGCTCTTGTTTCCATCGATAACGGAAAAGCAACGACATACTCGATCATGTCTATTGAAGAACGTGGTACGATCTTTGTCAATCCAGGTACAGAAGTTTACGAAGGAATGATCATTGGGGAAAACTCTCGTGAGAACGACTTGACTGTCAACATTACGAAAGCAAAACAAATGACCAACGTTCGTTCAGCTACCAAGGACCAAACAGCGGTTATCAAGACTCCTCGTATCTTAACCTTGGAAGAATCTCTTGAGTTCTTGAACGACGATGAGTACATGGAAGTAACACCTGAATCTATCCGTTTGCGTAAACAAATCTTGAACAAAGCAGAACGCGAAAAAGCAAATAAAAAGAAAAAATCAGCAGCTGCTGAATAATACGAAAAGAAAGGAGAAACAAAATGGTCTATTTTATCTTAGGGATTTTGATTCTCCTTTTTTACCTTTTTATGACCCCAAAGAGTATTCGTGGTACCTTAAACAGTGTCACAATGGTGGTCTTGATCGTCTCTTTTATCGTCCTTACTTGTCTCGCCATTTTTCAGATATTTCAACTACCGTCCGAGTTTTTTGTCGGTGCTTTTCTAGCCTTTGTTGGCTACCTGGCTTTGGTAGATATTTCCAAAATGACGACCAAACAGAAAAAATAAACGGTGACGTGATTTTTAAAGCCCTTTGGGCTTTTTAATTTTGCTAAAAAAAGGTAAAATAGAGAGTGATAAAAATGGAGCGAAGAAATCATGAAATTTGTGAAACAATTTGAAAATAAAAAGGTTCTTGTATTAGGTTTGGCTAAGTCAGGCGAGTCAGCTGCCCGTTTGTTGGATCGCTTAGGAGCGATTGTGACCGTCAATGATGGCAAACCTTTTGAAGAAAATCCAGCAGCACAAAGTTTACTGGAAGAAGGGATTAAAGTCGTGACAGGAGGGCACCCTCTGGAGTTGTTGGATGAAGACTTTGCAGTCATGGTCAAAAATCCTGGAATCCCCTATACGAATCCGATGGTCGAAAAAGCACTTGAAAAGGGTATTCCAGTCCTTACTGAAGTGGAATTGGCCTATCTGATTTCGGATGCGCCAATTATTGGGATTACAGGATCAAACGGAAAAACGACGACGACAACCATGATCGGGGAAGTTTTGACGGCTGCTGGTCAAGGTGGTCTATTGTCTGGGAATATTGGTTTTCCAGCCAGCCAAGTCGCACAAACAGCGACAGAAAAAGAAGTTCTGGTCATGGAATTGTCTTCTTTCCAATTGATGGGCATTGAAGCCTTCCATCCAGAGATTGCAGTGATTACCAACCTCATGCCAACCCATATCGACTACCATGGTTCTTTTGAAAATTATGTAGCTGCCAAATGGAATCTTCAAAAGAATATGACAGAAAAAGATGTCATTGTATTAAACTTCAACCAAGACCTGGCTAAGGAACTGGCTACAAAAACCAAGGCAAGGGTCCTTCCATTTTCTACAATCGAAAAAGTGGAAGGTGCTTATTTGGAAGATGGACTTCTCAAGTTTAAGGGAGAAGCTGTCATGCGTGCGGATGAACTGGGTGTTCCAGGGAGCCACAATGTAGAAAATGCCTTGGCAACGATTGCTGTTGCAAAAGTCCGGGGAGTAGAGAATGAGGTCATTAGAGAAACCTTATCAGCCTTTGGGGGCGTTAAACACCGTTTACAATATGTGGATGAGATTCAAGGTGTCAAATTCTACAACGACAGTAAATCGACCAATATTTTAGCGACACAAAAAGCTCTTTCTGGTTTTGATAACAGCAAGGTTATCTTGATTGCAGGTGGGCTCGATCGTGGCAATGAATTTGATGAATTGGTACCTCACATTGCGGGTCTAAAGGAAATGGTGATTCTCGGGGAATCAGCTCCTCGAGTGAAACGTGCAGCAGATAAAGCGGGTGTTTCATATGTCGATGCGACAGATGTGGCAGATGCTGCAAAGAAAGCTTTCGACTTGGCTAGCCCTGGAGATGTTGTGCTCTTAAGTCCTGCCAATGCCAGCTGGGATATGTATCCGAATTTTGAAGTGCGTGGGGATGAATTCCTTGCTACAGTAAAAGGGTTGAAATAAGATGAAAAAAATAATGTTTACTGGTGGGGGAACCGTGGGACATGTGACCCTTAATCTCCTCTTGATTCCAAAATTTATCGAAGATGGATGGGAAGTTCATTATATTGGGGACAAAAAAGGAATCGAATACCAAGAGATCAAAAAGTCTGAATTAGAGGTACGATTCCATTCGATTGCAACAGGGAAATTGCGACGCTATTTCTCTTTCCAAAATATGATGGATGTTTTCAAGGTAGCTTGGGGAACACTCCAATCCATAGCGATTCTGCTCCGTGTGCGTCCACAAGTTCTCTTCTCAAAAGGGGGATTTGTCTCGGTGCCACCAGTGATCGCGGCTCGTCTCACTCGTGTTCCTGTCTATATCCATGAGTCGGATCTCTCGATGGGATTGGCCAATAAAATTGCTTATAAATTTGCTACCAAGATGTACACGACTTTTGAGCAAGCACATGGTTTGACAAAGAGTGAGCATATCGGTGCAGTAACCAAGGTCACAGATCATATTCTGCCGACTTCAGAGGTTTTAGAAGAAAAAACAAAAGGTTTCCGAAAAGAGTTGCCGACCCTTCTCTTTGTCGGAGGATCAGCCGGTGCGCGTGTCTTTAATGAATTTGTGACAGAGCATCAAGCAGAGCTCTTGCAGCACTACAATATTATCAATTTGACGGGCGATTCAGCATTGAATCAGGCTGAGGGTGGCTTGTATCGAGTGGATTATGTAACCGATCAGTATTTGCCCATGCTCCAGAAGGCTGATTTAGTGGTAACTAGGGGTGGAGCCAATACTTTATTTGAACTCTTGGCTATGAACAAACTCCATTTGATTGTACCACTTGGAAAAGAAGCCAGTCGTGGCGATCAGATTGAAAATGCCCAATATTTTGTGGATAAAGGTTATGCAGAGCAATTGCAGGAAGATCAATTGACCCTCGAAACCTTTAATGAAACCATTCAAGAAATGTTGAAGCAAAGCCAAGTTTACCACCAAGCAATGGAAAAATCGACAGAACTCCTTTCACTAGACGATTTTTATGGCCTGCTTCAAAAAGATATCAGTAAGGGAAAAGATGACGGACGATAATAAAAAAACACCAACGGATGACAAAATTACAGAATTGTCAGCCTGGCAAAAAAGAAACAAAGAATATTTAGAAAAAAAGGCGCTTGAAAAAGCGGAAGAAGCTGAAAAAGCGGAAGAAGCTGAAAGAGAGGAAGCTGAAAGGAAAGAAGCACAAGAAGACGAAGATCTTTCAGAAAATGAA
>CAUUAM010000032.1:0-15463 GCA_963543165.1 uncultured Streptococcus sp. | reverse complement strand
AATAGGCTCCATAATATCCATAGGGGATTTACCCACTACAAATATTATAGAGCCTCAAAAAACCACCCGAAGGTGGCTTGGATTAATTCTTAGGTTCTGGTTTCCAAACCCACTCTGCTCCGTATTCTGCAAGGAGATCATCTGATGCGGTTGGCCCCATGGATCCTGACTTGTACTCATAGAGCGGTGCTCCATTTTCGGCCCATAATTTTTCGATGCGGTCAATTAATTGCCATGAAGCGCGGACTTCGTGCCAGTGGCTGTAATTGGTTGAGTCATTGTTCAACACGTCGAAAATTAATTTTTCATACGGCTCTGGGGAAGCTCCAGTTGCCGTCGCATCTGTCTCGTAGTCAAAGGAAATCGGTGCGATACTGAATTTTTCTCCGACCTCTTTTCCGTTGATACTCAATGAGAAACCTTCATTTGGTTGGATATAAATGGTCAAGACATTAGGTTGCAAGCTATGTCCAAAGATGGAGTCGGTTTGCTTGAAGACCACATTGACCATGGTTCCTTTTTGCGTCAAGCGTTTTCCAGTACGGAAGAAGAAAGGAACTCCACGGAAGCGATCGCTATCAACAAAGAACGTACCAGAAGCATAAGTCTCCGTAGTAGATTCAGGATCAACATTGGGCTCACTGCGATAAGAGATATCTTTTTTCCCTTCGATGGTCCCTGAATGGTATTGACCACGGATAAAAAATTTCTTTAACTCATCATCTGTTGGGTTGTGCAATTGCTCAAACACTTTAACTTTTTCAGCTCGAATCGCATCCTTGGTAAAGGTAGCTGGTTTATCCATGGCAAGCAAAGACAAAAGCTGAAGAGTATGGTTTTGCACCATGTCTCGGAGGGCTCCAGAGTGATCATAGTAGCCACCGCGTTCTTCAACACCCAAGCGTTCAGCAAAGGTAATTTGGATATTGTCAATAAAATCTCGATTCCATAGGTTATCAAAAATGAGATTCCCAAAACGGATGGCAAAGATATTTTGGATCATTTCTTTGCCAAGGTAGTGGTCAATTCGGAAGATTTGGTCCTCATCAAAGGTTTCTTCCAATTCCTTGTTGAGCTGACTAGCCGTTTCTAGGTCTGTACCGAAAGGTTTTTCAACAATCAAGCGCTCAAAACCTTGTCCATCCACAATCCCTTCTGATTTCAGGTGTTTAGCAATGGTTCCAAAAAATTGAGGAGCCATAGATAAGAAGAAGACCTTGTTGTGTTCTGTTTGGTATTTTTCATCCAAGCTATTTTGCAATTCGCGCAGGGCGATGTAATGTTCAGTATCATTGACATCATGGCTTTGGTAGTAGAAATGACTAGCGAATTCTTGAGCTTGTTGAGGGCTATCGGCCAGGTCTGTGATGGATTCTACCACGACTGATTCAAAATATTCCTTGCTCCAGGGTCTACGGGCTGTCCCGATCACCGCAAAGTGTTCAGATAGATTACCTGATTTGTAGAGCCTAAAAAGGGAGGGGTAGAGTTTGCGTTTAGCTAAATCTCCACTGGCCCCGAAAATGGTGACAATAACTTTTGAAGACATTTAAGTACCTATTTTCTATTTAATTAACCATATTTTACCATAAAATCTACAAGATTTCTTTGCTGGAATCGTTGTTCCGAATATTTCTCTCTGGATTAGAGGATTTGAGTAGACAGCATAGAAAAAGCTAGAACCAATGTGAATTCTAGCTTGAACTGTTATAAGGTGTTTGAATCTACAACGGAAGCTCCATCAGAATACGCGGTAGACATAAGGATTAGATGGTTTTGTAATGGTTTGACAATCCGTAATGTAGAGGACAGGCAAGCTTTGCTTGAGCTGTTTGTGGTATTCAATGGACAAGGTTCCTTTTGCATGGATCCAGGTATTGTTGTCAAAATGTTGAGGAGCACCGGTTGTTAAAAGACCGTAGACGCCCGAGTCTGCTATACAGTGGATGATCCCAAAGCGAAAGAGGAATTGACTGTCTTTGTTATTAGGGTCATTGTAAACAAAACCGGTCAACTCGATGGTCTTTCCCGCAAATTGGTCTGGATAATCATAAATGACTTCCATGACTTCCATATAATTTTCAGTGGTCACCTGAATCACCTTTTTATCCACATATTTCTTAGCTGCCTGCTTCATCTCTGACTCATAGGCGGACTTAGTGAAATAGCTACTGGTATCCGGTTTGAGATACTGAGTTGTTGTCCCTTCATCCTGTTGGATTTCCTTGGAAGAACCAGCTGCCACTGGAAAGTGATAACCTTTGGCAGAGACAGTTTGGGAATCCAGCGTCACTGTTGGGAAAAATAAGCCGACAAACAAAGGAATACAGAGCAAGAAGACACTCACTACTTTTGCCCAGAAGCCGGATAGATGACTGTGGATCTTCATTTGTTTGACCCAGATGATCAGCTGCACAAGAGCTAAAACAAAGGACAAAAACATGGAAATATAAGCCAAGTAAGAATAGTGTAAGTTGATGTATTGATTAAGCTTACCGGATAATTGAAGATACATGGTGAGCTCAAAATAACCTGCTAAGATCAAAAATCGTATCATAAAGCTACCCCCACAATCCAAGAGTATAGGAGCACAACTCCACAGACAATTCCGATAAATTGCCAGATAAAACGGGTCTTGAGATAATTTTTCATCATGAGGAGATTCTTGACATCAAGCATGGGTCCAATCACCAAAAAGGCAAGCACAGGCGCTAGTCCAAAACTACTCAGAAGAGAGGAGCCGATAAAGGCGTCCGCCTCACTACAAAGTGAGAGGAGGAAGGACAAGATCATAAGGAGGAGAATAGCAATAACCGGTGTCGCACTGATCGAGGTGAGGATCCGTGTTGGGACATAGACTTGGATGAGGCTCGCAAAAAGACAACCGAATACCAAGTAGCGTCCTGTATCAAAGAATTCATCAATCGCCTGCACCAAAACTTGAAATAGTTTTTGGCCTTTGCTCAAATTGCTGAAATCATGTTCATGTACAGGCTTGCGATCTTCTTTTTGGATCGAATCTGTCTGAATAAAGCCGAGAAAGATCCCTAGTACCGTTGCGACAAGAAGGGAACCAAGGGCACGGTAGAGGGCCATCTTAACAGAATTTCCAAAAGCTGAGTAGGTTGCAAAGAGAACGATGGGATTGATGACCGGCGCTGTCACCAAAAAGGGGACGGCTGTATAACTAGGGACTTTCTTTTCGAGAAAGCGATTGATAATGGGAACAATTCCGCATTCACAGGAAGGAAAGATAAAGCCGATAAAGGTCCCAAAGAAGATCCGTCCAAATTTATTTTTGGGAAGAAAACGGTAGACCCTCTCTGGAGTGATATAGACCTCAATCATCCCTGAAATGATGCTTCCGATTAGGACAAAGGGCAGGGCCTCAATAATAATCGAAAGAAAAATGGCCCCAGCCTGCAAGACGCTAGAGGGAAGATGTTGAAAAAATGCCATTATTTAGCCTTCTTTGCATCTTTAGCAGCCGTTTCTGCCTTCTTTTTTTCTTTGGGGAATTCAACTGTTTTTTCTAGATCTGGAAAACTTGCAAAGTTTTCAAACATTTTATCAAGATCATCTGTCTTAGAAAATTTAATAGCCATTTGGGGCCTCCTTTTTCGTTTTCTATCATTATAACAAAAAGGAAAGATCAAGGGGGAAATGGAGCATAAAATACAAGGAGGAAACTTCTACAAAACCCTAGCGAATAGGTGACTAGAAGCCTTGACTACGGCAAAATATGCTATAATAGAAGCTATGGATAAATATGAAAAAATAGCCCAAGAATTGGGTGTTAGCTTAAAACAAATCGATACCGTATTGAGTCTGACCGCAGAAGGCTCCACCATTCCCTTTATTGCTCGCTATCGAAAAGATCTGACGGGAAATTTAGACGAGGTTGCTATCAAGGCTATTATTGATCGAGATAAATCCTTAACGGCTCTAGCTGAACGAAAGGAAACCGTCCTTGCTAAGATTGAGGAACAAGGCAAACTGACAGAGGCGCTCAAGCAGGATATTGAAGCTGCTGAAAAATTAGCGGATGTCGAAGAGCTTTATCTACCTTATAAGGAAAAACGACGGACTAAGGCGACGATTGCCCGAGAAGCAGGCCTCTTTCCCTTGGCACGTCTCATCCTGCAAAATAGTCCAAACTTGGAAGTAGAGGCACAGAAATTTACCTGTGAGACCTTCCCAACGGAAACAGCTGCTTTAACTGGTGCAGTGGATATTCTGGTAGAGGCTATTTCAGAGGATACCCAATTGCGGGCCCTCACCTATCAAGAAATTCATGGTCATTCCCTCATGACGTCAACCTTGAAGGATGAAAGCTTAGATCCTAAGAGAACCTTTGAAATCTACTATGATTTTTCTGAGAAGATCAAGAGTATGCAAGGTTATCGGACCCTGGCTCTCAATCGTGGGGAAAAATTGGGCATTCTTAAAGTCGGATTCGAGCACCATCTAGATCGGATCATTCGCATTTTTGAGGCTCGTTTTAAAACTAAAAATGCCTATGTCGATGAGGTTATTCAGCAAGCGGTTAAGAAAAAAATCGTACCTGCAATCGAACGTCGGATACGGACAGAATTGACAGAAGTGGCAGAAGACGGAGCCATTCAATTGTTCTCTGAAAATCTACGGAATCTCCTGTTAATACCTCCATTGAAAGGGCGCGTGGTCCTTGGATTTGACCCAGCTTTTCGGACCGGTGCCAAATTAGCGGTTGTCGATGAGACAGGCAAAATGCTTGCAACCCAGGTTATTTATCCGGTTGCCCCTGCAAAACCAGCTCAGATCGAGCAGGCCAAGAAAGATTTGTCCTCCTTGATCAAGGAGTTTGACGTAGAGATTATTGCGATCGGTAATGGAACCGCTAGCCGTGAAAGTGAGGCCTTTGTCGCAGATGTACTCCATGACCATCCAGGGGTTCGCTATGTCATTGTCAATGAAAGCGGAGCTTCTGTCTACTCAGCTAGTGAGTTGGCCCGTCATGAGTTCCCAGAATTAACTGTTGAAAAACGCTCGGCCATCTCCATTGCCCGCCGCCTGCAAGATCCCTTAGCTGAGTTGGTGAAAATCGATGCCAAGTCGATCGGTGTGGGTCAATACCAGCATGATGTCAATCAGAAAAAATTGACGGAAAGTTTGGATTTTGTCGTGGATACCGTGGTTAACCAAGTTGGGGTCAATATCAATACTGCGAGCCCGTCTCTCTTAGCGCATGTAGCAGGACTTAATAAGACTATCTCTGAAAATATCGTGAAATACCGGGAAGAAGAAGGAATGATCCTTTCACGCGCGCAGATTAAAAAAGTCCCTCGTCTCGGAGCCAAGGCTTTCGAGCAGGCAGCGGGATTCTTGCGCATTCCTGAAAGTAAAAACATTTTGGACAATACTGGCGTCCACCCTGAAAGTTATAAGGAAGTTGAAAAACTTTTTGAACTCCTTGGGATTACCGAACTCGATGAATCTGCTCAAGAAAAATTAAAAGCTGTCAAGATAGAGGAAATGTCGACCCAGCTAGAACTGGGGCCGGAAACCCTGAAAGATATCATTGCGGATCTCCTAAAACCAGGTCGCGATTTGCGGGATTCCTTTGATGCACCAGTGCTTCGTCAGGATGTCTTGGATATTAAAGACCTCCACATTGGTCAAAAATTAGAAGGGATTGTGCGTAATGTGGTTGATTTCGGAGCCTTTGTCGATATTGGCATTCACGAGGATGGCTTGATTCATATTTCCCATATGAGCAAGCAATTTATCAAGCATCCAAGCCAAGTCGTCTCTGTAGGAGATGTAGTGACGGTCTGGGTGAAGAAAATAGACGTGGAACGTGAAAAAGTCAACCTCAGTTTGGTAGCACCGAATGAATCTGACTGACTATGTGCGCCAAGTATCTCTGGAAGATTTTGGGAGGGAATTCCGCCATCGAGCAGAGTGGAATGCGCGTCTGCAAACCACAGGAGGCCGTTTCTTTCCTAAGGATCAGCATCTTGATTTTAACCCGAAAATATACCAAGCTTTCGGGTTAGAGGTTTTTCGAAAAATCGTTCGTCACGAACTCTGTCATTACCATCTTTACGATCAAGGCAAAGGCTATCGCCACAAAGACCCAGCTTTTAAGCAACTCCTTCAGCAAGTGGATGGACTTCGATTCACACCTCCCCTGCCAGAAAAGACTGGACGAGTCAAGCGGATCTATCTCTATCGATGTCCTCACTGTGGTCAAGAGTATAGACGAAAGCGAAAAATCGATCTGAAGAAATACTCTTGCGGTCGCTGTCGCTGTCGCCTGCAATTCCTTGAAATGAGGCAGGAATAAGAATCGGTCTTTAGGCGGATCTCTTTGCAGTTAGACTTTGCTAAAATAGGTCTAACTAGAAAGAGGAAAATCAAATGACATCATCATTTTACAAATTAAAACGACATCGCCTGGTTTCAGGTGTGCTAGCTGGCTTAGCTGATAAATTTGGTCTGAGTGTAACGCTACTTCGCTTCTTGTTTATTCTTTTTACGGTCTCTCATGCCTTTATCGGTGTGATTATCTACTTACTGTTAGATACGACCTTACCTTATAAGGACGAAGAGGAGCAGGAAATATTTGACGATGGCCCTCGACCTCGTCGGAGAAAAGAGGCCGAACCTATCCATGATCAGAATGATAGCCCGTTTTTCTAAAAGGAGATCCGGGTGAAGCAGAAGTTCTATTACCTTGCTTTTATTCTATATCTCTTCTTCAGTTTTATAGGACAGTTTTTCATTTTAAATCGTGTTTTTGGAAAAAGAGTTGGAACAGTTTTGATCGGAATGCTCCTTTTTCCACTGGGCATTTGGAATAGTCTCTTCTACCTCTTGCTTCTGACAACAGAAAGGGCAAGAGAGCCACAAATTTATCGGTTTTCGATTTTATTTCTGCCGATGTTGTACCTGGTTTTGTCCTTGCTGGGGGGAGGACCTGCCGTCTTTATGCTCGGCTTGATCGCATTTCCTTCAAATGCGGTGGTCTATGCTATCTCGACTGGAATCAAATCCATGATCAAAGATTTTTTGCAAGGCGAAGGCTAGACCATTCTCCATAGATTACCATCATTTCCAAGAGGTTGGAGACCTTTGTCTTGGCCTCTTTTTGCTTGCCTTAAAAAGGAGTTGGAAATGGATCTTTCAAATGACACTTCAGTCTCTCGTCTGAAGAGAAAATCTGCTATAATAGAGAGAGAATTTTAAAAGGGAGAATGATATGGCAGTTACTGTTCGCGATTTACAGGAAAAGCTTCGTCTTTCGGTTGTTTATGGGGATGATAACCTTTTAAGCAAGGAAATTACGACTGCGGATATTTCACGTCCAGGTCTTGAAATGACGGGCTATTTTGACTATTACACAGCTGAGCGGATTCAGCTTGTAGGAATGAAAGAATGGTCCTACTTGGTGAAGATGAGCTCTCACAACCGTCATCAGGTCTTGCGCAAGATGTTCCAGCCAGAGACACCTGTCATCATTGTAGCGCGGAATTTAGAAATTCCAGAAGAAATGTTACGGGCTGCGGAAGAGAAGCAGCTGGCTATTTTGAAGAGCAATGTAGCAACGAGCCGTTTGTCTGGAGAGTTGTCCAGTTATTTGGATAGCCGTTTGGCAGAACGTACCAGTGTACATGGTGTTCTGATGGATATTTATGGGATGGGGGTCTTGATCCAAGGAGATAGCGGGATCGGGAAAAGTGAGACAGGTTTGGAACTTGTCAAGCGAGGTCACCGTCTCGTAGCAGATGACCGAGTCGATATCTATGCAAGAGATGAGGTGACCCTCTGGGGAGAACCCGCTGAGATCTTGCGCCATTTAATAGAGATCCGTGGTGTCGGGATTATCGATGTCATGAGTCTATACGGTGCGAGCGCTGTGAAGGATTCTTCACAAGTTCAAATCGCCGTCTACCTGGAAAATTACGCCAAGGATCAAGTTTATGATCGTCTTGGTAACAATGCAGAAGAGTTGGAAATCGGTGGCGTGACCATTCCTCGTATTCGCATTCCGGTGAAGACAGGACGAAATATTTCGGTCGTGATTGAAGCAGCAGCCATGAATGTTCGTGCCAAAGAAATGGGCTATGATGCCACTAAAACCTTTGAAGAACGTTTGTCCCAGTTGATCAGCCAAAATGAGGTGAAGGAATGAATCCAGTAGCCCTTCAATTAGGTCCGATCAGTATTCGCTGGTATGCCATCTGTATTGTCTCTGGCTTGATTCTAGCCGTTTATCTTTCCATGAAAGAGGCGCCTCGAAAGAATATTAATCCAGATGATATCATTGATTTCATCCTGATTGCTTTTCCACTAGCGATTGTTGGAGCTAGGCTTTATTACGTTATTTTCGAATGGGGCTATTATAGCCAGCACATTGGTGAGATTTTTGCTATCTGGAACGGGGGAATCGCGATTTATGGTGGTCTCTTAACGGGTGCTTTAGTTCTTTATCTTTTCTCTCGTAGACGTTTGATTGAACCGATCGACTTTTTAGATATTGCAGCCCCAAGCGTCATGATTGCGCAGAGTATTGGTCGTTGGGGAAACTTCTTCAACCAGGAAGCTTATGGAGCGACTGTTAAGAGCCTCAACTACCTGCCCTCTTTCATTCGAGACCAAATGTATATAGATGGCAGTTATCGTCAGCCAACTTTCCTATATGAATCCAGTTGGAATTTACTCGGCTTTGTCTTGATCTTGCTTCTTCGCAGAAAACCTCATTTTTTGAGGCAAGGTGAAATCACAGCCTTTTACCTCATTTGGTATGGTTTTGGTCGAATGATTATCGAAGGAATGCGGACGGACAGCTTGATGTTCGCAGGTCTCCGTGTTTCTCAATGGTTATCGATGATTCTAATTCTCGTTGGACTCGTTATTATAATTTATCAACAGCGCAAAAAAGCCCCTTATTATGTAGAAGAAAAGGAGTAACATATGTTTATTGAAATTGCATACGGCCTCTTAGGCCTTGCCTTAGTAGCCTTAGTCATTTACCTGATTTTCTTACTCTCAAAGATTGGAAAAGTCGTAGATGAGACGCAAAAGACCATCCAAGTCTTAACATCAGATGTCAATGTCACCTTACATCAGACCAATGATCTTTTGGCAAAAGTCAATGTTTTAACGGATGATTTGAATCAAAAAGTGGCAACGATCGACCCTTTGTTTACAGCTGTAGCAGATCTTTCAGAGTCTGTCTCAGATTTAAATGACCAAGCGCGTCAATTGAGTGTCAAAGCTGTATCAGCTGGTGGGAAAACTGTAAAAGCCTCTATGGGCCTAAAGGCTATTCGGATGGCTTCAAAATTATTTAAATAGAATCGAGGAAAGAATATGGGACGTTTATCTAGTTTATTAATTGGTGTGATTTCAGGGGCTTCAGCAGCCTACTATTTGTCAACAGAGCAAGGGAAGAAAGTCACAAAAAAAGTTGTGCGCTTTGTAAAAGACTATCAAGAAGATCCTCAAGAAGTGCATGAATCAGTTAAACAAACTGCTAAAGATGTTTCGAAACAAGCCGTTGAAGTGATTCAACAAACCAAAGAAAAAGTTGGTTCTGGAGAAATAACAACAGGAACTGTTTTGGAATCTGTTAAAGAAAAAACACAAGATGTGGTTGAAAAGTCACAAGAAGTTTATCATTCATTTAAAGATAAGATTCAAAAAGAAAATCTTAGTGGCAATGACTTGGTTCAATCTATTCGTAAACAAACAGAATCAGAGGACATCGTTCTAAACTTAGATGAAGAAGAGTCTGAAGAAGCAACTGAAGAAGAAACAAAAGAAGCATAAAAAAATGAGGCTCAGTAGGCCTCATTTTTTTATGGAAATTACCTGATCAATTGGAGTTAGGTTTTGTCTTCAAATTTCAATATTCAAATTAAAAAATTCGACTAAAAAATAAAAATCAGGCGAACCTGATTTTTATTTTTTTCGTTTATTGTAGTAAATTCGGAATCCTTGAATACTAGCAAAGCTAGAACCAATCGCTAAGGCAAACGCAAAGAAAGTATTCATTTTCGTTGCTAAAAAGATAAAACTAAATACAACCGTCAACACACAGAAAATAGCGATATTTAAAAAATATAGCAATTCACTTAATTGAGGCGCGGGTTCAACTTCAGGAGCATAGTCCTGAATAGGGGATTCTTGGGTTTGTTTCGTTAATTCGATATAATCGAATTCTTCGTCATAGTGTCTTAAATTTCTTACGGGCATATTCTCTCTCCTAACAGTACTCTATTATTCTATCATGAATTCAGCTTTATAAATGTTACAAAAATGTTACAAATTTTACAAAATGAATAAATTTTTCTAGAATATCGGATTTTTTGTTATAATGGAACTATGAAAAATATTATTATAACAGCAACAGCAGAGAGTGTTGAGCAAGCGCAAGCCTTGATTGATGCAGGGGTTGACCGGATCTATGTCGGCGAAACAGACTATGGATTACGATTACCTCAAACTTTAAGCTATGACGAAATAAATCGAATTTCACAACTAGTCCATGCTGCTGGCAAAGAATTGACAGTAGCTGTAAATGCACTGATGCACCAATCGATGATGGATTCAATCAAGCCTTTCCTTGATTTTCTAAAGGAAATTCAGGCTGATTATATTACTGTCGGAGATGCGGGCGTTTTTTATGTTTTGAAACGAGATGGATATCCCTTCAAAACCATCTACGATGCCTCTACTATGGTAACCTCTAGTCGCCAGATCAACTTCTGGGGGAAACAAGCAGGAGCTTCTGAGGCTGTTTTGGCCCGTGAAATTCCGTCTGCTGAATTATTTGTAATGGCTGAAAATCTTCAAATCCCAGCAGAAGTATTGGTTTACGGTGCTAGCATTATTCACCATTCCAAGCGTCCTCTTCTTCAGAATTATTATAATTTTATTAAGACAGAGGAGTCTGTGACTAAAGACCGAGATTTGTTCCTAGCAGAACCGGGAGATCCAGATTCTCACTATTCGGTCTACGAGGACAAACATGGGACCCATATTTTTTCAAATAATGATTTGAACATGATGACCAAATTGTTAGAGTTGGTGGATCATGGTTATGATCATTGGAAACTTGATGGAGTCTATTGTCCGGGTGAGAACTTTGTTAAGATTACAGAGTACTTTATCAAGGCGCGTGATTTGATTCAAAATGGAACCTTCACGCAAGATCAAGCCTATCTCTTTGATGAAGAAATTCGCAAATTGCATCCAGCTAATCGTGGTTTGGATACTGGTTTCTACGATTATGAACCAGATCGTGTAAAATAATAGAAAAACTAGGGCTTCTTCGTTTGTGAGTTTTCCTTTTTCAGGGAACGAAGGAGCCATTCATCCTATCGACAATCTTGTAAATTGGAGAAAAAATGACAAATACAAAAAAACGTCCAGAGGTCTTGGTACCTGCTGGAACCTTAGAAAAATTAAAAGTTGCTGTTAATTACGGGGCAGACGCTGTTTTCGTTGGTGGACAAGCCTATGGGTTGCGAAGCCGTGCCGGAAACTTTACTATGGACGAACTACGCGAGGGAATTGAATACGCTCATGCGCGTGGAGTCGATGTCCACGTAGCCTCGAACATGGTAACACATGAAGGAAATGAACAAGGAGCTGGTGAGTGGTTCCGTGAATTGCGGGATATGGGGCTCGATGCCGTGATCGTTTCAGACCCGGCCTTGATTGAAATTTGTGCAACTTATGCACCTGGCCTCAATATCCACTTGTCTACGCAAGCTTCTGCGACCAATGTGGAGACCTTCCATTTTTGGAAAGAATATGGCTTGACCCGTGTCGTCTTGGCTCGCGAGGTATCCATGGAAGAGTTGGCTGAAATCCGTAAGCGCACAGACCTTGAAATTGAAGCCTTTGTTCATGGAGCTATGTGTATCTCCTATTCTGGACGTTGTACCCTTTCAAATCACATGTCAGATCGTGATGCCAACCGTGGTGGCTGTTCTCAATCTTGCCGTTGGAAATACGACCTTTACGACATGCCTTTCGGCCAAGAACGTAAGAGTATCAAAGGGCAAGTCCCAGAAGAATACTCTATGTCAGCCGTGGACATGTGTATGATCGAGAATATTCCAGACATGATTGATAATGGGGTTGATAGCTTGAAGATCGAAGGTCGGATGAAATCTGTCCATTATGTATCAACGGTTGCCAACTGTTACAAGGCAGCTTGTGATGCTTATATGGAAAGCCCAGAGGCCTTTTATGCCATCAAGGAAGATTTGATCAATGAATTGTGGAAGGTTGCCCAACGTGAATTAGCGACTGGTTTCTACTACCAAACTCCGACAGAAAATGAACAATTATTTGGCGCTCGTCGCAAGATTCCTCAATATAAATTTGTAGGAGAAGTGGTTGATTTTGATCCATCTACTATGACTGCGACCATTCGTCAGCGGAATGTCATCAATGAGGGAGACCAAGTGGAATTCTATGGACCAGGTTTCCGTCATTTTGAATGCCAGATCCAAGACTTGCATGACAAGGATGGAGTGAAGATTGATCGTGCACCAAATCCGATGGAACTCTTAACCATTACCGTACCACAAGAAGTCAAACCAGGAGATATGATTCGTTCTTGCCAAGAAGGCTTGATCAATCTCTATTCTAAAGACGGTGCAAGTAAAACTATTCGAGCATAAGAAAAAAGAGAGGGTTAAACCTCTCCTTTTTGTTGGGCGATGCGAATATTATTGGGAACCAAACTGATTTTCTGGATCTCAGAAATCCGAATAATCGTGGACATACTCTTTTTAAAATTTTTCACGATCAGTTGTCGGCGTTCTTGGTCATACTTGACAATATCGCCTGTAAAACTCTTGTTTGAAAAAATAACATGAACCCCTTGTTTTTTTCGCAATGCTTGTTGAATGATTTCAATAATTCTCTCATCTTCTAATGGGGCAGGGGTACTGACTTTTCCATTGAAAAATTCATTTGCTCGGTCTTTAACGATCTCGAGAAATTTTTTCATAGCTAAATTCTCCATAACTTGATACAATATATTATAGATAATTTCAACGATTTTGTAAATGATTTACGAATAATAGAGATGAGAAGACAAGAAAGGAGTCGTGAAATGGCAGAATTTTCATTCCAAATCGAAGAACATCTATTGGTCTTGTCAGAAAATGACAAGGGTTGGACCAAAGAATTGAACCGTGTAAGTTTTAACGGTGCTCCAGCTAAGTATGATATCCGGACCTGGAGTCCCGACCATACAAAGATGGGGAAAGGCATTACACTCACGAACGAAGAGTTTCAAGTTATGCTCGATGCATTTAAAAATTAAAATAAAAAAGAGGTCCTTCAAGGACTTCTTTTTGTTATAGTCTAAGACTATATATATGTCAAAGATATTAGATTATCCTAAACCCTTGTTTATCAAGTATTAGACTGCTATAATGGTTGCATTAATGAATTAATGTAAAACTTATAGGAAAGAGGGACTCATTTTGACACATACACATGCACCTTATCGGGTAGACCATGTCGGTTCATTTCTTCGACCAGCAGCTTTGGTTCAGGCTCGTGAAGACTTCGCAGCTGGAAAAATCAGTCAGGCTGACTTAACAAAAGTAGAAGATCAGGCGATTCGTGACCTTGTTGAAAAGGAAATTGCGGCTGGTCTCAAATCAGTAACGGATGGGGAATTCCGCCGTGCTTATTGGCATTTGGATTTTTTCTGGGGCTTCGGTGGCATTGATCATGTCCAGGCGGCAGAGGGATATCGTTTTCATGATGAAACTACCAAAGCTGACTCAGCTCTTGTCGTTGGGAAAATCACGGGGGATAACCATCCATTTGTAGAGCATTACAAGTTCTTGCGGGATCTTGTGGCAGATGTAGATGGTGTAGAGGCTAAATATACTATTCCAGCGCCTGCGCAATTTTATTTTGAACTGATCCGTGATGCTGAACATGTGGAGCAACTGAACACTATCTATCCTGATTTCGCAGCTGTTCGTGAAGATATCAAGCAAGCCTATCTCCAAGTGATTCAGGATCTTTATGATGCAGGACTTCGAACGCTTCAGGTAGATGATTGTACGTGGGGTGTCTTGGTAGACGATAACTTCTTGTCGGCTTGGGGAGCTGCTCAAGGCAAGTCAAAAGATGAGGTTCGTCGGGAACTTGCGGATCTCTTCTTGACCTTTAACAACGATGTCTACCAAAATGTTCCAGCTGGTTTGACCGTCAATACACACGTTTGTCGTGGAAACTTCCATTCCACCTGGGCTTCATCAGGTGGTTATGCGCCGATCGCGAAAGAACTCCTAGGAGAAGAAGCAGTGAATGCTTACTTCCTTGAGTTTGATACCGATCGTGCCGGTGGTTTTGAACCACTTGCAGAAGTAACACCTGGAAAAGGAGTAGTCCTAGGACTTTTGACGTCTAAGAGTGGTCAATTGGAGAACAAGGACGAGGTCATTGCTCGTATTAAAGAAGCGAGTCAGTATGTATCTTTAGAAAATCTTTATCTGTCTACCCAGTGTGGCTTTGCTTCTACAGAAGAAGGAAACATTTTGACAGAAGAAGACCAATGGAAGAAAATCGGCTTGATCAAAGAGATTGTTGCTGAAGTTTGGGGAGAATAAGGAGAATAAATTATGTCAGATTTACTTAGTGTTTACAAAGAATTACAAGCTAAAAAATGGGTAGACTTGAGTCACCAAATCAATGCAGAAAGTCCACACTTTCCAGCTCTTCCTGCTTTGCAACAAGAGGACCTCTTCACACTGAAAGATGGCTTCCATGTTCAAAAATTTACAGTAGTTGGTCAATACGGAACGCATATCGATGCACCGATCCACTTTGTAGAAGGCGGCCGTTGGTTGGATGAGATTGATCTCAAAGATCTCCTCTTGCCACTTTATGTCATCGACAAATCGAAAGAGGTTGCGGCCAATCCAAACTTTATCTTGACCAAACAAGATATTTTGGATTTCGAAGCAGAGCATGGACAAATTGCTGAAGGGGCCTTTGTTGCCTTCCGTAGTGATTGGTCAAAACGTTGGCCAGATCAAGATGCTATGCGTAACCTAGATGAAAATGGGGTTCAGCAAAGTCCGGGATGGAGCCGTGAAGCTTTGGAATTCTTGATCCATGAACGCCATGTTAAGGCGGTAGGTCATGAGACTTTCGATACAGATGCGGGTATTCCAGCTGCAGAGCATGGCTTGGTCAATGAATACTACCTCTTGGAACAAAATATCTACCAAGTAGAAGTCTTGAACCAATTGGATCAAGTACCAGCTGTAGGTGCCTTGATTTCGATTGCTTTCCCTCATTGGGACAAGGCAACTGGTTCACCTGTTCGTGCCATTGCCATCTTACCATAAGCTAAGAAAGAGAGTAGGACAGAAATCGGTCATTCGTTAGAATTCGATTTCGTCGTCCCACCTCCGCACAGTTGAGTAGG
>CAUUAM010000031.1:0-15539 GCA_963543165.1 uncultured Streptococcus sp. | reverse complement strand
AGGCATCTGTTCCTGTCTTAAAAGTGTGATGGTCAGCCCAGTATTTTTGCCACTTAGGCTCGATTTCTTTATGATTGTAAAAACTCATGCTGTCTCTCCAATTTTCGTGATGCTCCTATTATACCATTTTTAGGGGATTTTTAAAGGACCAGACAAAGAAAAAGAGAGTGAGACAGAAATCGGTCATTCGTTAGAATTCGATTTCGTCGTCCCACCTCCGCACAGTTGAGAGGCTAGGATTTCTGTCCCACTCTCCATCCTGTTTTCTCTATGAAAAGTCTATTTGACATGTTTTTCAAGTTCTTCTTGCGCTTTTTTATTGGATTCTTCTTTTTCTTTCTTCCATTGTTCACGCGCTTTGTCGTAGTCTTTCGCCGCTACGACCTTGTCTTGAACTTCTAAATACTTATAGTTGAAGGATTGACCCTTGTGGCCTGTCCAAGCAAAGGCTGCAGAGTATGGCACCGTCTTACGTACGACTGGAGAAGCTCCATCCGAATGAATCGGAATTAAGAGGGCACTATCGGTCAACCAAGCTTGAGCCGCAGCATATTTTTCATAACGCTTGTTCACATCTGTGTTTTCTTTTTGAGCGTCCTCAATTAGTTGATCGTACTCATCAAAGCCAGCTGCTTTTGCTGCCGCATTGTCCGTACCAGCATCGAATCCAAAGTAAGCATTGGCATTTTCACCAGATTTACCACTCGTGATGTCAATGTAAGAAGATGGGTCCGTATAGTCTGGTCCCCAACCCAAGTTGTTGTTTAGATCCCAGTCTTGTTGGGAAGCATTTTCCGCAAAGTAAGTTACCCGTTGAAGATCATCCTCAGAAACCATATTCAGATCGATGACAATATTTTCTGCTCCCAGTGTAGATTCAACCGACTGTTTAAAGGATTGGGCTTGTTTAATTCCTTCTGTAAAAGTTGAGGAAGTTGGAAGGTCCAAATGAATTGGGAATTCTACTCCTTGAGCCTGCAGGTCTGCCTTGGCTTTGGCAAACTCTTCTTTGGCCTTGGTTGGATTGTAGAGGGTGTCTTTTCCATCTGCGACAGAGACCCCTTTCCATTCATCCCCATATGCTTCTAAATCTTTTTCTACTGTATCACCAAATTGTTTGCCATTGATTTGGACAAAGTTTGGTGGCGTAAAGGTATTCCGGATCACCTTATTGGCAGCTGCTTCCCCGTTCGCTTGCGCTACATAAGCCTTGCGGTTGAAGGCAAACATAATGGCTTGACGGAAGTCCTTATTCAAGATTGCTTTCTTGGTAGAAGCCTTTTGAGCATCCGTGGTCTTCTTTGTGATTTCATAGGCCTGACGGTCAATGTTGAAGGAAAGGTTATAGGTTGAAGAACCTTGGTCAGTAAAGACGATATCGTCCTTATGCTTCTTTTCTACACTCTTATAGTTGGAACCATTCGGGAAGACGCGGGCAACTGTATAATCGCCGTTATCAAATCCACGGATCAGAGATTCTGAGTCTTGACCATCATAATAGGTCAGCTTCACTTTACTGATCTTGACATTATCCGCATCCCAGTAAGTTGGGTTCTTTTCTAATGTCGCAGAGGATTTAGAAGTAATGGATTTGATCAAATATGGACCGCAGTAAAGGATGCTAGACGGAGTGGTTCCTTGACCATAGTCATCTCCCTTAGATTTCAAGAATTCTTCGTTGACCGGCATCAGGATCCCCATCGTGGTCTTAGAATTCCAGAAGCTTTCAGGCTGGCTCAAGGTATATTGAACGGTATAATCATCAATAGCTTTCACGCCAACGGTTGAGAAATCAGATGTTTTCCCTGAAACATAATCATCCAAGCCTTTGACAGATTTTTGGACCAAGTAAATCGCTTGTGATTTCTTATCTGCTGCGTGTTTGAGACCTGTCACAAAGTCTTGGGCCTTGACTTCTCCATATTCTTCCCCTTCAGAAGTCATCCATTTGACACCTTTGCGGAGTTTATAAGTATAGGTCAAGCCGTCCTTGGAAACAGTCCAGTCTTTGGCAAGAGATGGGATCAAGTTCCCATACTTGTCCACTTCTAACAAGCCATCCACTGCATTTCCAGTAAACTCGGAAGTCGATTTTTTATTGGAAATCGAATAGTCGAGGGTATCTGGATCCTGGGTATAGACATAGCTAAAAGTCTGTCCGCCGGAACTTCCAGATTTTCCACCTGAGCAAGCCACTAGGACTCCAGCTGATAAAAGCAGAGCGCTGGTAGCTAAGAGCACCTTCCCTTTATTCATATGAATCACCTCATTGTAAAAATGTTATACTCAATTTAAATTATAGCACTTTCCAGGGAAATGTAAACGCTTTTACAGCGAAATTATTCTTTTTCTTCTTTCTTTTTTCATTTTCTTCTTTTTCTAGAATTTTTTCCGTTTTAATCCCTGAGCTGTATGATATAATGGAATCTATGAATTATGGGAGACATTTACACAAACGACTAAAACACAGCCTCCTGTCCCTCCTTGTAGGAGTCTTGACAGTAGGCCCTATCTCTACTGCCTTTGCGGACGACATCTACCAGCAAGAAGATGTGATGAAAATCGCAGCCGATGCTGGACTGGTATTGGACGATTTTTACAAGCCCAAGGCTGACATCGTCATCGATGCCAATACTGGAGCCATTCTATATGGGGACAATATTGATACCGTTCGCGATTCCGGAAGTATGGCCAAACTCATGAGTGCCTACGTGGTTTTTCGAGCAATCAAAGAAGGGAAGATCACGTACGATACCGTTGTCACTGCCACTGAAGCGGACCAAGCCATCTCAGAAAATAACCTTCTGAGCAATTCTCCGATCGTTGCTGGTGTCCAATATAAGGTATCTGAATTGCTCAAGATGCTCTTTGTGCCATCTTCAAGCGCTGCTGTGATTATGTTAGCTAATCTTGTCACAGACAACGATCCCGATAAATTTTTGGATCTAATGAACCAGTACTCACAAGAAATGGGGATGACCAATACCAAATGGGGCAATCCAAACGGGGCGATGATTTCGGTGCTCCAAGGCTACTACAATCCACAGCGCTATGATGTCAATGCCAACAACGAAATTACAGCGCGGGACATGTCTATTTTGGCTTATCACATCGTAAACGACCTGCCAGAGATGTTGGAATACACCAAGCAAGCCCACACCACCATCATGGAAGGGACTCCCTACGAGCAAAGCTATGACAATTACAATACCTCGCTTGAGGGTGGAAAGTTCTCCCTCAAGGGAACGGATGGTCTCAAGACTGGATCCAGCCCAACCGCTGACTACAACTACACGGCAACCACCAAACGGGGGAAACAGCGGATTATCGAAGTCATCCTAGGCGTTGGAAACTACGATGTCGAGATCGCTGAAAGTTATCGCAATCAAATTGGAAATGCCTTAGCTGAGAAAATGTTTGCGGACTATCAATATAAAAAGGTCCTCTCTGCCGGTCAACACACAATTGACGGAAAGACCGTAGACTTGAAGCAAGACTTCTATGCAACCGTTAAAAAAGGCACCAATCCAGCAATTAAACTAGAAAACAACCGCCTGGTCGTCCAAAACGGCTTGAAGCAGGTTTCTCCAAGCATTAAAGCAGGGATAGCCGTGAGTGAATCTAAAGCAACAGACTCTAGCAGTAAACCTAAGGGACTAGATATCATGTGGCTCTTCTGCTTCTTGCCAGCCGGAATCTTATACCTGATCTTTAAACAAACCGATCCAAAAAGAAGAAAATAAAACAAGAACTCCCATTGCCAGCAGGTTTGGGAGTTCTTGTTTTGGAAAGGAGTTCCGTTCTATATAAATGACCGATCTTTGTCTACCCTAAGGACTTGACATAAGCATCTACTGCTACAATGGCTTGAGCAATATCAGAGGCTTGTACCTTGAATGGCATTTGATGGATGGTTTCTCCCTCAATGGTTGCTTGTTGGCCAACCTTGAGAAGATCTTCGTAGCTTGCATTTTCAAGATGCATTTCTTTCAGAGTCGTTGGCATGCCAATTTGTTGATAGAAACGAATGTATTTGTTCAATTCTTCTTTTGGACGATTTTCCAAGAACAATTGAACCAAGGTTCCGTAAGCTACTTTTTCACCGTGAGTCAAATGGTGGATATCTCCAGTGAGGGCCGTAAAGCCATTATGGATGGCGTGAGCCGCTGCCAACCCACCACTTTCAAACCCAATCCCACTAAGAAGAGTATTGGCTTCAATGATGTTTTCAAGAGCAGGAGTGACAACTTTGGCTTCACAAGCAGCCATAGCTTGGAGACCATCAGCAAATAAAATTTCTTCACAACGCTGTGCAATCGCGACACCCGCTAAGGTTTGTCGTTGACCCAACATGTTTTTTCCATTGGCTTGCATTACCGCACGCGCTTCGACCCAAGTCGCTAATCCATCTGCAATACCAGAAGCCAGCAAACGTTTTGGTGCTTGAGAGATCACTTTACTATCCACCAAGACCAATTCTGGATTTTTAGAATAGAAGATATAGCGAGCAAAGGCACCATCATCCGTATAGATAACCGACAAGGCTGAAACGGGAGCATCTGTAGAGGCAATGGTCGGAGCAATGACAACTGGTGATTTTAAAAGATCAGCAATGGCTTTTGCACTGTCGATGGTCTTTCCTCCACCAAGCCCGATAACTAAATCACAGCCATTTTCTTTAGCTAGGCTGACCACTCGATTGATTTCATTATCAGAAGCTTCACCGTTGAAGAATACTGGCAAGACTGTAAAGCCATACCGAAGGAGATACTTTTCAAAACGTTCCCCTACAATATCATAGACTACTGAATCACAGAGTAAAACAGGATGACTCCCCAGTTCTAAAATAGGTTTTGCATTTTCAAATAAAGCATTTTCACCTTGAATGTAACGAGATGGGCTTGCAAAATTTCTCATACACTCCTCCTTTATTAAATTGTATTCTTATGATGAATGGCTGACCAATCTTCCTCGAAGTCATCTACTGCTTTTGCAATAGAAGGCATTCCAAAAGCTGCTTCAAAGACATCTGCCCCTGCCGTAATTGCTTGTGTTCCTTCTTTAAATGCTCGATTAACTTGAGCCACATTTTTAAAGGAAGCTGCTAGAATTTTGCTTGATGAATGATTACGCTCTATGGCACTCGCTAACTGAGAAATAACCTGAGCTGAATCAATGTTTAAGTTTTCCATACGATTGTAATAAGGTGCTAAATAATCGGCTCCTGCCTCAATCGCTAACAGCCCTTGAAAAACAGTATAGATTGCTGTTGCAGTAATTTTGTACCCCTCTGCTTTTAACACTTTAATTGCAGCAAGTCCTTCAGGTGTTACCGGGACTTTAATATAGGTGTTTTCATCGCATTGTTCACGAATTTTAGCCGCATCTTTCAAAATTCCTTCATAATCTTTTGCGACAACTTGAACATGGATGGAAGGAGATCCTCCAATGATTTCTCGTACCTTATGGATACGATCAAAAAAATCAATGTTCCCTTCTTTTTTGGCAATTGTTGGGTTCGAAGTTACCCCAGCAAGGGGTAACACTCGTGCCCATTTTTTTATCTCATCTAAATTTAAAGTATCAAGCATAAATTCCATATACATACCTCTTTACTATAGAGTATGCTCTGTCCGTCCAATAATATCATCTTGTGTAGCTCTTGATAGTACATTGAAGAAAGCTGAGTAGCCTGCAACACGTACAATTAAGTCACGGTGTTTTTCCGGATGTTTTTGAGCATCTAACAACGTTTCTCTAGAAACCACATTGTATTGAATATGGTATCCATGTAGACGATTAAAGAACGTACGGAGTAAAGCAATAAGTTTTAATTTATCTTCTTCTTTGGCTAAAGTTTGTGGGTTTACTTTTTGGTTCAGTAAAACACCACCAACAATTTCATCTGTTGGCAATTTAGAAACAGATTTTAGAACAGATGTTGGGCCATGTTGGTCCATATTGTGGGATGGAGAGCATCCTTCTGCTAGTGGAGTTCCAGCATTACGACCGTCCGGAGTAGCTAATGTTCCACGACCTTGTCCTACATTGGCTGAAATCGAAGATGTACCTGAGTAACGGATACCACCGATTGGCCCACGTCC
This sequence comes from uncultured Streptococcus sp., assembly GCA_963543165.1. Classification (GTDB taxonomy): domain Bacteria; phylum Bacillota; class Bacilli; order Lactobacillales; family Streptococcaceae; genus Streptococcus. Next base: position 9,435 of record CAUUAM010000031.1, on the reverse strand, counting down.
ATAGCGAGTATTTGGATATTTAGCAATTTCATCCACATAAATATCGTATGCTTCTCGAACTAAACTGTCCGCATAGTCATCATCGTTTCCATACTTCGGTGCATCATGGATAAGCATCTCTTGGATTTCTTTTCCACGTTCGCCCTCGTAATCGGTTTCCAGAGCATGCCATAGCTCTTGTGGCGTTAAGCGCCCTTCTTCAAATACCAATTTCTTGATTGCTGCAAGTGAATCGGATAAGTTTGCAATACCCACTTGTAGACCAGAAATATAATCGTAGACAGCTCCACCTTCTTTTAGGTGTTTTCCACGTCCGATACAGTCATCTGTCAAAGCTGAACAGAGGATATCTGGCACTTCTCTTTCAAGAGATAGGTCGATCGAGTTTTCTACGATCACACTCATGCGGGTTAAGTGGCGCAAAGTCTTGTCCCAAGCAGTCTGCAATTCATCGAAACTCTTCATGTCTTTAAAATGACCAAAGCTTGGTGCAAAGCGCTTGCCAGAAGCAGGATCGATTCCGTCATTCATCGTGATAAGTAAAACTTTAGGGAAGTTCATATAACTCATACCTGTACAGCGATATCCCCATTTACCTGGAACAGCTGTTTCTACACAACCAATTGCACTGTAATCATAAGCATCTTCTTCAAGAACACCTTTTGAAATAAAGGATGGAATAATGATCTCATCATTATTGAAAGCAGGCATACCGAATCCGAGCTTCATAACTTCAATACATTCGTTCATGAAGCGGGCATCCAAACCAGCATGGTAACGAACAGTTAAGTTTGGTTGAGGAAGGTGAGTTTGAGCAACAGACTTCAACACTAAATAAGACAATGGGTTAACGGCATCTTTCTTATCACGCGTTTGACCACCAATCGTAACGTTTTGATAAAGCGGGCTACCTGCAGATGAGAAGGTATGTGCTTGACTACGTACTTTGTTAATTGTAATAGTCTTAATCCAAAGGTTGGTCAAGCGTTCAACAATACTCTCTTCAGTTTCCCGTCCACTTTCCAAATCAGCTTTAACGTATGGATACATATATTGGTCAAAACGGCCATATGAAAGTGAGTGTCCATTTGATTCAATCTGAAGAATACATTGGATAAACCAAACAGACTGAACAGCCTCTGCAAATGTACTTGCAGGCTCGTATGGAACTTTTGAGCAAATCTCTGCAATTTCAAGCAATTCCTTCTTACGTTCAGGAGTTGCTGTTTCAGCAAGTTGTTTAGCAAGTTCCACAAATCGTTGAGCATAGGTCTTAACAGCATCAACTACGATAAAGATAGAATCGTAAAAATGGTACTTATCAATGCTAGCTGGATCTGTTAGATCTAGGGCTGCTTTAGCTTGGCGAGCTCTTTCTTCAAAACCTTTCAAGCCATATTGCAATAATTTTTGATAATTGACTGCTAAGTGGGCATCTCCTGAATTCATCTTACCTTCCATACCGAAGAATCCTGTTTCCATATAGACAGATACTTCTTCAGGTAGAAGAGCTCCAGCTCTTGCACGTAAGTTATTATTTTCCCAGAACGGTGCGATACTACGGAGCTGCTCTTTCGTTTCTTCCGTAATATAGAAGACGTCACCATCCCGCTTTTCAAAAAGATCCAATTCCTTCAGAACGAACTCTAAAGTATATTCTGGGAAGATCGGAGCATCTTTATTAGAGGACGCTTGGTTTCCAGCAATCATGGATTCATCCTCAATATAGATTGTCATATTTTCAAGAATCTCTTTCAACATATAGGCACGTTTAAGAACATTTGGTTGTTCCTTATAACGATCATATGCCTTAGTTGCAAGAACAGCACGTTCAGCATCGATGTAAGGCTTCTTGTTTAAGACATCTTCACGATACTTATTCATGCGTTCAGTGAGGCTTCCAAAATATTCTGTTTTAATGCTTGTACTTGCTACTTCTACTTGTTTCATTTTTTCAAAACCTTTCTTTTGAAATTATTTTGTTTTCTTTCGTAACTATAGTAGCATTAAATTTTACGAATTTCAATGAATTATGGATTATACATATAAATTCTGTTCTAGTCGCACATCTGTGCATTCCTAATAAACGCACTATTTTTCAGCTTGTAATTCATTGTTATAGGCAAGATTATCTTGGAATTTGAAGAACGGGAAATATACGACAGTCGAGGTCGCAAGAACTAGCACTTGAACGAAAGCACCTTGCCAACCTCCAACCATAAATCCAGAAATAATGGCTGGTGTACTCCAAGGAAGGGTCACACCAGAGAATGGATGCATAAACCCAATAGCAATTGAAGTATAAACAATTATCGCTGCTAAAATTGGAACGATAATAAATGGAAGGAACATCACTGGGTTCATTACAATTGGGAAGCCAAATACGACGGGTTCATTAACATTGAAGATTGCAGGAAAAGCTGCAACTTTCCCAAGTGCCTTATATTGTTTTGACTTAGCAGCAAATAACATAGCAATAACCAAGCCAAAGGTTATACCTGATCCAGACAAAATAAGGAAACTATCTAAGAATTGTTGAGTTACAATGTGGGCACCATTTTCAACGGATAGCTTCCCAGCTGCCAACATTGATTTATTGGCATCTAGGTTAGAAAGTAGCAAGGCTGTTACTACACCGTTGACAACTGATTGGCCATGAACACCAAACCACCACAAGAATGAAATAAAGAAAGCAATCCCAATCGCTCCGTAAAGTGATCCTGTTAAACCTTGTAAAGGAACCTGAATGACATCATAAATCATTTCAATAAAGGTACCGCCACTTGTCACTACTTTTGATACGATATAGACAATCATTGATAGTAAGAAAATCACGAAAGCAGGAATCATCGCTTCAAATTGTTTGGCAATGGCTTGAGGTACTTGTTCTGGCATTTTTATAACAATGTGTCTTTGGATAAACACAGTATAAATTGCACCAACTACCAGACCAATAATAATAGCCCCGATAATCCCTTGACCACCAAACCATACTTTTGCAATGGCATCGCCAATCGGTTCTCCCTTAGCTGGTACATAAGAAGATTTTAACAAGATAAAGAATGAAGACAGGGACAAAACTCCCGCTGGCAAGGGTTCTACTCCACTGTTTTTAGCATAAGAATACCCAATGGAGAAGCAAGAAATTAAGCCCATGATGGCGAATGTTCCTGAATAAACTTGCATAAATGGCTCTGTCCATGTATCACCAAATACACTAGCAATAGCCTGATTAAGGCCTTCAAATGGTAATTGTCCAATAATCAGAAACAAACTACCAACTACCGTTAATGGAAGGATCGCTAACATTCCATCTTTAAGAGCAATAATTCCTTTCATGTTTACAAAACGCATGATTGGAGCGATAATTTTCTGAGAATTAAAATTAGACATGGGAAGCCTCCTTATTTTTCTCCTAGTAATTCTAGAGCTAGATTTAGTACCTTCTTACCATCTAACATCCCATAATCCGCCATAGGAATGACAGCAATAGGGATATGGTTTGCCTCACAAATCGCTTTTGATTTATCCAAAGTATAAGCCACTTGAGGCCCTAACAAAGCGACATCTATTTCTGGGGCAAAATCTGCTAATTTCGCTTGAGAATATGCCTCAATTTCAGCATCAATACCTAATTCCTGAGCTGCTACCTTCATATTATTTACCAACATTCCTGTTGAAAATCCTGCCGCACAAAACAATCCAATTTTCATCTTCTTTTCCTCCTTATTGTTTCGCTGAGAGTTCTTTACGTAAGTCAATCATTTCTTTAATCAAGTTAATCTCTGTGATTGAAGTCATTAAATGATCTTGTGAGTGTACAAACAAAGCCGTGATCTCTGTTTTTGTCCCACCTGCCTCCTGGGCTAAAAATTGAGTTTGCAAGTTATGTGCTTCTAGCAATGCTGCATCTGCTTTTGAGATTTCATCTTCAGAAGATGTAAAATCCCCCTCCTTAGCGTATGATAAGGCTTGATAAATATGCTGTTTAGCATCACCCGCATTTAAAATTAAACCCATAATAATTTGGTCTGCAATAATTATTTCCATGTGCACTACACTCCTTTGTCAATCTAATGAAAGCGCTTTTTCTATTGTCAATATACCATTTATATTTTTGCCGGTCAATAAAAATTACAACATTTGATTATTGTTTTTAGTTTTTGCACATTTGTGCTTTTCGATTCAAAAAAATAAGGACTGCATCCTTGCCGCCTTATTTTTTACTAAATTGCTGATCACCATCTAATTCTAAAACCTTTAGGATAGTTGCTTCATCTGTGACTAAATGATTGATGTAATTTGCTTTCAAAACAGATAAAATTGCTTTTACTTTTTGATCTCCATACGCCAAAGATATAGTGTTTGGAACCTTTCTCAATTCCTCCAATGTAATAGATATTGTTCTTTCCTGTAATTCAGGATAAACTGGAATTCCTTCTTGATCAAAGAAACGACAGCATACTTCTCCTACAGCATGTTCTGACTCCAATTTCTTAAAATCATTTGCTGTTAGCATATCAAACCACTGAGGATTCTTACTATCTGCATACCCTCCAATCCCTACAGCTGCAACATCTAAGCAACGCCAACTATCTTTTAAATCCTCGAAATACTTTGAGGACAGGATTCCTTCTGTTAAGTCACAATTTTCTTGAATCACACTTGCATTAATAAAATGACATTCTCCATGAAATTTACTTGCCATACTGTAGATTAGAGTATTGACATGGTAGCGAGCATGAATATGACTGGGACCTCCAGCTAAAGGATAAAATTGGACACCATCCAAGCGTTTAGTTCCAACTTGTTCTACCATTAATCTGAGAGACTTCCCCCATGAAAATCCAACTGTCATTCCATCTTCAATCAAATTACGAAGCATAACTGCACTTGCTTGTGCCAGTCGCTTTTCAAGACTTTCTCGAGGCTCATCTACTAGATTTGGTATAATCTCAATAGCTTTTAGACCATATTTTTGTTTGATATAATTTTCTAAATTGAAGAGGCGAGTATCAAAATTTTCAATTTCAATTTTTACAACTCCCTCTTTTTTAGCCTCCGCTAGCATTCTGCTAACAGTTGTACGGTAGATTCCAGTTTCCGCTGCGATTTGCGATTGACTTTTGTCTTCAACATAGTATAGATAGGCTAATTTCGCAAGTAACTTTTTCCGTTCATCTTTCAATTGGCTTCTCCTTCTTATACTAAGGTTAAAATCGTTTGAGAATCCTTAAGTTTTTCCTTTGCTTCTTGAGATATATTCTTATCTGTTATCACTCTAGAAACTTGGGAAAGTGCAAATCGTCTAACGGTCCCACACTTTCCAAATTTACTTGAATCTGTTAAGACAACCACTTCTTTAGAAACATCAGACATAGCTTGAACAACTTCACTTCGCATCATATCTTTTCCAGTAAAGCCAAGTTCATCATCATATCCGTCAACCCCTACAAAAGCAAAGGGAACTCTAAACGAGCGAATCAACTCTTTCAGAAGAGGACCTACAGTCACTCTAGATTCTTTTTGAAATTCACCACCAAGTAGGATGATTTTACAGGAATCATATTCCTGAATATAATCTGCAATAAAATAAGAATTTGTCACAATCTTGACATTCTTTTTTGTTTGGCAAATTTCTTCTGCTAGCAAGGCACAAGTAGATCCCGATTCAATCAATACCGTGTCGTTATCCTTAATTAATTTAGCAGCCTCCCTGGCTATTCTTTTCTTCGTATCATATTGAAAGGACAATCGAACATTGATATCATCTCCACTATTTAAAACAGCATAGCCATGCTCTCTATGCAATAATCCTTTTGATTCTAGCTTGTCCAAATCTTTTCGAATGGTCACTTTAGAGACTTGTAATTTCTCCGACAAGCTATTAACATCAATCTTTTCAAACTCCGATACTAATTTCAATATTTCATCTAAACGTTGCATTGTTTTTACCTCTTCTCTATTTTAGCAAATTTTCTAGGGAAAACAAAATAAAATAAACTTTCGTTCGTAATTGAAATAGTTTCTTAAATAATATATAATAGACTTACTAGATCGATAGGAGAGCAAAATATGGAACAAAATCGTGGCATTATCTTTAATATCCAACACTTTAGTATCCATGATGGCCCTGGCATCCGAACTACTGTATTTCTAAAAGGATGTCCCTTGCGTTGTCCATGGTGCTCCAATCCTGAATCCCAACGTGCAAATCCTGAAAAAATGTTGGATGCTGTTAGTAAAAAGGAAACAATCACGGGAGAAGAAAAAACAGTTACAGAAATCTTAGATGATGTTTTAAAGGACGTCGACTTCTACGAAGAATCTGGTGGTGGCCTCACCCTATCCGGTGGAGAAATCTTCGCTCAATTTGAATTTGCCAAAGCTATCTTAAAAGCTGCGAAAGAAGTTGGACTTCATACTGCAATCGAAACGACAGCTTTTGTTGAACATGAGAAATTTGTCGATCTCATTCAGTATGTTGATTTTATTTATACAGATCTTAAACATTACAATACACTTAAACATAAGAAAGTCGTTGGTGTTAACAATCATCTGATTATTAAAAATATTCATTACGCCTTTGCTCAAAACAAAACAATCGTTTTACGTATTCCAGTCATTCCTAATTTCAATGACTCTCTAAATGATGCTGAAGAATTTGCTTCTCTTTTTAATTCTCTTAACATCGATGAAGTACAACTTCTCCCATTTCACCAGTTTGGAGAAAACAAATACAAACTTTTAGGACGTCGCTATGAAATGGAAGGAATAAAGGCTCTGCATCCAGAAGATTTATATGACTACCAACAAGTTTTTTTAGATCATAACATTCATTGTTATTTCTAATCCATTCAAAAATCCCCAAAGCTAGTTTCAGTCAGTTGAAACTTGGCTTCGGGGATTTTTAGTTTTTTTCATGAGCGTTGAGAAAATTCAATAAATTGCCTAACTGAAGTCGAGACTACTTCCTTTTATCAACGAAATCAATATCACGAAATTGAACTCGCCCTAAAAGCGTCGAGAAAAAGAGAGATTGACTTGTGGGCGTGGCCCACATCGTCAATCTCCTACTTTCTTTTCGCTTTTTTTACGGGCTTAGTATCTTAGATTACCAAATAATCACGCGATCTTCTGGGGAACGCCACATACCGTCACCTTCTTTGACATCAAAGGTTTCAAAGAATTCATCAAAGTTTGGCAATTGAACATTGGTACGGAGTTTTCCTGGTGCGTGCACATCAACACTTGCGAGGAGTTGCATGTACTCTGTCCGAGCTTTCATCCGCCAGATGCGAGCAAAGTTGGTGAAGAATTCTTCTGCTGAGAAGTCTGCTTCTTTCTTAGCGGCTTCAAGGGCTGCAGCGATTCCTCCTAGGTCTGCCACGTTTTCAGAAACGGTCAATTTCCCGTTGATCTTGGCACCATAAGAGTCTTGGCCTTCAAACTGATCGATAACCTTTTGCGTCCGAGCGGTAAAGGCTTCGTAATCTTCTGGCTTCCACCAGTCTTTCAAACTACCGTGCTCGTCAAAGGAAGCACCATTGGTGTCAAAGGCGTGGGAGATTTCATGGGCAATGACTGCACCGATTCCGCCGTAGTTGGCTGAGGATGATTGGTGAAGATCATAGAAAGGTGCTTGCAAAATCGCTGCTGGGAAGACGATTTGGTTCTGTTGCGGATCATAGTAGGCATTGACCATATTAGCTGGCATATGCCATTCGCTCCGATCAACTGGTTGGTTCCACTTGCTCCAAGTATGGGCAATGGAAATTTCGTAAAGGGCTTGAGCATTTTCCACCAAGGTCTTGCTCTCGTCGATGATCTTTTTGGCGTATGTTTCTGGTAATTTTTCAGGGTAGCCGATATGCGGTGTGATGACATTGAGTTTGACAATAGCTTTTTCACGAGTTTCAGGAGCGAGCCAGTCTGCTTTTTCTAAGCGCTCCTTGTAAACCTCAATCATGGTCGCTACTTTATGCTCTACGTCTGCTTTTGCTTCTGGTGAGAATTTTTCGCCTGCATACCAGAGTCCAAGCGCTTGGCTATAAGGCCCTTCCGCCAAGGCCAAAGCGGCTTTTTCTTTTGGACGAGCTTCTGGAATACCCGTGATGGTCCGTCCGTATTCACCAGACAGGACACGGATTTCTTCTGTCAAGAAAGACGTCCAAGAAAGAGCTGCGCCGAGTTTCAATGCAGCATGAAGGGTCTCCCAGTTGGCTGCTGTGTAGAATGTTGGTGCGAATTCCTTCCAGAAACGCTCTTCTGGCACGATGATTTTATCTGGAGTTTGTCCGATCACTTCTGTAAAGAAGGCATCGAGTGGCAATTCTGGGACCAAGGCCTTGAAATCTTCCCACTCATAGGGATGGTAGAGTTTGTTGTACTCGGATTTTTCTTCGTTTGACAAGACATATTTGGCCAATTCTGCATCCCCTGCAATGACCTTATCCAGGATATCTTTGATTTCTGCCTCTGAGAAATCAAATTTTGCCAAGAGTTTTTCCATCATTTGGCGCCAGATAGCTAGTAATTCTGGACCTTTTTCATTGCCTTCTTCATAGTAGGTCGTATCTGGCAAGATGAGAGTCGGTGCTTCTCCCCACAAGACATTCATTTGGGCATTCATAAAGTCTGGTGACACGCTGAATGGCATGAGATTTGGTTTGCCAGCCAGCTCATAGGCGCCCAACTTGCTGGTATAGTCTTCAAAGGAAGATAAGGCCTTGATTTCATTGATCAAGGGCATAGCTGGAGCTACACCAGCAGCTTCTCGTGCATCAAAATCTGCCACCATTTTGTGGTATTTGACAAAGTTTTGCAGAATGCTATCTTCAGGCAACTCTTCTCCTCTTTGCCATTTTCCAGTGATATCCAACATCAAGTTTTCGATATCTTGGATCAAGTCCATAAAACCACCAGTTGACGGTTTGTCATCAGGAATCACAGCTGTCTCAGCCCATTTCCCGTTGACGTAATCATAAAAATCATCTTGTAAACGTACCATGATCTTCTCGCTTTCATTCTTTTCTATTAACCTTATCAAAAATAGGAACTTTTTTCAATGATTACAAGTGAATTAATCTCAATTATTTTAAAAATTAACTTGACTTAATTTTTTCATTCATGTATATTAATGGTAAAGGAGCAAAATCATGATTCAAATTGAACATCTAAGTGTTGCCTACCAGCAAACACTGGCCTTGGAGGATCTTTCCCTCACCATCCAGGGTCCAACCATCCTAGGAATTCTTGGACCCAACGGAGCAGGAAAGTCAACCCTCATCAAGGCCATGCTAGGACTTCTCCCTCATTCGGGAAGGGTCCTGCTCGATCAAAAAGATCTCGGCCAAGTCCTTCAACGGGTGGCCTACGTCGAACAAAAGACAGCTATTGATTTCCACTTTCCCATCACGGTGCGGGAGTGTGTCT
>CAUUAM010000030.1:0-15545 GCA_963543165.1 uncultured Streptococcus sp. | reverse complement strand
GTTGATTAGGAAGTACGAATGTTGGAAACATGAGTAGTTCCAATCAACCACTGCGTCACGATTCAGAAATCAGTAACTCGAAGAGTTTGATTTCTTCCTCAGCTATCTAGCAAATCAACTTGTTTTATGAACAGATCATGAGGCAAAGGCAAGGATGCCCCAGCCTCTTTCTTATATAGAGAAAGGTTTTTCTATGTCTTATAATGATTTAAAAGATTGTAAAATCATCACTGCATTTATCACCCCTTTCCATGAAGATGGGAGTATTAATTTTGACGCTCTTCCTGCCTTGATTGAGCACCTCTTGGCTCATCATACAGACGGGATTCTTCTGGCTGGTACGACTGCGGAAAGTCCAACTCTGACCCACGATGAGGAATTGCAACTCTTTGCGGCCGTTCAAAAGATTGTCAATGGTCGAGTTCCTTTGATCGCTGGTGTCGGAACCAATGAAACCCGCGACTCGATTGAGTTCGTTAAAGAAGTGGATGCTTTTGGTGGCTTTGCAGCTGGATTGGCTATCGTCCCTTACTACAATAAACCATCTCAAGAAGGAATGTACCAACACTTTAAAGCGATTGCAGATGCATCTAATCTTCCGATTATTATCTACAATATTCCAGGGCGCGTGGTTGTGGAAATGACGCCTGAAACCATGCTTCGTTTGGCAGAACACCCAAATATCATTGGGGTCAAAGAGTGTACAACCCTTGCTAACATGGCCTACTTGATTGAACACAAGCCAGAAGAATTTCTCGTCTATACAGGGGAAGATGGAGATGCTTTCCACGCGATGAATCTTGGTGCAGATGGAGTGATTTCAGTGGCTTCTCATACAAATGGAGATGAAATGCATGAGATGTTCCAAGCCATTGAACACAACGATATTAAAAAGGCTGCAGCTATCCAACGTCAGTTTATCCCTAAAGTCAATGCTCTCTTCTCTTATCCGAGTCCAGCTCCTGTCAAAGCTGTCTTGAACTATATGGGATTTGAAGCAGGGCCAACACGTTTGCCATTGGTGCCAGCACCGGCAGAAGAAGCGAAACGCATCATCAAAGTTGTAGTAGATGGGGATTACCATGCAACCAAAGAGATTATTACGGGTGTTCTTCGTCCGGATTATTGATATTTTAGATTCTTGACAAATCTCCTATTTATTAAGATAATAGAAGTAAATTGAATACCAAGGAGAAAAAAATGGAAGTCATTAAACGTAGTGGTGAAGTAGTAGAATTTGATCCAGATAAAATCTACCAAGCGGTTTTAAAAGCAGCTCAAACAGTCTATGTCTTAACGGATGATCTTCGCCAAAACTTGGCGCAAGTGACCAAGAAAGTTGTGATGGATTTGGAAGAAGCGAAAGTGGAACGTGCGACGATCAGCATGATCCAATCCATGGTAGAGCATCGTTTACTTGGTGCTGGGTATATTACCATTGCTGAACATTATATTTCTTATCGCTTGCAACGCGATTTGGAACGCAGTGGCTATGGTGATCACATCGCCGTACATTTGCATTTTGAGCAAATTCGCTAGAATACTAAAATGAAGTTACCTAGGTAGCTTCATTTTTATGTTTTCGTTAGAGACAGAGAATTCTATAAAACATGGTATAATAGAGGAGATTGAACTGGAAAGGAATGGAGAACATGGCAACTATTCAATGGTTTCCTGGACATATGTCCAAAGCTAGAAGACAAGTACAAGAAAATTTGAAATTCGTGGATTTTGTGACGGTTCTGGTAGATGCTCGTTTACCGTTATCGAGCCAAAATCCCATGTTAACAAAAATCGTTGGCGACAAGCCTAAGTTGATGATTCTGAACAAGGTAGACTTGGCGGATCCTGCCGCAACAAAAGAATGGCAGGACTATTTTGAATCTCAAGGAATCACAACCTTGGCGATCAACTCCAAAGAGCAATCGACCGTTAAGAAGGTCACAGATGCTGCCAAGAGCTTGATGGCAGATAAAATTGCTCGCCAAAAGGAACGAGGGATTCAGATTGAAACCCTTCGGACCATGATCATTGGGATTCCAAATGCTGGGAAATCGACTTTGATGAACCGTTTAGCAGGGAAAAAGATTGCTGTTGTTGGCAATAAACCAGGGGTGACCAAGGGTCAACAATGGTTAAAAACCAATAAGGATCTCGAAATATTGGATACACCAGGAATTCTCTGGCCCAAGTTTGAAGATGAAGAGGTGGCCTTGAAACTTGCCTTAACCGGTGCCATCAAGGACCAGTTGCTTCCGATGGATGAAGTGACCATTTTTGGGCTCAACTATTTTAAAGAGCATTATCCAGCAGTTTTACAAGAACGTTTTAAACAAATGGATTTGGAGCAAGAAGCGCCTGACATTATCATGGAGATGACGAAGAAATTAGGTTTCCGTGAGGATTACGACCGTTTTTACCAAGTCTTTGTCAAGGATGTCCGAGATGGGAAATTGGGACGGTATACGCTGGATCGCGTAGGGGAGATTGATGGCAACCATTAAGGAAATTAAAGAACAATTAGCGCAAATCCAGCAGTTAAACGATCCATTGTTTGCTGAATTGGAACAGGATAGCCGATCTGGTGTTATCCAAGCGGTCGCAAAGCGAAAAAGGGAAATCCAAAAACGTTTAGATGAAGATGAGCGCTTGGAAGGAATGCTGGCCTATGAAAAGGAATGCTATGCACGTGGAATTGAGCTCATTGCAGGAGTGGATGAAGTGGGACGTGGCCCATTAGCGGGACCAGTTGTTGCAGCTGCGGTCATCTTGCCTCAAGCTTGTAAGATTTCTGGACTCAACGATAGTAAAAAAATTCCAAAGTCCAAGCATAAGGAAATCTATGAGGCTGTCCTAGAACATGCTATCGCGATAGGAATCGGTATTAAGGATAATCATGTGATTGACCAGGTCAATATCTATGAAGCTACAAAACTGGCTATGGTGGAGGCCGTTGGTCAGCTAAATCCTCAACCCCAGCATCTTTTGATTGACGCCATGAAATTGGATCTTCCTATTTCTCAGACATCCATCATCAAAGGGGATGCCAATTCTTTATCCATTGCTGCAGCATCCATCGTAGCGAAAGTGACTCGGGATCAGATGATGGCAGCATATGACCAAGAGTATCCAGGTTATGATTTTGCACAGAACGCTGGCTATGGAACAGCTAAGCATTTGGATGGGCTCCAAAAGTTGGGAGTAACTCCTATCCATCGGCGTTCATTTGAACCTATTAAATCGATGAGGGAGGACTAGGCTATGCTACTAACCATTGATATTGGGGGGACTTTTATTAAGTACGGTCTGATGGATCAGAACGATCATTTGGTTCATACAGATAAGATCCCGACGCCACCTACAATTGAGGAGTTTTGGCAAGGGGTAGAAGGAATTGTTGGTCCTGTTCGGGATCAAATTGACGGAATTGCCATTTCTTGTCCTGGTGAGATCCAAAAGACCCTTGGCTTTGTTTTTCGAGGCGGTCTCATCCCTTATTTGAGAAACATTCCCTTGGCTAGTAGGTTGAAGCAAACCTTTGATGTACCAGTAACCGTTATAAATGACGGGGATGCAGCAGGTCTAGCAGAAGCAAGACTTGGTAACCTTCAAGATTGTCCTTGCGGAGCGACCTTGGTTTTAGGAACAGGAGTTGGTCTTGCCCTTCTTTCTAATGGAGAGCTATTGAACGGCTGGCAACTCACAGAACACTTTCGTGGTCGATCGATTGATCCGTCGGAAAGGACACCAGAAAATCGACGCTTTCATCGGGAACTCTTTTTGCAGGGGATTTCCAATCTCTTAGAAAACACTGGTTCAGCTGTTCATTTCGTTGAGAAAGCTAGTCAACTATTGAACCTAGACAAGGCAGATGGTCTTGCTGTTTTTAAAGAAATCGATAAAGGAGTTAATGAGGAGCTAGATTCCTTGTTTCAGGCTTATTGTCGCGATATTGCCATTTTGATTTTCAATCTTCAAACCTTGCTCTTGCTTGAGAAAGTGACGATTGGAGGAGGGATTAGTAGTCAAGAAAAACTGATCTCTGGTATTATTTACCAATACCAAACCTTGCTTGCTCAGAAAGATCATGAACAATTTGAAGCTATACCTATCCAAGCTGCTCGTTTCCATAATGAAAGCAACCTCTTTGGAGCAGCATCTTACTTTTATTCTTCTACCAGTCAAAAAAAGTTCTAGAAATAGAGCTTTTTTGCTTTTCTTTTTCGAATAGATAAGTAAGAGGAAGTAGAAGGTGACCATGGAGAAATTTGAAATCTATAAATTAAAAGCAGCCGGTTTATCAAATGAGCAAGTCTTGAGAGTCTTGGACTACTGTAAGGAAGATCAATCTTATCCAAGTTTAGAAGAGATAGCAAGGATCGCTTGCTGTCGCAGTATCATTCATTTTGTAGACAAATACCGGCAACTGGATGAAGACCATTTACACAAAGACTTTGAACGATTCCCATCTCTATCCATTTTTGATCCTGAATACCCTGAGGAATTGTTACAAATCTACAATCCTCCTGTTCTCCTTTTTTACCAAGGAAATTTGGAGCTTATTACCAAACCCAAAATAGCAGTCGTTGGTGCTCGGGAGACAACGCGCGAAGGGGTTCGTTCTGTAGAGAAAATTATTAAGGAGCTCGGGAACGAATTGGTCATTGTCAGTGGCCTTGCTAAGGGGATTGATGCGACGGCGCATTATGCCAGCATTCGCAATGGTGGAAAGACCATCGGAGTGATAGGAACGGGGCTGGATGTTTTTTATCCGAAAAGCAATCAGAGATTACAGACCTACATGGGAGAACACCATCTTGTCTTGAGCGAATATGGCCCAGGTCAAAGGCCGCTGAAGTTTCATTTTCCTGAGAGAAATCGCATCATTGCAGGACTCTGTCAAGCTGTCATTGTAGCAGAAGCTCGACTTCGTTCAGGAAGTTTAATTACTTGTGAACGTGCTATGGAGGAAGGCCGAGATGTTTTTGCTATTCCAGGAAATATTTTAGATGGAAAATCTGCAGGCTGCCATCACTTGATTCAAGAAGGTGCAAAGCTTATCACATCAGGACAGGACATTCTGGATGAATTGAAATACGAATTGTGATTTTCCTATAGGAGAAGTTCCTAGTTGACATCTTTCTTAAAATGTATTAAACTCAATGAGATTTATACAATACAGAGGGATAAAACGTGGTAACAAAAAAGAAAAGCAGTACAACCAAGAAAAATTTGGTGATTGTGGAGTCTCCTGCTAAGGCAAAAACAATCGAGAAATACCTTGGTCGTAACTATAAAGTCATGGCCAGTGTTGGTCATATTCGAGACCTGAAAAAATCAACCATGTCGATTGACTTCGACAATAACTATGAACCGGAATATATCAATATTCGCGGCAAAGGTCCCTTGATCAATGATTTGAAAAAAGAAGCTAAAAAAGCCAAACAAGTCTTTCTCGCAAGTGACCCGGACCGAGAAGGAGAAGCTATTTCTTGGCATTTGGCTCATATTTTGAACTTGGATGCCAAAGAAAAGAACCGCGTGGTTTTTAATGAAATCACTAAGGATGCCGTTAAAAATGCCTTTAAAGAACCGCGTCAAATCGATATGGATTTGGTTGATGCCCAACAAGCACGTCGGGTCTTGGACCGGATTGTAGGGTATTCAATTTCACCTATTCTTTGGAAAAAGGTCAAAAAAGGACTTTCTGCAGGGCGCGTGCAATCTGTTGCCCTCAAATTAATCATTGATCGTGAAAATGAAATCAATGATTTCAAGCCGGAAGAATACTGGACCATTGATGGTGTCTTCAAAAAAGGGACCAAACAATTCCAAGCTAGCTTCTATGGGATTGATGGCAAGAAGATGAAGCTCAACACCAATGAAGAGGTGAAAGCAGTTCTTGAACGCTTAGATGGCAAAGATTTTACCGTTGAAAAAGTTGAAAAGAAAGAACGTCGTCGGAATGCACCACTTCCTTACACCACTTCTTCTATGCAGATGGATGCGGCCAATAAGATCAACTTCCGTACACGCAAGACCATGATGGTCGCTCAGCAATTGTACGAAGGAATCAATATTGGCTCTGGTGTTCAAGGTTTGATTACCTATATGCGTACCGACTCCACACGGATTAGTCCGGTTGCGCAAAATGAGGCAGCTAACTTTATCGTGGATCGCTTCGGTGAGAAATATTCTAAACATGGAAGCCGTGTGAAAAATGCTACCGGTGCCCAAGATGCCCACGAAGCGATTCGTCCATCTAGCGTCTTCAATACTCCTGAGAGCATTGCTAAGTACCTTGATAAGGACCAGCTCAAGCTCTACACTTTGATTTGGAACCGCTTTGTGGCTAGTCAAATGACAGCAGCTGTCTTTGATACCATGAATGTTCGTTTAGGTCAAAATGGCGTTCAATATACAGCAAATGGAAGTCAAGTGAAGTTTGACGGTTATTTGGCGATTTATAACGATTCAGACAAAAACAAGATGTTGCCAGACATGGTGGAAGGCGATATCGTCAAGCAAGTCAATAGCAAGCCTGAGCAACACTTTACCCAACCACCTGCTCGCTATTCTGAAGCGACTTTGATTAAGACGCTGGAGGAAAATGGGGTCGGCCGCCCTTCAACCTATGCACCAACCATTGAGACGATTCAAAAACGCTATTACGTGAAGCTTGTAGCCAAACGTTTTGAACCAACGGAACTAGGGGAAATTGTCAATAAATTGATCGTTGAATTCTTCCCAGATATCGTCAATGTGACTTTCACCGCAGAGATGGAAGGAAAACTGGATGATGTCGAAGTTGGGAAAGAGCAATGGCAAAAAGTAATCGATTCTTTCTACCAACCATTTAAAAAAGAGGTAGCCAAGGCTGAAGAAGAGATGGAGAAAATCCAAATCAAGGATGAAGCAGCTGGTTTTGACTGTGAGGTCTGTGGAAGTCCTATGGTGATTAAATTAGGACGTTTTGGTAAGTTCTATGCTTGTAGCAACTTCCCAGATTGTCGCCATACCCAAGCGATTGTCAAAGAAATTGGGGTGGAATGTCCAGACTGTCATCAGGGACAAATCATCGAGCGTAAAACCAAACGAAATCGTATTTTCTATGGCTGTAATCGCTACCCAGACTGTGAATTCACTTCTTGGGACAAGCCAATCGGCCGGGATTGTCCAAAATGTGGTCACTACCTAGTTGAGAAAAAAGTCCGTGGCGGTGGCAAACAAGTCGTATGTAGCAACGGTGACTACGAAGAAGAAAAAGTGAAATAATCTTTTAAATGATTCAATGTCTATTATAACGGCAATTTCCATAAATGTCTGTTATAATAGACATTTTTGTTTTTTTTCGTTATAATAGACATAAGGAGGTGGGCTTATGTATCTTGCTTTGATTGCAGATGTCATTGATTCAAAAATGGTTCAAGAACGTTTCAACCTGCAAAAACAGTTAGAAAAAACTCTGCAAAAGATGAATGAACGATTTGGAGATTACTTGGCATCCTGTTTTACTTTGACTCTAGGCGATGAGTTTCAGGCTCTTTTAAAAGTGGATGCTCCAGTGTTTCAAATCATTGATACCCTGCGTTCAGAACTAAGCCCGACTCAACTACGTTTTGGTATCGGACTTGGAGAGATTGTAACTGCTATTGATCCCTTGCAAAGTATTGGAGCAGATGGGCCAGCCTATTGGAATGCACGCGCAGCCATTAATCTGGTTCATCAGAAAAATGATTATGGCAATACCCAGATCTATTTTTCAAGTGGAAACGATAGTAAGGATTTATTGGTGAACGCCCTTATTGCATCAGGAGAAGCCATTCGTTCAAGCTGGCGAGACAGTCAGGAAGAAATCCTGCTAGATCTTTTAAGGAGATCGGTCTATAGCGAGACCTTTAGCCAGCAGGAATTGGCCCAATCGCTGGCAATCAACCCAAGCGCTCTCTCAAAACGATTAAAAAGCAGTAGCATTCGTGTGTATTTACGGGGGAGAGCAGCTGCCCTTGCTGGTATTCAAGCTTTAGCGAAAGGAGAAACTTATGACCGGATTGTCTAGTATCGTAGTGAATCCATACTTGATTCTCTTGTTGATTTGTCATTTGTTATCGGATTATTATTTTCAAAGCCAAAAGATGGCGGATCGCAAGGATCGAGATAAGAAGGTGCTAGGCCTTCATATTCTCTATGTAGCTTTGCCTCTTATTGTTGTGGTGCTTGTTCATCTAGACTTGTGGTGGATTTGCTTGGTCATTTTACTGACCCATGCGGGAATAGATTATGGTAAGCCATGTCTACAAAAAACGTTAAAACTGAAAACCTCTTGGACTTTTGCGCTAGATCAATTCTTACATGTCGGTATCATTACTAGCCTAGTCCTTTTTGGAGCTAAAAACGGCACGACCTATCTGCCGTTGGTCACTTTAAATCTGATTTTTTATGTCCTCCTAGTGGGAAAACCGACCAATATTGCTTTTAAAATTCTTTTTGCTAAGTACCAACCAAACATGAAAAAGAAAATGGATACAATTACTGGAGCAGGATCTATGATTGGTTTTTTAGAGCGTTTGGTGATTGGCGCTTGTCTCGTGTATGGACAATTTGCTTCTATTGGGCTAGTCTTTACTGCCAAGTCCATCGCTCGCTACAATAAAATTTCGGAGGATCCAGCCTTCGCGGAGTATTACTTGATTGGCTCCTTATTCAGCATCCTATCTGCTCTCTTAGCAGCCTGGTTGTGTCTATGAGAAAACAAATAAGAGACGAAATTTCAGACAAGACAGGAAGAATTAACCTCCCTGTCTTTTTTATACCCTTTTTGGTATAATGGACCAAGTAGTAAATTAGAAAGATTTGTGGGTGTCAAACAGCCAGTTGCTTGTTTCGATAAGGATTTAGATCCCACCCAAAGAGGTATTAGTGTCATGTCTCAATCTTATATCAATGTTATTGGTGCGGGCCTTGCAGGCTCGGAAGCGGCTTACCAGATTGCTCAACAGGGAATTCCGGTGAAGCTGTATGAAATGCGTGGAGTGAAGTCAACTCCCCAGCACAAAACAGATAATTTTGCTGAGTTAGTTTGTTCGAACTCTCTTCGTGGAGATTCTCTAACCAATGCAGTCGGGCTCCTCAAAGAAGAAATGCGTCGCTTAGGCTCCGTCATCCTTGAAGCCGCTGAAGCGACTCGCGTACCGGCTGGCGGGGCACTTGCTGTGGATCGCGAAGGCTTTGCTAAGAGGGTGACAGAGAAGGTGTCCCAACACCCTCTGATTGAAGTGATTCGCGATGAAATCACGGAATTGCCGACGGATGCTATCACAGTGGTCGCAACGGGTCCCCTAACCAGCGATGCCTTGGCAGAAAAGATTCATGCCCTAAATGGTGGGGATGGCTTCTATTTCTACGATGCGGCGGCTCCAATTATCGATGTCAATACTGTCGATATGAACAAGGTCTATCTCAAGTCTCGCTATGACAAGGGAGAAGCAGCTTATCTCAACTGTCCCATGACCAAACAAGAATTTATGGATTTCCATGAGGCCTTGGTCAATGCGGAAGAAGCCCCGCTCAACTCTTTTGAAAAAGAAAAGTATTTCGAAGGCTGTATGCCAATCGAAGTCATGGCTAAACGTGGCATCAAAACCATGCTCTATGGTCCTATGAAGCCAGTTGGGCTTGAGTATCCGGATGATTACAAAGGACCTCGTGATGGGGAATTTAAGACACCTTATGCAGTCGTTCAGCTTCGCCAAGACAATGCGGCAGGAAGTCTCTACAATATCGTCGGTTTCCAAACGCATCTCAAGTGGGGAGAGCAAAAACGAGTTTTCCAAATGATCCCTGGTTTAGAAAATGCGGAGTTTGTGAGATATGGAGTCATGCACCGCAATTCTTACATGGACTCTCCAACTCTCCTCGAGCAAACCTACCGTTCCAAGAAACAACCAAACCTCTTTTTTGCAGGTCAAATGACAGGGGTAGAAGGTTACGTTGAATCTGCAGCTTCAGGTTTGGTGGCTGGGATCAATGCAGCTCGTCTCTTCAATGGAGAGGAAGCAGTTGTGTTTCCAGAAACGACAGCGATCGGAAGCTTGGCCCACTATATCACCCATGCTGATAGCAAGCATTTCCAGCCGATGAATGTCAACTTTGGAATTATTAAGGAGCTGGAAGGTCCACGCATTCGAGATAAAAAGGAGCGCTATGAGAAAATTGCCGAACGTTCTTTAGAAGATTTGGCTCAGTTTATGGAAAAATAGCGTATGAAACGAAATAGTTTGGAGAAAATCCAGACTTTTTCTTCTAAAAATGGTATAATGAATAAAATTTAGAATATAGAGAGTTTTCTGATAATGAACAAATCCTATTTTTATTTAGATATGAAGACACACGAGTTGAAAGTGCCTTATACCGGAAAACTCCGTCGTGTGCGCGTCTTATTACCTAAAAATTATGAAACAGACACTGATCGACGCTACCCTGTCGTTTATTTCCATGATGGGCAAAACATTTTGTATAGTAAGGAAGCCTATGCAGGCCACTCTTGGAAGGTCATTCCAACCATTAAGCGGAATCCAGATATTAGTCGTATGATTGTTGTTGCTATTGACAATGATGGTTTTCAACGGATGAACGAATACTCTGCCTGGAAGTACAAGGAATCCAATATCCCTGGGATGCAATTTGGTGGCAAGGGCGTTGAGTACGGAGAGTTCGTTATGGAAGTGGTCAAACCTTTCATTGACCAAGAATACCGGACTCTTGCTGACAGAGAACATACAGCTATGATTGGGTCCTCACTGGGTGGAAATATTACCCAATTCTTGGGCCTAGAATACCAAGATCAAATCGGTTGTTTAGGGGTCTTTTCATCCGCTAACTGGCTGCACCAAGATGCCTTCAATCATTATATCGAGCGTAAAAAATTATATGCAGATCAACGCATTTACATCTATGTGGGGACTGAAGAGGCTGATGATACAGATAAAACCCTAATGGCAGGGAATATCAAGCAAGCTTATATTGACTCATCTCTTCGTTACTACCATGATGTCATTCAACAAGGAGTAGCTTTAGAAAATATTGCCATTCGGATTCAGTCTGGGGCTATCCACCATGAAGAAGCCTGGGCAGAGCATTTACCAGAATGTCTTCGTTTCTTAGCAGAGAAGTGGGACTAGAAGCTTTTAAATTTTTATAATAAAGAAAGAGGGAACCTATGAATATTGAACATCTAAGCCACTGGAGTGGCCAACTGAACCGTGAAATGTATCTCAACCGTTATGGACATGCAGGGATTCCTGTTGTGGTCTTCGCTTCATCAGGTGGAAGCCATAACGAGTACTATGACTTTGGTATGATTGATGCCTGTGCTCAGTTCATTGAAGAAGGACGGGTTCAATTCTTCACCCTTTCAAGTGTCGATAGTGAAAGCTGGCTTTGTGATTGGAAAAACCCTCACGACCGTGCAGAAATGCATCGCGCTTATGAACGCTACGTGATTGAAGAAGCCATTCCTTTTATCAAACACAAAACAGGCTGGTTTGACCCGATGATGACAACTGGCTGTTCTATGGGAGCTTACCACGCGCTCAATTTCTTCTTGCAACATCCAGACGTCTTCAACAAAGTGATTGCCTTGAGTGGTGTCTATGACGCTCGTTTCTTTGTTGGTGAGTTTGGAGGCGATGAAGCCATTTACCAAAACTCTCCATCTGATTATATCTGGAACCAAAATGATGGCTGGTTTATCGATCGTTACCGTCAGGCCGAAATCGTCGTTTGTACCGGTTTAGGAGCTTGGGAGCAAGACGGGCTTCCATCTTTCTACAAACTGAAAGAAGCCTTTGATCACAAAAACATTCCCGCTTGGTTCGCTGAATGGGGCCATGATGTAGCCCACGATTGGGAATGGTGGCGCAAGCAAATGCCCTATTTTCTAGGACAAATGTATCTATAAGTTAAAAGGGAGGAGACCTCTATGAATTATCTTGTTATTTCACCTTATTATCCGCAAAATTTCCAACAATTCACCATTGAGTTGGCAAACAAAGGAATCACTGTCTTAGGGATTGGCCAAGAGCCTTATGAGCAGTTAGACGAGCCTTTGCGCAATAGTTTGACAGAGTATTTTCGTGTAGAAAATATGGAAGACTTAGATGAAGTGAAGCGTGCAGCAGCCTTTCTGTTCTATAAACACGGCCCAATCGATCGCATCGAGTCCCATAACGAGTACTGGTTGGAATTAGATGCGGCGCTTCGGGAGCAATTCAATGTCTTCGGAGCTAAGCCAAAAGATCTGAAGAAAACTAAGTTCAAATCCGAAATGAAGAAATTCTTCAAGAAGGCTGGGGTCCCAGTCGTTCCGGGTGCTGTGGTTAAAACAGAAAAAGACATCGATAAGGCCGTGAAAAAGATTGGGTTGCCATTGATTGCTAAGCCTGACAATGGAGTAGGAGCAGCAGCGACCTTCAAGATCGAAACACCAGAAGATGTGGATCATTTCAAGGCAGAATGGGATGGACATACTGAGTACTTCTTTGAGAAATTCGTCACTTCTAGCGAGATTTGTACCTTTGATGGTCTAGTTGATCGCGATGGTAACATTGTCTTCTCAACTACTTTTGACTATGCCTATACGCCATTAGATTTGATGCTCTACAAGATGGATAACTCTTATTATGTCCTCAAAGAGATGGATCCAAAATTGCGTCAATACGGGGAAGCGGTTGTGAAAGCTTTTGGAATGAAAGAACGTTTTTTCCACATTGAGTTTTTCCGCGATGGGGATGACTATATTGCAATCGAGTACAATAATCGACCAGCAGGTGGCTTTACCATCGATGTCTACAATTATGCTCATTCCATTGACTTGTACCGAGGTTATGCTGCCATCGTAGCAGGAGAACCTTTCCCAGCTTCTGAGTTTGAGCCTCTTTATTGCTTGGCGACCTCCCGTCGTGCCAATGCAGCCTATGTCCTTTCAGAGGAAGAAGTTCTGGCTAAATACCGTGATCAATTCCGTGTGAAGAAAGACATGCCTGCGGCCTTTGCGGAGCTTCAAGGGGACTACCTTTACATGTTAACAACCCCAAGTCGTGAGGAACTCGAACAAATGATTCACGACTTTGGTCAACGCGCTCAATAAACTTGTACCGATAGGGGATTTCCTATCGGTTTTTTTATTCCTAATTCATGAAGGGAGGTTCAGCGTTTAAGTTTGTGAATATTTTATATAATAGTTTATTAAGCCTTTTCTATCAATATGTTAGGCGTTTTAGTTTGTGAAGCGAAATGAGCATTTCTTTTGACAGGGCTTTCAATTTTGGATAGAATGAAAGAGAATGAATAAATGCTAAGAAAGGCGAAATAATGGCAACATTAGATAAAAGTCTCTTATTGGAAATGTTCCGTAAAATGGAAGAAATCCGTCGCATGGACTTAAAAATTGCACAGTTAGTAAAAAAAGGAAAAGTGCCAGGAATGACGCACTTTTCTGTTGGGGAAGAAGCGGCCAACGTTGGGGCTATGTTAGCCCTTAACGAAGATGACCTCATCACCTCAAATCACCGTGGTCATGGACAAGCCATTGCTAAAGGGATCGACCTCAATGGCATGATGGCTGAAATCCTTGGTAAGTATACTGGTACTTGTAAAGGGAAGGGTGGCTCAATGCATATCGCCGACCTTGATGCCGGTAACCTCGGTGCCAACGGTATCGTTGGTGGTGGTATGGGAATTGCCGTAGGTGCAGCCCTTACTCAACAAATGAAAAAGACTGGTAAGATTGTTGTCTGCTTCTTTGGTGATGGCGCAACCAACGAAGGGGTTTTCCACGAAGCGGTCAATATGGCGTCTATTTGGAACCTTCCAGTCATTTTCTACTGTATCAATAATGGTTATGGAATCTCTGCTGACATCAAGAAAATGACAAATGTGGAGCACATCCATGAGCGTAGTGCTGCTTATGGCATTCCTGGAATGTTTATTCCTGATGGAAACAACGTTATTGATGTCTATGAAGGATTTAAAAAGGCAGTAGAGCATGTCCGCTCTGGTAAAGGTCCTGTCTTGATTGAAAGTGTTACCTATCGTTGGCTTGGCCACTCTTCATCTGACCCTGGTAAATACCGGACACGTGAAGAAGTCGAAGAGTGGAAGAAGAAAGATCCGATTGAAAACCTTCGCAAGTATCTCCTTGAAAATGAGATTGCGAGTGCAGAAGAATTGGATCAGATTCAAGAAGAAGTGAAAGAAGCAGTTGAAGCTTCAGTGAAATTTGCGGAAGAAAGCCCATTCCCTCCACTCGAATCAGCTTTCGAAGATATTTACGCAGACTAAGGGGGAGTAGAGAATTATGGAAACAAAATTAATGTCTTTCCGCGATACCATTATCCTTGCTATGTCTGAGGAAATGCGTCGCGACGAAAATGTATTGTTGATGGGGGAAGATGTCGGAGTTTTCGGTGGAGACTTCGGAACTTCCGTAGGGATGCTAGAGGAATTCGGTCCAGAACGTGTTCGTGATTGTCCGATTTCTGAGGCTGCTATCTCAGGTGCAGCCGCTGGTGCAGCCATGACTGGACTTCGTCCAATCGTTGATATGACCTTCATGGATTTTTCCGTGATTGCCATGGATGCTATCGTCAACCAAGCTGCTAAGACGCGTTACATGTTCGGTGGAAAAGGGCAAGTGCCAATGACTGTCCGCTGTGCTGCTGGTAACGGAGTTGGATCTGCAGCTCAACACTCCCAATCTTTGGAATCATGGTTTACCCATATTCCTGGTTTGAAAGTCGTTGCTCCAGGAACTCCAGCGGATATGAAAGGGCTTCTCAAATCTTCTATCCGTGACAACAACCCAGTCATCATTCTCGAATACAAATCAGAATTCAACCAAAAAGGGGAAGTACCTGTTGATCCCGATTATACCATTCCACTCGGTGTCGGCGAAATCAAACGTGAGGGTACGGATGTCACTGTTGTTACCTACGGAAAAATGCTTCGTCGTGTCATGCAAGCAGCTGAAGAATTGGCAGAAGAAGGAATCTCCGTAGAAGTAGTAGACCCACGGACCTTAGTACCACTTGATAAAGAAATCATTATTAATTCTGTCAAGAAAACAGGAAAAGTCGTCCTTGTCAATGATGCTCACAAAACAAGTGGTTATATCGGTGAAATCTCAGCTATTATTTCTGAATCAGAAGCATTTGATTACTTGGATGCACCCATCCGTCGTTGTGCGGGAGAAGATGTGCCAATGCCTTACGCACAAAACCTTGAAAATGCAATGATTCCAACAGTAGAAAGCATCAAAGATGCCATTCGTAAAACCTACAACAAAGAATAATACATAACATAAATTATGTAATGTAAGATTGTTTGAGATACGTTTTGTATCCAAGTAATTGATAGAGTTGCGACAGGAGAGAGTCGGGTCGATTTTAACCGACGAACGACTTAGTAAGTCTACTAGGTTGACCGCCTAATAGCGGCAACCGTAGCAACTTGAGATACGTCATGTATCCAAGTTGCTTGTAGAGTTG
>CAUUAM010000029.1:0-15874 GCA_963543165.1 uncultured Streptococcus sp. | reverse complement strand
ATACGGATGACTACCGCAAAGCAGTGGAGACACTACTCGTTGGTCAACAGTCCTGATCGCAAAGGTCAAGACTAAGCTCATTTCATCGCCTTGCGGAGCTAAAGCTTGGACGGTCAGTTTTTTGAGAGTTTTGATTGAAAAATAAATGACGAGTTTCATGAGTCCTACCGATCGAGGGTAGGACTCTTTTTGATGCCTTACCTAGAAAAGAGAAAGGAGAGAGCTATGATACAAATCGACGATCATCCCGAACCGCACCGAACCAGCCAATCGCTGATTTGTGTCGTAGGGACTCCAAAAGTGATTGGCTCCTGATTGAAAAAGGAGATACCAATGCAAACAAATAAAGAAAGATTCATTACTGCTCTTCAAGAACCACTTGAAACCACCTTTGCCACCTACAAAACCAGTGCCCTTGGTCTAGTTAACGATCAAGTAGAAGAAAACCGCGATACCTATGGCGAAAATGTCATCACAAAAGGTCAAGAAGATTCTATGATCAAAAAGATCTACGAATCGATCATCAATCCTTTTACGGTGATTTTGTTGGTCATTGCGCTGGTTTCCTTCATCACCAATGTCTGGCTAGCGAAGCCAGGTGAGCAGGACCCAACGACCTCCATCATCATTGTGACCTTGGTCTTGATTTCTGGTGGGATCCGCTTCATTCAAGAATTGCGGAGCGACAAAGCTGCCAGCAACTTATCACGTATGATTGTCAATACAGCGACCGTTCTGCGTGATGGATCCGAACAAGAAATTCCGATCGATGAAATCGTTGTCGGAGATGTGATCAAACTGAGTGCCGGCGATATGATCCCAGCAGATGTGGTCTTGATTGATTCCCGTGACTTTTTTGTCCAACAATCTGGCCTCACAGGGGAAAGTGATGCTGTTGAAAAGGTTTGTCTCAGAAAAGCCGACAGTCAAAATCTAGATAGTCTCTTGGAGAGTGAAAGCTTGGCCTTCATGGGAACCAATGTCATCTCCGGACGGGCGACAGCCTTGGTCTTGGTCGTGGGGGATGAAACCATGATGGGCGCTATTGAGCAAACCATCAACACCTATGACGAACCAACCTCATTTGAGAGAGAAATGAATACCATCTCTTGGCTCCTGATTCGGCTCATGTTAGTCATGGTGCCCGTTGTCTTTGTCATCAATGGCCTAACTGATGGTGACTGGTTAGAAGCAGGTGTCTTTGCCCTCAGCGTTGGGGTTGGTTTGACTCCGGAAATGCTACCGATGATTATTACAGCGAGTCTTGCCAAAGGCTCCATCATCATGGCAAAAGAAAAAGTCGTCATCAAAAAACTCAATGCCATCCAAGACCTTGGGGCTATCGATATTTTGTGTACTGATAAGACAGGAACCTTGACCCAAGATGAAATCGTTTTGGAGTATCCGCTTGATATCCATGGGGATCTGGATTTATCTGTCTTACGCCGTGCTTATTTGAACTCCTATTTCCAAACAGGTTTGAAAAATCTAATGGACCGGGCGATTATTAACCGGACACAAAAAGAAGCCAAGAAACATGAGATTGTTCGCGATCTAGATCAAACCTTCCATAAAATAGATGAATTGCCCTTTGATTTTGAACGTCGTCGCATGAGTGTCATTGTCAAAGACGAAGACGGTGTGGTCAGCATGGTGACCAAGGGTGCCTTGGAAGAAATGCTCTCTGTATCGACTTATGTTGAATACAAGGGTGATATCAAACGATTAACAGACGAGGTCCGTCAAGAGGTCCTAGCTGAGGTCGCTCAATTAAATGAACAAGGTCTTCGTGTTTTAGGAGTCAGCTACAAAACCGACTTGGACGAAAATGAAATCTTTAGTGTCGAAGATGAAGGAGACATGATCCTAACCGGTTACCTGGCCTTTCTTGATCCACCAAAACCTTCTGCAGCTCCAGCGATCAAAGCTCTTGCAGAATATGGGGTCACCACCAAGATCTTAACTGGCGACAATGAAAAGGTCACCCAAGCTGTCTGTGAAAAAGTAGGACTAGATGTCGAGCGGATTCTTTTGGGAAGCGAAATCGATACGATGACAGACCAAGAGTTAGCGCAAGTTGTGGAAACAACAACAGTCTTTGCCAAATTATCGCCCGATCAAAAAGCACGGATCATT
This sequence comes from uncultured Streptococcus sp., assembly GCA_963543165.1. Lineage (GTDB taxonomy): Bacteria > Bacillota > Bacilli > Lactobacillales > Streptococcaceae > Streptococcus. The sequence continues at coordinate 13,738 of CAUUAM010000029.1, read as the reverse complement.
CTTAGCCTTAAGAAAAATAGCCACAAGGTGGGGTACATGGGAGATGGGATTAACGATGCTCCGTCCATGAAGGTGTCAGACGTTGGGATCTCTGTGGATACTGCTGTTGATATTGCCAAAGAAACGGCAGATGTCATCCTGCTGGATAAAGACTTGATGGTCCTTGAAAAAGGTTTGGTTGAAGGCCGCAAGGTCTATGCCAATATGACTAAGTACATCAAGATGACGGTTTCTTCTAACTTCGGGAATATCTTTTCTCTTCTCTTTGCCAGCATCTTTTTACCCTTCCTTCCCATGGCGCCCGTTCATTTGATTGTGCTCAATCTCATCTATGATCTTTCTTGTATCGCCCTTCCTTTTGACAATGTCGACAAGGAATTCCTCAAGAAACCTCGTATCTGGGAAGCCAATTCTATTATGCGCTTCATGGCCTGGATCGGTCCAATTTCATCCGTATTTGATATCATTACCTACATGCTTCTCTACTTCCTTGTTGTTCCAATGATTTTAGGTCATGGCTACAACTATGGAACAGCAGATGCAGCAGCCTTTATCATGGTTTTCCAAACCGGATGGTTTATCGAATCCATGTGGTCGCAAACTATGGTTATTCATATGTTGCGCTCACCAAAATTGCCATTTATCCAAAGTCGTCCAGCCTTCTCAGTTGTGGTGACGACCCTAGCAGCAGCCATCTTTGTGACCTCCCTTCCATATAGTCCTTTGGCCCCTATTTTGAAGTTGAGCCAACTCAATGGATTGTACTTTGTTCTATTGTTTGCTATTATCGTCCTCTATATGCTTAGTGTGACGGTTGTCAAACGTATCTATATCAAGAAATACAAGGAATGGTTGTGATTTTTCCATAGAAAGAGTGAGTCCGAACTTTAAAAAATTAAGTGTAAGGGCTCTCTTTTTTGGGTGAAATTTGGTATAATAAGACGAATATAAAGTTGGAAATGAAGATTTCCACGTGTTGCGCGTATCAAAAAAGGAGTAACAGAAAGAGGGAAAGTTTGACTCTTCCTCAATCCAAGCTCCTTTTTAAAAGATAGCAGCTTAGAAAGAAGGATCTCAAAAATGGGAAAACTAGAAGTTATTACACATCCACTCATTCAACACAAATTGTCTATTTTACGTCGGACAGATACCTCTACGAAAGCCTTTCGTGAATTAGTAGATGAGATTGCTATGTTGATGGGCTACGAAGTCTTGCGCGAATTACCTCTTGAAGATGTTGAGATTGAAACTCCGATTACCAAAACGGTTCAAAAACAAATTGCAGGGAAGAAATTGGCCATTGTTCCAATCCTTCGTGCAGGAATTGGCATGGTCGATGGGCTCTTGAGCTTGGTACCGGCAGCAAAAGTTGGACATATCGGGATGTACCGTGATGAAGAAACCCTGAAACCCGTTGAATACTTGGTGAAATTACCAGAAGATATTGATCAACGTCGCATCTTTGTAGTAGACCCGATGCTTGCAACCGGTGGATCAGCTATTCTCGCGATTGATTCTTTGAAAAAACGTGGAGCTAGCCACATCAAGTTTGTCTGTTTGGTATCAGCACCTGAAGGGGTGAAAGCTCTTCAAGAAGCTCATCCAGATGTCGATATCTTTACAGCGGCTCTCGACGACCACTTGAATGAACATGGCTACATCGTTCCAGGTCTTGGAGATGCAGGTGACCGTTTGTTCGGTACGAAATAAAAAGTCCATTCATGGTGAGGAGATAGGTGCTAAAAAATTGACCTTTTTTGACCATTAGTTTATAATAGCACATATACCTTGAACCTCACGAATTGTGAGAATGAATGGATACTAAAGGAGAAGAATAGATGATTCCAGTAGTTATTGAACAAACCAGTCGTGGAGAACGTTCTTACGATATTTATTCCCGTCTGTTGAAAGATCGAATTATCATGGTGACAGGACCAGTTGAGGACCAAATGGCCAATTCGATTATCGCCCAATTGCTCTTCTTGGATGCTCAAGACAACACCAAAGATATCTATATGTATATCAATACGCCAGGAGGCTCTGTCTCTGCAGGTCTCGCCATCGTGGATACCATGAACTTTATCAAATCAGATGTCCAAACCATTGTCATGGGGATGGCCGCTTCAATGGGAACTGTGATTGCATCAAGTGGTGCCAAAGGGAAACGTTTCATGTTGCCAAATGCAGAGTACATGATTCACCAACCAATGGGGGGCACTGGTGGCGGTACCCAACAAACAGATATGGCGATCGCAGCAGAACACTTGCTCAAAACACGGAATAACTTGGAAAAAATCCTTGCGGAAAATTCAGGTCAACCGATCGAAAAAGTGCATGCGGATGCAGAACGTGATAATTGGATGAGTGCGCAAGAAACTCTCGAATATGGCTTTATTGATGAAATCATGGCCAATAATAATCTAGGCTAACCCTTTCTACAGGGAAAACCAAAGAGGCTGGACAAGAGTCCAGTCTTTTTACTTTCATAAAAGAGTAGTCCTTTTTACTGAAATTTGATATACTAGTAGTAGAACGAGAAAGGGATTAGCTATGTTTGAGAAACAAGAACGTACAGGATTGATTGTTAAGTTGTATTACAATCGGGATGGAAAAAAATTACAATCTGTTGGAGATGTCTTGTATCATTCCAAGAAGTGTCGCTATGTCCAATTGTATGTGGACAGTGACAAGGCCGATCAAGTCATGGAAGACTTAAAGAAAGAACGTTATGTCAAAAAGGTCTTACCTTGCCATCTCAAAAATTTAGATACGGATTTTGTGGGGAGTTTGCAGCGATTGGAGGCCCCATCCGTGGTCACAGAGGGATAGAAAACGCAATCATTTGATGGATTGCGTTTTTTTTATTGACAATTGTCAGATAATTCGGTATATTCTTAATGTATTTATTTTAAGATTCATTTAAGGAGATCATTACAAATGAAGAAAAAATTTGCTCTTTCATTTTTAACCCTTGCAAGTGTCGCTCTTCTTGCGGCTTGTGGTGAAGTTTCTACTTCAGGTTCAAACACAACAGGTAACGAAATCGGTAAAGAACTAAAAGTCGGTTTTAACTTTGAAAAAACTGGTGAAGTAGCAGCCTACGGTAGTGCTGAACAAAAAGGTGCTCAATTGGCCGTTGATGAAATCAACGCTAAGGGTGGTGCTGACGGTAAGAAAATCGTTGTGACAGACAAAGATAACAAATCTGAAACAGCTGAAGCAGCTACCGTTACAACAAACCTTGTTACTCAATCAAAAGTGAACGCTATTGTAGGACCTGCAACTTCAGGTGCCACTGCCGCAGCGGTTGCCAATGCTGGAAAAGCAGGTGTTCCATTGGTAACACCATCAGCAACACAAGATAATTTGACAAAAGGTCAAGATTACCTTTTCCGTGCAACCTTCATCGATAGCTTCCAAGGACAAATCATTGCTAAATACACAACTGATAACTTGAAAGCCAAGAAAGTTGTTCTTTACTACGATAACTCATCTGACTATGCAAAAGGAATTGCTGAAGCCTTTAAGAAATCTTATAAAGGTGAAATCGTAGCGACAGAAACGTTCCAATCTAAGGATACAGACTTCCAAGCTGCTCTTACAAAAATCAAAGATAAAGACTTCGATGCGATTGTCCTTCCAGGCTACTACACTGAAGCTGGTAAAATCGTAAACCAAGCACGTGGTATGGGAATCAAACAACCAATCATCGGTGGTGATGGATTTAGCGATTCGAAATTCGTTGAACAAGCAACACCTGCTGCAGCTACAGACATATACTACGTAGCTGGATTCTCTACTGAAGGTGAAATGACTGATAAAGCCAAAAAATTCGTAGAAGCATACAAAGCGAAATACAACGAAGAACCTTCAATGTTTGCAGCTTTGGCATACGATTCAGTTTACATGGTTGCAGAAGCATCTAAAGATGCTAAGAACTCTGTCGAATTGAAAGACAACCTTGCGAAGTTGAAAGACTTGGAAGGTGTTACTGGTACAATGTCTATTGACAAAGACCATAATCCGGTTAAATCTGCACTGATGATTGGCTTAAAAGATGGTAAAGTTAAGTCAGTTGAGTCAGTTAAACCTTAATTATCATTTGTTGTTTGTACAAGAGGCTGGGAGAATGAAAATTCCTGGCCTCGCTCTTTATTGTTAGAAAGGATGGTTCAAATGCTCCAGCAATTAGTGAACGGTCTAATCTTGGGAAGTGTCTATGCGCTTTTAGCCCTTGGTTATACCATGGTGTATGGAATTATCAAATTGATCAACTTTGCTCATGGGGATATCTACATGGTAGGTGCCTTTATGGGATATTTCTTATTGAACTCATTGAGAGTTAACTTCTTTGTAGCCTTGCTTCTAGCGATGGTTGGAACAGCTATTTTAGGGGTTGTGATTGAATACCTGGCTTATCGTCCGCTTCGTCATTCAACTCGGATTGCAGCCTTGATCACAGCCATCGGGGTTTCCTTCTTGCTCCAATATGGGATGGTCTTCTTCGTAGGGGCCAATACCCGTTCCTTCCCGCAAGTCATTGAAACTGTTCGTTACAATTTTGGTCCCATTTCGATCTCTAACATTCAGTTGATGATCTTGGGAGTGTCTATTTTCTTGATGGTCGCTCTTCAATTTATTATCCAAAAGACAAAGATGGGGAAAGCCATGCGTGCCGTATCTGTTGATAGCGATGCCGCACAATTGATGGGGATTAACGTAAACCGGACCATCAGCTTTACCTTTGCTTTGGGATCAGCCTTAGCGGGTGCGGGTGGTGTCTTGATCGGTTTGTATTACAACTCGATCGAACCTTTGATGGGGATGACACCAGGGATTAAAGCCTTTGTCGCAGCCGTTCTTGGAGGAATCGGAATCATTCCAGGTGCAGCCCTAGGTGGATTTGTCATCGGTTTGTTGGAAACCTTCGCTACAGCGATCGGTCTTTCAGACTTCCGTGATGCTATTGTGTATGCTATCTTGATTGTGATCTTGCTTATCCGTCCTGCAGGTATCCTCGGTAAAAATGTGAAAGAGAAGGTGTAAGCCATGAAACAAAATTTAAAAGTGAATTTAGTCTGGCTTGGGCTTTTGGTCGCAGGTTTCGCCTTGATCCAAGTCTTAGTTGCAGCAGGGGTCCTCAACCTCTTCTATATTCAAATTTTGGAACAAATCGGGATTAATATCATCCTTGCGGTTGGTTTGAACCTCATCGTTGGTTTTTCAGGTCAATTCTCGCTGGGACATGCTGGATTTATGGCGATTGGTGCCTACTCTGCAGCCATTCTTGGTTCCAAATCACCAACCTACGGGGCTTTCTTTGGTGCTATGGTTTTAGGTGCTTTGATTGCTGGTGTCGTTGCCTTGATCGTTGGGGTTCCAACCCTTCGGTTGAAAGGGGACTACCTAGCGATTGCAACACTTGGGGTTTCTGAAATCATCCGGATCTTGATCGTCAATGGTGGTACCCTAACAAATGGTGCCGCTGGGATCCTTGGTTTACCAGCCTTTACAACTTGGCAATTGGTTTATCTCTTTGTTGTCATTACGACCGTCTTTACCATCAACTTCTTACGCAGTCCAATTGGGCGCTCTACCCTTTCTGTTCGTGAAGATGAAATTGCAGCAGAATCTGTTGGGATCAATACGACCAAAGTTAAAGTTATTGCCTTTGTATTTGGTGCGATCACAGCAGCGATTGCTGGATCTCTTCAGGCTGGCTTTATCGGTTCTGTTGTACCAAAAGATTATTCCTTTACTAACACCATTAATGTCTTGATCATTGTTGTATTTGGTGGATTGGGATCGATGTCAGGAACAGTTGTGGCAGCCATCGTTTTGGGGATCTTGAACATGGTGCTTCAAGACTTCTCAAGCGTACGTATGATCATTTACTCATTAGCTTTGATTCTTGTCATGATCTTCCGCCCAGGTGGACTTCTTGGAACATGGGAATTTAGCTTGAAAAAACTACTCTCAAAAAAGGAGGCTAACTAATGGCACTTCTTGAAGTAAAAAATTTAACAAAAAACTTTGGTGGTTTGACAGCCGTTGGGGATGTGACCATGGAACTCAATGAAGGGGAATTGGTTGGTTTGATCGGACCTAACGGTGCTGGTAAAACAACCCTCTTCAACCTCCTAACAGGAGTGTATGAGCCAAGTGAAGGGACCATTACTTTAGATGGGAACCTATTAAACGGTAAAGCACCTTATAAAATCGCTGCTGGTGGTCTTGGGCGGACCTTCCAAAATATCCGTCTTTTTAAAGATTTGAGCGTGTTGGACAATGTCTTGATTGCCTTTGCCAATCACCACAAACCACATGTCTTTGCTAGTCTTTTCCGTTTGCCAAGCTATTACAAAAATGAAGAAGCCTTGAAAGCAAAAGCCCTTGAATTGCTAGCGATATTTGGTTTGGAAAAAGAAGCAGATACCTTGGCCAAAAACTTAGCTTACGGACAACAACGTCACTTGGAGATCGTTCGTGCCCTTGCTACAGAGCCAAAGATCCTCTTCTTGGATGAACCTGCTGCAGGGATGAACCCTCAAGAAACCGCAGAATTAACCCAACTGATCCGTCGCATTCAAAAAGAATTTAATATTACCATCATGCTGATCGAGCACGATATGAGCTTGGTCATGGAAGTAACTGAACGGATTTATGTGTTGGAATATGGTCGTTTGATTGCCCATGGTACGCCAGACGAAATCAAGACCAACAAACGCGTCATCGAAGCATACCTAGGAGGTGAAGCCTAATGTCTATGTTAAAAGTTGAAAATCTTTCTGTACACTATGGCATGATCCAGGCTGTCCGTGATGTCAGTTTCGAGGTCAATGAAGGGGAAGTTGTTTCCTTGATCGGTGCCAATGGTGCGGGGAAAACATCTATTCTTCGTACTATCTCAGGTTTGGTGCGTCCAAGTGCTGGGAAAATCGAGTTTTTGGGTCAGGAGATTCAAAAGGTTCCGGCTCAAAAAATTGTAGCTGCTGGGCTCTCTCAAGTTCCAGAAGGCCGCCACGTCTTTCCAGGCTTGACCGTTATGGAAAACTTGGAAATGGGAGCTTTCTTGAAGAAAGATCGAGAAGAAAATCAAGCGAACTTGAAGAAAGTCTTCTCACGTTTCCCACGTTTGGAAGAACGAAAGAACCAAGATGCAGCCACCCTATCTGGTGGGGAACAACAAATGCTAGCAATGGGTCGTGCACTCATGTCGACACCAAAACTCTTGCTTTTGGATGAACCTTCCATGGGATTGGCCCCAATCTTTATCCAGGAAATCTTTGATATCATCCAAGATATTCAAAAACAAGGAACAACCGTTCTCTTGATTGAGCAAAATGCCAACAAGGCTCTTGCCATCGCAGATCGCGGTTATGTTTTGGAAACAGGGAAAGTCGTTCTGTCCGGAACAGGAAAAGAACTCTTAGCCTCAGAAGAAGTCCGCAAGGCCTACCTTGGTGGATAAGATTTCTAAAGTTCATTAGAAGATTAAAAAGAAAGGTCGGACGGCCCTTCTTTTTTTCACCTTTCTTGTTTGATTTTTCTAAATTTTGAAAACAAGAGAAAACTGCTGAAAGCGTTTGAAATAGTATTAAAAATCAAGTATAATAAAACTAACAAAAGCATAGGAGAAAGATTATGGCTGTTAAAGATTTTATGACCCGTAAAGTAGTGTACATTAGTCCAGATACGACAATTGCCCATGCAGCAGATATTATGAGGGAACAAGGCTTGCACCGTTTACCGGTTATTGAAAATGACAAATTGGTCGGCTTGGTGACAGAAGGAACGATTGCAGAAGCTAGTCCATCTAAAGCAACAAGCTTATCTATTTTTGAGATGAACTATCTTTTGAACAAGACCAAGGTAAAAGATGTCATGCTTCGTGATGTCATTACGGTGTCAAAATTTGCAAGTCTAGAAGATGCGACCTACCTCATGTATAAGAACAAGGTGGGGATTCTTCCAGTTGTGGACAATGACCAAGTATCCGGTGTCATCACTGACCGTGATATTTTCCGTGCCTTCCTTGAAGTATCCGGTTATGGAGAAGAAGGAGTCCGTGTTCGCTTCGTGACAGAAGACAAGGTTGGTGTCCTAGAGCAAATCATTCACTTGATTGTAGAAGAAGGATACAACATTGCCAATACAGTCAATATTCCTACCAAAGATGATCGTGTGGTCATCGAAGTTCAGATTGATGGGGTAACAGATCTAGAAGGGATCCGTGCTAAATTTGAAGCTAACGGTTTGAAAGTCGATGAAATCACTCGAACAACTGCAAAAGCTATTTAATAAAACATCAGACTGGATGATCATCCAGTCTGATGTTTGCATAAGGTAACCTAAGAAATTCTACAAAAATAAGGCAGGATAAGAATCCAGCCTTATTTTTCTATTAACGGTTAATGGGTTGTTTTTCTTTATCTAACGTGAAGCCTTCGCCTAGGATTTCATGGGCTTCAGAAATCGTAATAAAGGCAAATGGATCGATCTGATTAATGATATCTTTCATTTGTTTCATTTCATTCCGTGAAACGACACAATAGACAATATCCAAGTCCTTTCGGCTGTAGTAGCCCATCCCACGAATGAAGGTGATCCCACGGCCTAGATCGTCAGATACTTTTTTAGCAATCTCTTCTGGCTTGGAAGTAACGATGAGGAATCCTTTCCCAGCGAAACCACCTTCCCCAATCAAGTCGATGACAAGCGTAACGATCAGGATGAAGAAGAGGGTATACATGGCGGTGCGGACATCTTGAAAGACAATGACAACCGTTGTCAGAACAATGGCATCTACAATCAACATGAGTTTTCCCATACTGAGGGAAGTGTATTTATTAAAGATGCGAGCAAGGATATCGGTTCCTCCAGTAGTTCCGCCAGCATTAAAGATGATCCCTAGTCCTAAACCAAGCACGACCCCTGAGGCAATACAAGCAAGAAGGATATCTCCTTTAAAGGCCTCAAAAATAAAGTGGTGGTAGCGGTGACTGAGAGGCATGGCTTCAAAGAGCGCCAACCAAGCTGAAACCGAGAAGGTCCCCAGTAAACTGAGATAAAGAGATTTTTTCCCCAGAAGTTTCCATGCGAGAACAAAGAGAGGAATATTGATCAGTAAGTTCATCAGGGATACGGGAATTTTGAAAAGGTAATAGGTAATCAAGGTAATCCCTGTTGCTCCTCCTTCATAGAAGTGAAAGGGAATGACCAAAAAATAGATTCCAAATGAAAAAATACCGGCCCCAAAGATGATAGCCAGAATATCTCTAAATTTAAACATGATAGGTAGTCTCCTAAAACTTTATAAGATAATTGTAACAAAAAAGTGAAAAAATGGAAATGAATTTGAAAAATTTTCTATTTTAAAATGCAAGATTTTTACCCTTATTTTTGGTAAAATAAAGAGAAGAAAGCTAGAAAGAGGATACTATGGGAAACGGTACATTAATTTCATTTGAAGGACCAGAAGGAGCAGGGAAATCATCGATCCTAGAAGCCGTTTTGCCTCTACTTGAAGAAAAAGGAATTCCTTATATCACAACCCGTGAACCAGGTGGTGTCGACATTGCAGAAAAGATCCGCCAGGTCATTTTGGATCCAGAACATACCAGTATGGATGCTAAGACAGAATTGTTGCTCTATATTGCCAGTCGCCGGCAACATTTGGTAGAACGTGTCTTGCCTGCCCTTGCAGCTGGAAAGGTCGTCTTGATGGATCGCTTTATTGACAGCTCGGTCGCTTATCAAGGATATGGACGCGGGCTTCGTGTGGAAGACATCGAGTGGCTCAATCAATTTGCGACAGATGGTCTCAAACCGGAACTAACCCTTTACTTTGATCTGGATGTGGAAGAAGGGCTCGCTCGGATTGCGAAAAATCAAGAGCGAGAAGTCAATCGTTTGGATCTGGAAGGTTTAGAGCTTCACCAAAAAGTTAGACAGGGCTATTTGGCCTTGTATGAAAAGGAGCCAGAGCGCATTGTGAAAATTGATGCTAGTCAGTCTTTTGAAGCAGTCTTTGCAGATGTCTGTGCTGTTTTAGAAAAGCGCTTGGGGATGTTGAAATGAAGCTAGAAGAGATGAAACAGCTCCAGCCAGAACTGGTAGAGCGCTTCACCCAGATCTTAGAACAGAAACAGCTCAGTCATGCTTATCTCTTTACAGGCTCTTTTGCCAGCTTTGAGATGGCCATCTTGCTAGCACAGAGTCAGTTTTGTCAAGATTTGCAGGGAGTCTGGCCTTGTGGCAACTGCCGGTCCTGCCGCTTGATTGCGGAAGAAGAATTCTCAGACGTCAAGATCGTGCGACCGGTCAACCAGATCATTAAGACTGACCGCATTCGCTCGCTGGTTCAAGACTTTTCTCAATCAGGATTTGAAGGAAGTCGGCAAGTCTTTATCGTCCAAGAGGCGGATAAGATGCATACCAATGCGGCGAATTCTCTCTTGAAAGTCATGGAAGAACCCCAGAGTGAGATCTACCTCTTCTTGTTGACCTCTGATGAAAACTTGATCTTACCGACCATCAAGAGTCGGGCCCAGCAGGTTCATTTTCCTAAGAAGCAAGCCTATCTAACCGGACTTCTCGAAAAAGAAGGCTTGATCAAGTCCCAGGCAAGTCTAGTAGCTCGTTTTAGTTTTAGTCTCGAAGAGGCTGAGCAGCAAAAGAAGAATGCCGCTTTTTTTGAACTGGCTAAAGTTTGTGATCAATTCATTGAATCTTGTCAATCCAATTTGAATCGTGCTTATTTGGAAGTGACCCGATTGGTGGGCTTGGCAGATGATAAGGAAAAACAAAGCCAAGCTTTTCGTTTGATGGAGTTGGCTTTAGAAGAGCAGTTACGCTTGAGTAGGGCCCAGCAGTTGCTGGAGAAATTGAGTCTTGCTCGTACCATGTGGAAGGCCAATGTTTCTTTTCAAAATGCTTTGGAATATATGGTTTTGAGCTTAGAAAGTTAAGGAGTCAGAATGAATAAAAAAGAATTATTTGATGCTTTAGACGGCTTTTCTCAGAATTTGTTGGTCACCTTGGCTGAAGTCGAAGCCATCAAGAAAAATTTGAAACAAGTCATCGAAGAAAATACAGCTCTTCGATTAGAAAATGATAAATTGAGAGAGCGTTTGGGCGAAGTTGAGAAGACCTCATCTGCAAAGTCCCAACACCACGGACGTGAAAATTTGCAACGAATTTACAATGATGGTTTTCATATTTGCACCTATTCCTACGGTCAACGCCGTGAGAACGATGAAGAGTGTATGTTTTGTGACGAGTTGTTATTTAGGGAGTAAGCATGCAGATCCAACGAAGTTTTAAAGGGGAAAAGAAAACAGGGGTCCTCTACCTGGTCCCAACACCGATCGGTAACCGCGAGGATATGAGTTACCGCATGGTCCAGACCTTAAAGGATGTGGATTTGATCGCAGCGGAGGATACCAGAAATACAGGTCTCTTGCTCAAGCATTTTGAGATTACGACTCCCCAGACGAGCTTTCATGAGCACAATGCCATGGAGAAAATTCCAGATCTGATCGCCCATTTAGAATCTGGAAAAGATTTGGCGCAAGTCTCAGATGCAGGACTCCCCAGTATCTCTGATCCTGGTCATGATTTGGTCAAGGCAGCGATTGAACGCGAGATTCCTGTCGTAGCTGTTCCTGGTCCTAGCGCCGGGATTACAGGTTTGATTGCTAGTGGATTAGCCCCTCAACCCCATATTTTTTACGGCTTTCTTCCTCGGAAAGAAGGGCAACAAAAGGCCTTTTTCCAAGAAAAAGTCGCCTATCCGGAGACTCAGATCTTTTATGAATCGCCCCATCGGGTGAAAGCAACTTTAGAAAATATGTTGGCTATCTATGGGGATCGTTCCGTCGTCCTGGTTCGTGAATTGACCAAGATCTACGAAGAATATACTCGGGGGACGATTGCTGAGTTGATCGCATTTCTTGAAGAAAATCCCCTCAAAGGGGAGTGCCTCTTGATCGTCGAAGGAGCCAAGGAAGAAGAGCTAGATCTAGAAGAGGTCGACTTAATCCAAGAGATCGATACTCTTGTTCAAGACGGCATGAAGAAAAATCAAGCCATTAAACAGGTCGCCAAACAATATGGCCTACAAAAGAGTGAGCTCTATGCTCGTTACCACCAAGAATAAGAAAGGACAGGTGCAGGATGGAAATTAGGATGGCTTATCCCAATGAGATCAAGCGAATTATGGAAATTATCCAAGATGCCAAGGAAAGCCTGGCGCAAAGACAAGTCGACCAGTGGCAAGATGGCTATCCAAATGAAGAAATTATCTTTGAGGATATTCTTGAAAGTCGTGGCTATGTGGCCGTTGAAGATCAGGAAGTCGTAGCCTATGCAGCTGTTCACAAGGGAAATGAAGTGGCCTATAATGAGATTTATGATGGTAAGTGGGAGCATGATAACTATATGTATGTTACCTTTCACCGTGTCGCTGTAGCTAAAGAAGCTGCCGGGAAAGGAGTGGCTCAGACCTTCCTTCAGGGATTGATCGAAGGTGAAAAAGGCCCTGATTTCCGTTGCGATACGCATCCAGATAATCTGGTCATGCAACATTTGCTTGAAAAATTAGGCTATCATTATTGTGGAAAGGTCCCAATTGATGGGGTCCGTCTGGCTTATCAAAAAATCAAGCGAAAAGCAGAAACCAGTTTATTCCAAGTGGTCACAGAAGAAGATCGCTGGGACCAAAGAGCAGAGGCTGCCTACAATGACTCTCTATCTTAAACAATGGTATGAAAGCCCTATGGGGCTTCTTTCGATCATTGTCAGTGAGGAAGGCCTTGTAGAGCTTGATTTTTATGATCCGAAAGAGGCGGTGCCAGATCCCTATGGGGCGCAGGAGCAGTTCCATCCCTACCATAAACAGGTGAAAGAGTGGTTGGACCATTATTTTGCGGGGGCTCCAATTGCTATCAGCTTTCCATTAGCGCCAAAAGGAACAGCCTTTCAAGAGCGGGTATGGCAGTTATTACGAGGGATCCCATATGGTGAGACTAAGACCTATGGCCAGCTTGCCCAGGACCTTTCTTGTGGCTCGGCTCAGGCCGTGGGGCAGGCTGTTGGGCGCAATCCCTTGACAATCATTGTTCCTTGTCACCGCGTGATGGAAAAAAATGACCAACTGACGGGCTATGCGTCTGGACTCGATCGCAAACGCTGGCTCTTACACCACGAAGGAATTACCTGGAAGGAGAAATGAAACCGATGTATACCTTTATTGAATACCCAAAATGTTCGACTTGTCGAAAGGCTAAATCAGAATTGGACGGTCTCCAATGTGAGTTTCAAAGTCAAAATATTGTTACAGAAACACCAACTAGTCAAGAGTTGCAAGACTGGATCAAAGCATCTGGCCTGCCAATCAAGTCTTTCTTTAATACTAGCGGGATGAAATACCGGGAACTCGGCTTGAAAGATAAGGTATCACAGTTGACAGTCGAAGAAGCAGCGGAGCTCTTAGCGAGCGACGGCATGCTGATCAAACGTCCACTGCTTGTCAAAGATGGAAACGTTGTTCAAGTGGGCTATCGGAAACCCTATTCAGACTTAGGTTTGTAAAAAGAAAAGGGAGTTGGACTCCCTTCAGTTCTATGATAAAGACATCCGAGAAACTTTCCTTAGGTGACTACGGACGTCAGAGAACTTCTACGAAGTTCCATGACTTAGTTTTGGACCTAAGGTTCCAAAACTCCCGAGTGCTAGA
>CAUUAM010000028.1:0-16186 GCA_963543165.1 uncultured Streptococcus sp. | reverse complement strand
ACAAAAATGCAACATTTGAATTTTTAGCATCACTTAGGTGTTATTTGTAAAAAAGTATTATCTATATTCTAGCAGAACACCGCATGTTCTTTTATGATTGCTGCATAAAGTCTCTAACTAGTGAGTTAGATTGAGATTCAAATGAAAGATGCTATAATAGTAAAGAAAGTGACTGGCCCATTCAGTCATGAAAGGAAGGATTGGAGAAGATTAAATGAAGAGACGAATGGAACTATTTTTGATCATTTTGTTACCGATACTAGGACTGGTTTTTCTTGGAGGAAAAATCATGACCCTGACCAAAAGACCCGAACAGAAGATAACGGCCTCATCTTCAAAGAAAGTCGTACAGAAATCAAAAGAAGAAATAAAAAAAGAACAAATCGCTTTTCTCAAGGAACACGAGCAGGAAATCGTTGATTATGTGAAGGCTCAGAATTCAAAAATTGAGTCAGTTCAGATTGATTGGACTGATGTGAGATGGAGTGATGGAGGATTCTTACTTCCTGATTATTCAATTGAGGTTTATGGAACAGTAAATCATATTGAAAATTCTGGATGGAGTGCCTCTATGCCGATTAATGATGACGATTCAATTGATTTGAAAAAAATTTCCATATTCAACGATATAACCATGGGAGAAGAAATAATGGAGTAGTAGTTTTTCGATCTATGTTGAAATTTAAGGAAAAATTATGATGAAACATACTAAAATTATTTTGCTAACAGTAACATCGATAATTGCTTTATTTAGTATCGAAGGATGCACTATAAAATCAAAAGAGCAAACGAAACAAGCGCAAACTGTCACCTCTTCATCAACCAAAGAAGACAAAGAAGCCATTAAACACAAACAGCTCGCCTATCTGAAAGAACATGAGCAAGAAATTGTTGATTTTGTGAAAGCACAAAGTCCAAAAGTCGAATCTGTTCAGGTTAATTGGAGTGATATTCGATGGGGCGAAGCAGGCAACGGAACCCCTCAAGGAGGTGGCGAAATCATCGAGTTGTATGGTGGCTTTAATCATATTGAAAATTCTGGTTGGAATGTCACGATTGAGATTGTTAATGAAATGCCTGATCTAAAAACTATGATGTTAAGCAATGGTTTTGGTGTTGGAGGAGAAGTATTTGAGTAATTTGGATAAGGAAAAGCTATGAAATTACAAACAAGACAAATCATGGTAACAGTTGTTGTTATTGCTGGATTTTTAAGCCTTGGAGGCTGTCTTAGAAATCCAGAAGAACAGACGAAACCAATAAATCACATCGCTTCTTCATCAACCAAAGAAGACAAAGAAGCCATTAAACACAAACAGCTCGCATATCTGAAAGAACACGAGCAAGAAATGACAGCCTATGTTAAAGCTCATAATGCTAACATTACGCAGGTGACTTATGACTGGGACAGTATTAAAACAGTTGTAGGAGGTAATGGAACACCTCAGGGAGGTGACGAAATACTATTAGTTTATGGTTATGCAAATGGAAGCGATCTAACAAATTTTAGCCTGAATTTTACGTTAGACGAAAATAAGATGCCTAAAATAGATTCAATTGGTTCAGACAATTTGTATCGGGTAGAAAAGAAATGATCCGTCCGTTAGATAATTAGAGATGCAATAGAGGAATCACTTTTTAACGAAATAAAATGATGAAAAAACAAATAAACAATCTGATGATCGCACTTGCTTTCATTTTAACAATTGGATGTCTAGTAGGATGTGTGAAGCAAGAACGTGAAAAGAGCAGACAAGCGCAAACTACGATCTCTTCAACCACCAAAGAGGACAAAGAAACCATTAAACAAAAACAGCTCGCTTATCTAAAGGAACACGAGCAAGAAATCGTCGATTTTGTGAAGGCCCAAAATTCCAAAGTTGAATCCGTTCAGGTTGATTGGAACAGTATGCAAATTGAAGAGTCTGGGAATGGAACGCCTCAGGGTGGTGGATACAATTTATCTATTTCTGGTAAGATTAATCAATTAGAAAATACAAAATTCTCCGTTGATTTTTACCTAGAAGATCAAAATAGCATACCAACTATCAAAAAAATGGGCATGCTTAATGATATCTATATCGAGGAAAATGGTGGCTGGAAAATTTTTTCCTAAGTAAATAGAAGTATTAGTGTTAGGAGGAAAATGAAAAGTAAAATGAAGTGTACACTTAAGGTAATAGCTTTAATGCTTATTTTCACAAGCATTGGAGGTTGTACTGTAAAACAAAAAGCGAATGCGAAACAAGCGCAAACTGTCACCTCTTCAACCACAAAAGAAGATAGAGAAGTGATCAAACAAAAACAACTTGCTTATCTCAAAGAGCACGAGCAAGAAATCGTCGATTTTGTGAAATCAAAGAGTTCAAAGGTTGAATCTGTTCAGATTTATTGGGATCAGACGCAGTGGGGTGCGGCAGGAAATGGGACTCCACAAGGTGGTGACGAAATGATTCTCATTTTTGGTGGGTTTAATCAAAATCTTGAATCGAGTTGGCGAGTTGATGTAGTCGTGGAAGATGGGAAAATTAATTTAAAGACGATGTCTTTGGGCCAATACTTAAGGATAGGTGGAAGAATTTTCGAATAAATAGGTTGATAGATTAATTAAAAGTGTGTAGATTGGAGGGAATTGAATGAAGAGACAAATGGAACTATTTTTGATTATTTTGTTACCGATCCTAGGACTAGTTTTTTTGGAGGAAAAATCATGACCCTGACCAAAAGACCCGAACAGAAGATAACGGCCTCATCTTCAAAGAAAGTCGTACAAAAACCAGAAGAAGACATAAAAAAAGAACAACTGGACTATCTAAAAGAACACGAACAGAAGGTTATTGATTTAGTCAAAGCACAAAATTCAAAAGTTGAATCCGTTCAGATTGATTGGGATCAGACACAATGGGGTGATGGTGGACTGACAACTCCTGAATATTATATGAATGTTTATGGACGTATAAATCATATTGAAGAATCGGGTTGGGGAGTAGATATCCAAATTAATGAGGACAATACATTGAATCTAGATGAGATGTATATAGGATCCGACATTGATATAGGGGGTAGATTACTTGAGTAATTGGATCAAATCTAGGAAGAGCGTTCAAAGCTCAAGTGGGAGTACGACAATGAGATAGATGCTTTCCATAAAAATCAGAAAAAGCTGGAATCGAAAGCCAAAAAAATCAGTAAGGGCGCCCTTACTGATTTTTTAGTTGGTTCCAGATGATGCTGTATCTGCGCCACTGTCTGTTGCTGTGGAGCCTTGGTCTTGTGCGGCAGACGAACTAGATTCGGTAGCAGATGAGCTATCGGTTTCTTTTTGTGAACTTGTTTCTGTATTGCTTGAATTGGTTTGTGTATTGGTGTTAGCATCTGTATTGGTAGCGCTGGAGTCAGATCCCTTATCATGAACCACGACGACGCTGGTGCTACTAGATGGTTTGTCTTCTGTCTTTTGATTGTCTTTATTGAGCAGGCTCATAATGGTAAAGGAAGTGACGATAATCCCTAGGAGACTGGCAATCGTAGCTACAACGGTTTGAAATACGGACAAACCTTGTTTGACTTTCTCACCGCGAGATGGTCTTGTATCAACTATTTCCTCAGGTTTTTGGTTTTTGTTACTTCTTGAATATTGTGACATGTTCATTCTCTTTCTATCAAAAATTGTTTTTTAACACTTTCCTATTATAAGTCATTTTCTGAAAAATGTCTAAAAAGAACTGATTTTTATAGAGTGATTTTGCTGTGTCTCTCTTTATCAAATCCTTGTCCCAAGCGGTCAGAAATGATAAAATAGAAGTTACGTAAAAAGAAAGTGATGGATGCGTAGGACATGATCTATTTTGACAATTCAGCAACGACTAAACCCTATCCAGAAGCTCTTGCGACTTATACAGAGGTAGCGACTCGGATCTGGGGAAACCCTTCTAGTTTGCACAATCTAGGTAGTCAAGCTACTCGTATTTTAGAAGCTTCTCGGAAACAAATTGCGGAGCTAATTGGCAAGAAAGCTGAGGAAATTTACTTCACGTCTGGTGGGACAGAAGGGGACAACTGGATTCTCAAGGGTGTCGCCTTTGAAAAAGCTCCTTATGGCAAGCATATCATTGTCTCTGACATCGAGCATCCTGCCATCAAGGAATCGGCTGCTTGGTTAAAGACACAAGGATTCGAAGTGGATTACGCTCCTGTGGATGCGCGTGGCTTTGTCAAGGTGGATGCCTTGGCTAGTCTTCTCCGTCCGGATACGACCTTAGTCTCTGTCATGGCCGTCAACAATGAGATTGGCTCCATCCAGCCCATCCATGAAATCGCGGCTCTTCTGGAAGATCGCCCAACGGTTAGTTTCCATGTCGATGCGGTTCAAGCCTTGGCAAAGGTAGCAACAGAAGTTTATCTACCAGAGCGCGTGGACTTTGCGACCTTCTCTAGTCACAAATTCCATGGACTTCGCGGAGTCGGCTTTGTCTACATCAAAGAAGGCAAAAAGATCACCCCTCTCTTAACCGGAGGTGGTCAAGAAAAAGAAATGCGCTCGACAACCGAGAACGTGGCAGGTATCGCAGCAACAGCAAAAGCCCTACGCTTAGCTATGGAAAACCAAGAAGCTTTTGCCAGCAAGACCCAGCAGATGAAAGAAGTCATCCGCGAAGAATTGGCTAACTATCCAGATGTCACTGTCTTTTCTGGTGAGGATCACTTTGCGCCTCACATCTTGACTTTCGGGATCAAGGGAGTTCGTGGAGAAGTAGTGGTCCATGCCTTTGAAGAGTTTGATATTTACATCTCGACAACCAGTGCCTGCTCGTCTAAAGCTGGTAAGCCAGCTGGAACCTTGATTGCCATGGGAGTGGACAAGAGTATCGCCCAGACTGCTGTACGCTTGAGTCTCGATCTTGAAAACGACATGAGCCAAGTCGAGCAATTCTTGACCAAGTTCAAACTGATTTACGAGCAAACACGAAAAGTACGTTAATTTTAGAAGGAAATCAACATGACCTTAACCTATTCAGAAATTATGATTCGCTATGGAGAGCTTTCTACTAAAGGAAAGAACCGCATGCGTTTCATCAATAAACTTCGCAATAATATCCAAGATGTTTTATCTATCTATCCAGCTGTCAAAGTGACAGCGGACCGTGATCGAGCGCATGCTTATCTGCATGGGACAGCTTATGAGCCAGTAGCAGAATCCCTCAAGCAAGTTTTTGGAATCCAAAATTTTTCACCTGTTTACAAGATTGAAAAATCAGTACCAGCCTTAAAAGCAGCGGTGCAAGAGATTATGAAGGAGATATACAAGGAAGGCTTAACCTTTAAAATCTCAAGTAAGCGGAGTGACCATACCTTTGAGCTCGATAGCCGTGAACTCAATCAGACCTTGGGTGGCGCTGTTTTTGAAGCGATTCCAAGCATCCAGGCCCAGATGAAAAAGCCAGATATCAATCTACAAGTCGAAATCCGGGAAGAAGCAGCTTATATCTCTTACGAAACCATTAAGGGGGGGGGAGGCCTTCCAGTTGGGACTTCTGGAAAGGGCATGCTCATGCTATCTGGTGGGATTGACTCTCCAGTAGCTGGTTACCTGGCCTTGAAGCGTGGCGTGGATATCGAAGCGGTCCACTTTGCGAGCCCTCCTTATACAAGTCCTGGTGCGCTGAAAAAAGCGCAAGACCTAACACGGAAGTTGACCAAGTTTGGGGGCAATATTCAATTTATTGAAGTGCCTTTTACAGAGATCCAAGAGGAGATCAAGGCGAAGGCGCCGGAAGCTTATCTCATGACCTTGACCCGTCGCTTTATGATGCGCATCACAGACCGCATTCGCGAGGTTCGCGGTGGTTTGGTGATTATCAATGGCGAGAGCTTGGGACAAGTGGCTAGTCAAACCCTAGAGAGTATGCAGGCTATTAATGCAGTGACTAATACGCCGATCATTCGTCCAGTAGTAACCATGGACAAGCTGGAGATCATTGACATTGCCCAAGAAATTGATACATTCGAAATCTCGATTCAACCATTTGAAGATTGTTGTACGATTTTTGCGCCTGACCGTCCAAAAACCAATCCAAAACTTAAGAATGCGGAGCAGTATGAGCAACGCATGGACGTGGAAGCTTTGGTTGAGCGAGCTGTAGCAGGGATCATCGTAACAGAGATCACACCAAAAGCAGAAAAAGATGAGGTCGATGACCTGATTGAGGATTTGCTATAGGAGAGACTGGGAGTATCCAGCCTCTTTTTCTACCCAAATTTAAAGGAGATAAAATGAAAAAAATTATCGTATTAATGACAAGTTTGCTTCTGTTGACAGGCTGTGTCAAAGTGTCCTTTACTGGCCCGAAAAAAGAAGAGAAGACTAGCCAATCAAGCAGTAGAAAAAAAGAACCCCTCACATTTGTCAGGGCCGAGCAGTATAAAGACCAGGACAACGAAGTCTTGGAAGCGTCCGAGAAATTTATCAAGGAACATCCAACGCTTGGAGAAGATGGAAAATTATTTGTCTTTTTTCCAGGATATACCTTTGGAAATGAGGAAAACCGCTTCGCCTTATTCTTTATTGTGAATCGTACCACCACAACCATCGATCGAGATGGATCCTTTGTCCTGAATTTGGAATATGATGGAGAGTCGCTTTTTAAAGATGTCACAGTTGACTATGAAGTGAGCGAATCGGGTGTGTTAAAGCCCAATACTGCTGCAGCGATTCCGATAAAAATTACTAAGGAACAAGAAGAAAAAATGAAGGGGATGAACGATTCGTCTAAAGCTAAAATGAGCTTCAATGACTTTAAATTTAAGGATAAGTAGATGAAAGCCGGTTTTGAATGCGATCTTAAACTACAAGATACAAAAATAGATTTTTCAAAGAAAATTCGCTTTCAAAGCGCAAAAATACTTGTCTTTGTCTGATAGAAGTGATATACTTAGAGAGTTGACTATGCACATGCCTGTGCAACCGCTCGATCATCGTCGCTCATCCTTTGAGCTTAAGTGGTTCGTCCCACGATGCTAGGCGAGTCTTCACAAAAATACGGGGAAACCCAAAAATACATAGGAGGTGCATAATGAGCACATACGCAATCATTAAAACTGGCGGAAAACAAGTTAAAGTTGAAGTTGGTCAAGCTATCTACGTTGAAAAATTGAACGTCGAAGCTGGTCAAGAAGTTACATTTAACGAAGTTGTTCTTGTTGGTGGTGAAAACACTGTTGTCGGAACTCCACTTGTTTCAGGAGCTACTGTTGTTGGAACTGTTGAAAAACAAGGAAAACAAAAGAAAGTTGTTACTTACAAGTACAAACCTAAAAAAGGTAGCCACCGTAAACAAGGTCACCGTCAACCTTACACTAAAGTTGTCATCAACGCAATCAACGCTTAATTTTTAGGAGAACACATGATACAAGCAGTCTTTGAACGAGCCGAAGATGGCGAGCTGAGGAGTGCAGAAATCACTGGGCACGCTGGAAGCGGTGAATATGGCTTTGATGTCGTGTGTGCATCGGTTTCTACGCTTGCCATTAACTTTGTCAACTCTGTTGAGAAATTTGCAGGCTACGAACCGAATCTAGAATTAAACGAAGAAGAAGGTGGCTTCCTTCGGGTCACTATCCCGACAGATATTCCACCACATCAAAGAGAAATGACCCAACTATTCTTTGAATCATTTTTCTTAGGGATGGCAAACTTATCGGAGAACTCTTCAGAGTTCGTCCAAACAAGAGTTATCACAGAAAACTAACATGGAGGAAAACAATTATGTTGAAATTGAATCTTGCTAACTTGCAACTTTTCGCCCACAAAAAAGGTGGAGGTTCTACATCAAACGGACGTGATTCACAA
Source organism: uncultured Streptococcus sp. (assembly GCA_963543165.1). Classification (GTDB taxonomy): domain Bacteria; phylum Bacillota; class Bacilli; order Lactobacillales; family Streptococcaceae; genus Streptococcus. The sequence continues at coordinate 8,337 of CAUUAM010000028.1, read as the reverse complement.
GCAAAACGTCTTGGAGCTAAAGCAGCTGATGGACAAACTGTAACAGGTGGATCTATCCTTTACCGTCAACGCGGTACACACATCTACCCAGGTGTGAACGTTGGACGTGGTGGAGACGATACTTTGTTCGCAAAAGTTGAAGGCGTAGTACGCTTCGAACGCAAAGGTCGCGATAAAAAACAAGTTTCTGTTTACCCAATCGCAAAATAATTGCTTTGAATAGCATAAAATAAGGCTTTCCGATTGATTCGGAGAGCCTGTTTTTTTGTTTTGATACCCACCGTGATACCCATATTCTAAAAACCAATGTAAGAAGCGAATTTATCAGCAACTTCATTTTTAGCTTTTTGGGTAACGTGGGCATATATGTCCATCGTTGTTTGTATATTCTCATGTCCTAATCGTTCCTGGACTTCTTTGATAGTTGCTCCAGCCTCAAATAATAGTGAGCAGTGGGTGTGTCTAAATCCGTGTGGGGTAATACGCTTAAAATCAGGATATCTTCTCCAAACTCGATTCAGCAAGTTATTTACATGCACAATACTCTTAGGGCTACCTGATTCATTTTTAAATAATAAGCCCTTTGTACTGTATTTGTGCCAATCTCTCAAAACATCGATAGTTTTAGGATCCAGCGATATTGTTCGCTGGCTTTTTTTTGTTTTTGGAGTTTGAAATATGATTTTATTATTTTCTCCCTTGGCTAGTGTTTGATTAACTTTTAGTTGTCCACTCTCTAAATCAACATCGGTCCATCTTAATGCACCAACCTCATTCTTCCTCATTCCTGTGAAAGCTAACAGACGGAAAAAAGTGAGCATTTCTATATCATCAAGTTTCTGGACCATTTCGAAGAAAGTTTTCAATTCTTCTTTATTATAGAATTGTTCAAGCTCTTCCTTATCTTTCTTTTTTCTTTTTGGTTTAAGTGTCTTCCTCATAGGATTGCTATCAATCAATTCCATAGATATTGCGTAATCAAATATCTGATTAGCAATGCTGATGATCCCGAAAAATCGCTTATATTCTTCAGCCCATTTATTAACCTGAGTTTGACACATGGTCAAACTTATTTTATTTATAGGTTTGTCTCCAAAATGAGGGATAATAAGTCTGTCTGCTTTGTCAATTTGGCTAACATAAGTTGATTCTTTTACGGTATTTCTATAATGCTCTTTCCAAGTTTCATATACCTGTTTGAAAGTAGTAGTGGTATTTCTGCTTCTAAAGGTTTTCTTTTCATAATCAGCCAAACACTTAGCTTCAGCCAGTCTAGCTTCACGTTCGGTTTTAAAGCCACGTCTAAGAGTAACAATCTTCTTACCAGTCAATGGATCAATTCCATGATAGGCTTTAAAATAGTAGGCGAAACCATCACCTTTTTTATATTTTTTGATCATTGATTTTTACCTCATTTCTTGTTAAAATGGGTATAAGAAAAAGACCTTTTTAATGGCTTTTCTTATAACAAGTTTCCTCATACTTTGCTTTGGTCGGCGGTGTGAGGATTTCCTATTTTTGATTTTTATTTTATTTAGTTGTAAATTACTAATACATTTTCAAAAGGAGGTTAAAAATGTTGCAATTTTTAAATTCTGTAAAGAAAACACAACATGAGATGAATGAAGAATTCAAAAATCTCCAAACGTCTAATTCACAAATGCGAAAACATCATACATTAAAATTTACTGAAAATGAGAAATATTTTAACCTTCAAAATGAAAGAGTGAGAAAAAAGATATCTCTTACAACTGTTCAAAGTAAATAGCAATAGGTCTTATAAATTTGTCACCATTTTGTGTAATTCCAAAAGAACTTGTCACAATATTAATAAATGTACTTGAACCATGTGCCAAAAGTTGATTAGGATCATCAGCAAATTTTTCAAAATTAGTTTCATTTTCAATATCGGAAGCTACTATTCCTATAATAGCGGCTTTTCTTTTTGAATTGTTAAGTAATGATAAGGAACTTCTCGGAATCCTTATATTCTCTTGTTCGCAGATTGAAAGTGTTCTCCCTAATTTAAAAATTTTACAATCAGACAACAATGATTCAACATAGGATGATAATTTGTGGAGTCTTTCAAAATTATAAATAGTAGAATTTTCTATAACATTCTGTAACTCTTCTATCCTTTTTTGATTTTTTGTTTGATTACCCTTCTTTAATTTAGATAACTCGTTAGTTGCTTTATCAAATTTTTCCTTCTCATCTGAAACAAGGAATTCGAGAGATTTTATATCCATAGCATTTTTTAATAAACTGAAATCATATGATTTGAAATAATCTTTTTCCTTAATAAAATCACCTTCCGAACATCCATCAATGTCTGAAATCAAAGGACTGATTTTGTTTATTAATAGGTCTAATGAATAGTCATTAATGGCAGTTTCCACTAATTCACGGTTTCCATTAGAGTACACAAGAGCAGATTTATCAATCTCTTCTTTTGAATTAGATAATGTCCCCGAAGCAACTGCTACATCTAATTTTCCAGATACAGACTTTCCTTTTTTACTGGAAGTTTCCTCATGATTTGACTGAGAAGTGTTTTCCTCTACGATTTGTTTTAAAATCAATCCTTGATCTAATTGAGCTAATAAAGAATTAATTAACTTCGTATCTAAATAAATTATTTCTTTCATATTTTCCTCCAACATTTTTTAGAGATAGAAATTGACAGTAATTTGTATTAACTCAAAATTTTTTGTTTTTGAAGTTGAAATTCTTCTTCTGTTAAAATACCAGCATCTAACAATTCTTTTAGTTTAATCAATTCATCAGCAACAGAAATTTCTTTAACAGGTTGTTCTAATTGCTGAGTGACTAGCGGTTGCGATAATTTCGCAATATTTTCAGACAAAATACTACGAAGCTTCACTTCAAGATCTGCATTGTATGGAAAATTTAGTACAGCTTTAAATGGATCATTTCGTGTTAAGACAATTGTTTTAGTAACTTGCTGATTAGTAACAGACTCAGTTTCACCAGTAGATTTTTTCTTAGCTGTCAATGCACCAGCAAGAGTTCCAACTCCTGGCATCAAAACTGTTCCAACAACAGCCCTGGTCATAACCCCTTTTCTTTTTTCTTTTCCTTTTGTTTTTGTCGAGGTGACTTCTTTAACATCAACGATGACATCAACTCCAGTAATGGAATCATATTTAATCAAAGTTGAAGATCCCATAGATCCTATAGAAATAACTCTTAAGTTATCATCCCATTTAGCACACATGAATATCTTACCAGTTGGTTTCATGTTATCAGAAAGTTGTCTCATTTCCTCCTTATAGAGACGCTTAGCCTCTTTTAGTTCGGCATTATCAAATAATCCCATAACAATTCCCCTTTTAATTAATTAAAGATTTATATTCATCTATTACCATCGTTTCGTTAGCGATGGTTTTTAAATTATACCGTTCCATAAAATGAATGTAATTAAATTCTGACACATCATCCATAGTTTTTAATTCCTCTTCTAATAGATGATGAATCATGCTACGATCAGCTTGAAGTTCACACAACTCCCTATTAACCTCATACTGGACTGGGCTATGTTCTTTATGGCCCAATTCATGTAGGGCTACTTGTTTTTGATCTTGCTCCGATAGATTGATATCGATAGCAAGGACTTTTAATGCCGGATTGAAGAAGCCTGGGCTGTGCCAGTTGCTTCCATCAAAGTAGCATAGGCTTACACCCTCCTTGGCACAAAGCTCTTTCAAAGTCATAAAATGCACCTCTATTTATTTTTTAAGTGTGCCTCCAAGACTGCTGTAATAAAATCAATATCTTCTTCAGTAAGTGGTTTACCATCGAACAACATAGATTGCGCAGCAATGTCTCGAAGGTCAAGCGGTGCAGAAGCATCACCGCCTTTTGTAATTTTTGGATTATCAGTGCGTCCCAATAGGTAGTCGGTGGACACGTTGAAGTAGTCAGCGATTTCCGATATTCTCTCAGCGTTAGGTTTTTGAGATTTCAACTTATAGAGTGTATTTCTGCTGTAGCCTAAATCCTCTTCTAGTTTCGTGAGAGAAATTCCCCTTTTATCGGCAAGTTCTTTAATTTTTTCGTATGTCGGAAACATTGTTAAATCAACCTTTCAGAAGCATAACAAAAAATATTTCAACTTTTTAGGTGTAAAACTGTTGACAAGACACCTAATTGGGTGTAAAATAGTTTTTGTAAGTTAATGAGTTAGTAAAAAAAGAAGTTAAAACTTATCTAAAAATAAATAGCTTTGGCGAGCAAGATAATTGATAGATGTAAGGTTTTATCAAGTTTTTAACTATGCCTACATTTTAACCTTTTGGGTGAAAGTTGTCAAGCGTTTTATAAATTAATTTACTAACTCTTTAACTCTATTAAAAAATAAAGGAGGAAAAACATGAGCCAACAACATCGCAAGTGGATCGAGCTTGTAAAAGATCGAATTGAAAAACGTGGATGGTCACAGACAGACTTGGCCATTGTTGTAGGTGTTAGTCCATCAGCTATCACACAACTTTTCAAAGATGGAAAAGGTAGTGATGATTTGAAGCTTCGTATTAACAAGAAGTTGAGAATTAATGAGTCGTGGGAAAAATTTGAGGAGTAGATATGGAAGAAATAAAAATCAGAGAAGATGGTATTTACTTGAATAATCATAAATTAAAAGGTGTCCAGGCAATCAAAACAAAAAGCACGGCTGAGAACAACCATGCCACTGTTTATTTGAAGTTACTTGCCAAGTTGGTTTGAGATGAGGTTAGTGATCACTTTTTTATTATATTGTACCAAATTTGGAAAGGAATACTATGAACGAAATATTTAATTTCCACGGACATGAAGTCCGTACGATGACAATCAATGACGAACCATGGTTCGTCGGAAAAGATGTAGCTGACATCTTAGGATATAGCAAAACAAGAAATGCAATTGCTCTTCACGTTGATGAAGATGACGCCCTAAAACAGGGCCTCACAGATAATCTTGGAAGAACACAAGAAACAATCATCATCAACGAATCAGGATTATACTCACTCATTCTATCTAGCAGATTACCACAAGCAAAAGAGTTCAAACGATGGGTGACATCAGAAGTCTTGCCAGCTATTCGCAAACAAGGCGGTTTTATACGTGAGGACCTAGACGAAGATGCCTTCATTGCTCTATTTACTGGTCAAAAAGAACTTCGGAAACAACAAGTCACAATGCTAGAAGATATCGACTATCTCAAGAATGAACAGCCAATCCATCCAAGCTATGCTCAATCTCTACTGAAGAAACGAAAAGCTCGTGTCGTTGCTTGTCTTGGTGGAATTGACAGTCCAGCTTATGCAGATAAGGCATTCGCTCAATCGGTCTTCAGACAAGCTGAGATTGATTTCAAGTATCATTTCAATATCAGTCGCTATGACTTACTGCCAAAAAAATTCGCAGAAGCAGCACTTGCCTATTGGATGACTTGGGAACCAAGCACCAACACTAAAATGAAAATCATGAAATTGAATGCTTACAACGCATAAAAAGCACCTAACTGAAGTCAGGCGCTCAACAAAAGAAACTATTTACATTATATCACAAATTGGAGATGACAATGAATATTCTAAGCGAAGAATTTGAAAACGGAATAAGATCAGTGGTTCGAATTCAATTTAAAGAATCTTTCACGGAATTCTTAGACCAGGAGATAGCAGAAAAGCGGTGGTTGTCACTAGAAAGTGCAGCACACTATGCGGATTGTAGTTCAAATACCATCAGAAAATGGATCAAGATGGGATTGAATCTTTATAAAATTGATGGAACAAAACGAATTGACAAGAATGAATTAGATCAATTCATTCAAAGGAATATCGTTATTTAGATGAATATAAGAGGTTTAAATAATGACGAAAATTAATATTACTTTAGAAAATCAAAACGAATTAAATGAAATCTTGAACGAAGTTTCAAAAAAAGCCAAGGAATTGCAAGAAGCAATAACTCGACTAGAACAATTTGAAATTAAAATTTTAGTTTCTCTATAACAAATTGAGAACTAGCATCATTAAGCATTTCTTGCCATGTTGAGAAATTCGTATTCTCTGACACAAACACATCAAGAACCGCTTCATCAGCTTTTTCGAACTCTTCAGCATTCGTAATAGTCTCTGGACTTGCTTTTAAGAAGTCCTCGATTGAGTCATATTCACTTACTGATTGCATATATGATTTTGGGAAAATTTCATCAAAATCATAGCTACCACTTAATTGCTCAGCTTTCTGATTGAGTTCATCAAACACTTTGTCCAATCCTGAAAAATCAAAAGTCATAAGTCGTCCTCCTTCCTCGGAAATTTGACATGCGATTTTTATAAGGAGTAAGAGGTCTTATTTAACCGTTTTTTTGTCAGTAGTAACTTACCAAAATAATATAGAAAGGTCATCGGTCTTGAGATGGATTTTGAAGATGAAATCATAAAAGTATCTGATTGGCTAATTGAACAATCAGATACTTATAGAGAAGCTTTAATTAAACTGGAAAAGCTTACTAAAAATATAGCCCATGAAATAATTTTAAGAGCTATAGAACAAAAGAAAAATAAAGAATAGAGAGGATTTTGAAATGGATCCTATTAAAAGATTACTAAAATTGATGGATTGGCAAGATGCCAATAGGACATTAAAAGTAGAAGAAAAAGCCGAATTGATGAAACTGTCAGATAATGAATTTGAAGATAAACTTCATCAGATGGCTCTGGATTTGAAGAATGATGGGGTGATTAGAGTATGAGCTTAAAACAACTGAAATTTACTGTTTTATCGCTTACAACACTATTCTTATTATTTGCAGGCGCAACAATGAAAATTATGTACGAACAAGAACAACACATCAAGGATCTAGAAAATGCGGTCCAAATGAACTTTGAAAGTACAGGTCATTGGGCCGAAAGTATCGAAAAAATCAAAGAGACCAATAAGGCTCAAGATGTGATGATCAACAAATTCAACCGGGAACTCTTTCCACAAAAAGAAATAAAAAAAGAGGTAGAAGAAAATGACAACAATTGAAATTATTTTAGCAGTAGCTTTTGTAGCATACATTTTACTTTCAGGCTTCGCAATCTATGTGATGCGTGAAGTAATCGTTCGCCAAAAAGCAAAAATGAAACATTATAAATCAGCAAAATATCAGCGTGAAATGTGGAATAAAAGAATGTCAGAAATTCATCAGAAAAGAACAGTGAAAGGAATGTCTGAATTATGAGCGACAACGTACACAATCCAAAACACTACCAAGGACGGAATGGCCTTGAAGCCATTGAGGTCCATCGCAACTTTCTGAATGATGAACAGTTAACTGGATACCATTTAGGTAATCTACTTAAGTATCTGCTTCGTTATCGTAAGAAAAATGGCATCGAGGACTTGGAAAAAGCCAAGGTTCACATGGACTGGCTGATTGAAAAAGAAAAAGCTATGAAGCTACAGCTAGAGGCATTGGTTGGAGGTACAAATGATCAATAATGTTGTACTTATTGGGCGCTTAACTCGTGATGTTGAACTGCATCGAACATCTCAAGATCAAGCAGTAGGACAATTCACACTTGCAGTAAATAGAAACTTTAAAAATCAAGATGGTGGATATGATGCAGATTTTATCAATTGTGTGATTTGGAGGAAATTAGCGGAGAACTTTGCAAGTTGGATTAAGAAAGGAAACTTGGTAGCCATCACTGGCCACATTCAAACCCGTAATTATGAGAATCAGCAAGGTCAACGTGTCTATGTTACTGAAGTTGTTATTGATAGCTTCAGAAGTTTAGAAAAACGTGACAATTCAGCTAATCGAAATTCAATGGAAGAGCAAATGCCTCCTTCATTCGAAAATAGCCAAATGAATATTCCTGATGATGGTTTGCCATTTTAGATTGGAGAAATGAAATGTCAGATAACAAGAAATACTATTATCTCAGGGTTAAAGAAAATTTTTACGATAGTGATGAAATGATCATCCTAGAAAGCATGCCAGATGGATTTCTATACTCTAACATTTTGATCAAACTATATCTAAGGAGCTTAAAAAACAATGGGAAGTTGATGTTCAATGATCGGATCCCATTCAATTCTGAAATGCTTTCAAAAATTACAAGGCATCCTGTGGCCGTAGTAGAAAAAGCTGTCAGCATTTTCAAGGAAATGAACCTAATTGATGTTTTGGACAATGGTGCCATTTTTATGCTAGATATTGAATCATTTATTGGAAAATCGAACACAGAAGCTGATAGAAAGCGTGACTATCGCAGAAGAATTGAGAAGGAAAAACAAAAACTACTGTTGGGACATTTGTCCGGACAAATGTCGGACGAA